>NZ_JBQDNB010000002.1:215634-291999 GCF_052096715.1 Providencia sp.
TGACCCACGCAAAGCGGCAGTCGCAGCTGCGATTGCACGTGCAAAAGCCAAAAAAGCGGCACAAGGGCAATCTCAACCTGAATCGATAGCCACAGAAACAGTGACAACATCAACCGAAACGGAAGTTGACCCGCGTAAAGCGGCGGTCGCAGCAGCGATTGCGCGTGCAAAAGCCAAAAAAGCGGCACAAGAGCAATCTCAACCTGAATCGATAGCCACGGAAACAGTGACAACATCAACCGAAACGGAAGTTGACCCACGCAAAGCGGCAGTCGCAGCTGCGATTGCACGTGCAAAAGCCAAAAAACTAGCCCAAGCACAAACGGAATTAGCGACACAAGTGACGATTGAAGATGAACTAGCTCCTGCCGCGCAGATGCCAATTGAAGAAGAAACTGATCCCCGTAAAATTGCAGTAGCTGCAGCAATTGCCCGCGTGAAAGCGAAGCAAACTCAGAAACAAAATGAACAGACAACTACAGAGTAAGTGATAAAAGATGAAATTTAGGCCACTTGATGCGAAAAATCGCCGATTAAAAATAGCTAGTGCCCCATTTACTCATGATAGGCAAAGTACCAGTCAGATAATGTTCTGGGTTTTACTTGCAGCAATCCCCGGTATTGCTGTTCAAACCTATTTTTTTGGTATCGGTACACTTTATCAAATTATTTTAGCGATGGTGACGGCGACTATAACAGAAGCTATTGCAATTCGCTTACGCAAACAACCTATACTTCCCGTACTGAAAGATAATTCAGCGATTGTAACTGCCTTATTACTTGGCGTAAGTTTACCGCCATTAGCACCTTGGTGGCTTATTGTACTCGGTACTGTATTTGCCATTATTATTGCCAAACAGTGTTATGGTGGATTAGGGCAAAATCCATTTAATCCGGCAATGGTTGGTTATGTTGTCTTACTTATTTCATTTCCCGTCCAAATGACTAACTGGTTACCCCCACAAGAATTACAAACGCTTTCTATTTCTGCAATGGATAGCTTATCTGTCATTATGAGTGGTCATACTCCCACTGGAGTTACTTTAGAGCAGTTACGGATGGGTGTCGATGGCATGAGCCAAGCAACACCTTTAGATAGTTTTAAAACAGGTTTATTAACCCACTCTATATCTGAAGTATTACAGCAACCTATTTTGCAAGGGTCTCTTGCTGGTATAGGTTGGCAATGGGTCAATATTGCTTATCTTATTGGTGGTTTGATTATGCTTAACCGCCGTATTATTAGCTGGCAGATCCCTGTCGCATTTATCGGCACTTTAGCATTTTTCTCTATCATCAGTTGGTTAATTGATGATGGCCGTTATTCGCAACCTTTAGTTCAATTGTTATCAGGCGCAACGATGCTTGGAGCATTTTTTATCGCAACCGACCCAGTCACCGCCTCAACGACACCTAAGGGCCGAATTATATTTGGTATCATGATTGGATTTTTAGTCTGGGTAATACGCGTTTATGGTGGATATCCAGATGCCGTCGCCTTTGCGGTATTATTGGCCAATATTACAGTGCCATTAATTGACTACTATACGCAGCCTCGCGCGTACGGACATGGACATAAGTAGGAAACCAATATGTTAAATACGATGCGACGCCATAGTACAATTTTAGCACTATTTGCTGCGGGAACTACCGCACTAAGTGCCGCAGTCTATACTTTGACTAAAGAAACTATTGCGGAACAAGCAGCTCTCGTACAAAAGAAATTACTCGATCAAGTCGTGCCATCTGAGCTATATGATAATGATTTGGCCAAAGAGTGTTATCTTGTCACCAATGAATCTGTTTTAGGTAATAAACTACCAAGACGGCTTTACATAGCCCGAAAAAATGGTGAACCCGTTGCAGCCGCATTAGAAAGTACCGCTCGCGACGGTTATTCAGGTGCTATTCATCTTTTAGTTGGTGCGGATTTCAAAGGTACGGTACTAGGAGTCCGAGTGACTGAGCATCATGAAACACCAGGTCTTGGTGATAAAATTGAAACACGTATTTCTGATTGGATAACCCATTTTAGTGGTAAAAAAATGGAATCCGATAACGACCCTAAATGGGCAGTAAAAAAAGATGGTGGTGAATTCGACCAATTCACTGGCGCAACGATAACCCCCAGAGCGGTTGTTAATGCCACAAAACGTACCGCTGTATTTATGCAACATATACAGCAAGAATTATCGAGTTACCCTATTTGCGGGGATGAATAATAATGAGTGAATCGAAAGATCTGATGGTTCAAGGGTTATGGAAAAATAACTCTGCTCTAGTGCAATTATTGGGTTTATGCCCATTATTAGCGGTTTCTTCAACAGCAACCAACGCATTGGGGCTTGGATTAGCCACGACGTTAGTTCTAATTTGTACTAATGTCGCTATCTCTGCCTTTCGCCGCTGGGTTCCGGCAGAAATACGTATCCCAATTTATGTTATGATCATCGCTTCGGTTGTTAGTGCTGTTCAAATGCTTATTAATGCCTATGCCTTTGGCTTATATGAATCACTTGGAATATTTATCCCTCTTATCGTTACAAACTGTATCGTCATTGGGCGCGCCGAAGCTTATGCGTCACGAAATCCTGTCCATTTATCTGCGATAGATGGCTTAGCAATGGGACTTGGTGCTACCGCTGCACTTTTTGTGCTTGGCGCAATGCGTGAAATTTTAGGCAATGGAACCCTATTTGATGGTGCCGATTTATTACTAGGATCATGGGCTAAATCCATAAGAATTGAAGTCTTACACCTTGACTCACCATTTTTACTCGCTATGCTGCCCCCAGGTGCATTTATTGGCTTAGCCTTAATGTTAGCCTGTAAGTATTTGATAGATGAAAAAATGAAAAAAAGAGCCGCCCTGAAACTGGATCAACAACCAGCCCGCGAATATGAAAAACAACAAGGGTGCGGTAGTCATATTTCTTAAATTAATATTATGTGAGCAATGAATAAATCAAAACGCCTTGAGATTCTAACTCGCCTACGCGATAACAATCCTCATCCAACAACGGAGTTAAAATTTAACTCCCCTTTTGAGTTACTTATTGCGGTATTGCTTTCAGCGCAAGCAACTGATGTCAGTGTTAATAAAGCAACCGCAAAATTATATCCTGTTGCAAATACCCCAGAAAAGCTCATGGCTCTGGGTGTCGATGGCATAAAATCATATATAAAAACCATTGGCTTATTTAATACTAAAGCTGAAAGTGTTTTTAAAACCTGTAAAATTTTAATTGAAAAACATAATAGCCAAGTTCCAGAAGACCGTGAAGCGCTTGAAGCTTTACCGGGTGTTGGTCGTAAAACAGCCAATGTAGTACTGAATACTGCATTTGGTTGGCCAACAATTGCTGTTGATACGCATATTTTTAGAGTTTGTAATCGTACCAATTTCGCATCAGGTAAAAATGTCGTTGAAGTCGAAGATAAGTTATTAAAAGTCGTCCCAGCAGAGTTTAAAGTTGATTGTCATCATTGGTTTATACTACATGGCAGATATACTTGCATTGCGCGAAAACCGCGTTGCGGCTCTTGTATTATCGAAGATTTATGCGAATTCAAAGACAAAGTATATCCTGAAAATTAATAAATTTGACTCTCAGCTAATCGTTATTAACCTTTAGTTAATTCCTATTAGCTCTCAGATATGGTTAAAAGCGCATTTTTTTCTTGCCCTAATACTTTGTCTTACGTAACAATAGAGTCAAACTCAACCTCACAAAATAAATGGTAAGTATGTTTCAAGATAACCCATTGCTCGCACAGCTTAAACAAAAATTACATGCCCAAACCCCCCGAGTTGAAGGCCTAGTTAAAGGTACTGAAAAAGGTTTCGGTTTTTTAGAAGTTGATGGACAAAAAAGTTACTTTATCCCACCTCCGCAGATGAAAAAAGTCATGCATGGTGACCGCGTTATTGCCTCCGTACATACAGATAAAGACCGTGAATTTGTAGAGCCAGAAGAGCTTGTAGAACCTTTTCTTGAACGTTTTGTCGGTAAAATTCAGAAAAAAGAAAACGACAATCGATTATTTATTATCCCCGATCATCCTTTATTAAAAGACGCTATTTCCTGTCGCCCAATAGATGGAATTACACATCAATTCAAACAAGATGACTGGGCCGTCGCACAAATGCGTCGCCATCCCTTAAAAGGTGATAAGGCATTTTATGCAGACATCACTGAATACATTACTGATGGCGCTGACCATTTTGCTCCTTGGTGGGTAACGTTACGCCGTCACCAATTAGACCGTGATGAACCACAAATGGTTGACTGTGAACGTGATGATCAGGGTATTGAACGTGTTGATTTAACTGAGCTGCATTTTGTAACTATTGATAGTGCAAGCACTGAAGATATGGATGATGCGCTTTATATTGAAAAAACTGAAAACGGCGATTTAAAATTATTTATCGCCATTGCTGACCCAACTAGCTATATCAGCGAAGGAAGTGAGCTCGATAAACTCGCCCTTTCCCGCTCTTTCACTAACTATTTACCGGGTTTTAATATCCCGATGCTACCGCGCATATTATCTGACAATCTATGTTCCTTACGTCCAAATGAGCGTCGGCCAGCCTTAGTTTGTGTTGCCTTGATCCACCAAGATGGTTCTATTTCTGAAAATATTGAATTTTTCAGTGCATGGGTAGAGTCAAAATCTAAGCTAGTTTATGATGAACTTTCTGATTGGCTAGAAAATACAGGTAGTTGGCAGCCAAAGAATGAAAGCGACAAGCAACAAATTCTGTTATTAAAAGAGATGGCAGATAAACGCCTACAGTGGCGTGATGATCATGCACTCGTGTTTAAAGACAGACCGGATTACCGCTTTGTGTTAGATGATAAAGGTGATGTCGTTGACATCGTTTCAGAAAGCCGTCGTAGTGCTAATCGCATTGTCGAAGAAGCCATGATAACGTCAAATCTGTGCGCTGCGTCTGTATTAAAAAATAAATTAGGTTTTGGTGTCTTTAACGTACATATGGGCTTTGACCCATTACAAATTGATCAAGTAGTTCAAACCCTTAAAGATAACGGTATTGAAACAACAGCGGAGTCACTACTTTCACTTGAAGGATTCCGCCAATTACGCCTTCAATTAGATTCACAACCTACCCAATTTTTAGATAACCGTATTCGCCGTTATCAGACATTTGCAGAAATTAAAGCCGATCCAGGCCCACATTTTGGCTTAGGATTTAATGCTTATGCAACATGGACATCTCCAATTCGTAAATATACCGATATTGTCAACCACCGCCTGTTAAAGTCCATTATTGCCGGTAAACCATCAACCAATAAGCCGAATGAAGAACTGTCACTTAAACTGGCTGAGCGTCGCCGAGCTAACCGTATGGCTGAACGAGACGTTGGAGATTGGTTATATTCCCGATTCTTGAAGCCATTTGAAGGTACTGATAAAAAATTTCCTGCTGAAATTATTGATATTACCCGTGGCGGTATTCGAGTCAGACTGACTGGCAATGGTGCGGTCGCTTTCATCCCTGCGCCATTCCTTCATAGCGTACGCGATGAAGTTCAATGCAGCCAAGAAACTGGGTGTGTTCTGATTAAAGGTGAAAAAGCTTATCAGCTTAACGACATCATTGATGTCAATATTGCCGAAGTTCGTATGGAAACTCGAAATATCGTTGCTCGCCCTGCGGCATAGTAACAATTGTGCTATTATCTAAAGACTGCTGACAAAATCGTCAGTAGTCTTTTATTTTTTAGCCTTAACACAAAAATCGCATTTAACGTTAAAAAATCTACATTTATTGATATTTATTCCTGATTATTCTTATTTGTTAAATCAACGACCATGATATTTTAAACATGTAATAATTTGAATTTAAGGATCAATAAAATGAATACTCTAAGCAAACGCATTCTATCTTTTGTTATTGTAACGACTATCGCTATCAGTGTGGGCGCATGCTCAAACATGTCGAAACGAGATAAACATACGACAATCGGCGCTGGCGTAGGTGCAGTTGGTGGGGCAATACTCACTGATGGTAGTCCACTAGGAACGATCGGTGGTGCAGCGGTTGGTGGTATTATTGGTCGGCAGGTCAAATAGACCATAGCCAGCTGGGCTCAGATTCAATAATAAGGGGAAACATTTGATTTCCCCTTACTTTTCAATGCTACTGGATTAATTAGCGAATCAACCACCAGCTAATTTAACTTTAAATCCTTTGGCTTCAAGAAGTTGCTTGATAAAGTCACGCTTTTCACCTTGGATCTCAATATTACCGTCTTTAACTGCACCGCCACAACCACACTTCTTTTTTAATTCAGCGGCGAGTAAACTAAGTGCATTATCATCAAGATCAAGGCCAGTCACAACGCATACACCTTTACCTTTTCGTCCTGATGTTTCACGACGAATCCTAACAATGCCATCACCTTTTGGTCTTTCTGATTCAATTTTCTCTTCTTCAATACGACCAACATCAGTGCTATAAACTAAACGGCTATTTGAGTCATTCATTATAACCCCTTGATTGACTGATTAATTTGTTGCAACGTCAAAGTTGGGTTATCACTACGCGTAATGGGACGACCAATGACCATATAATCAACCCCTGCTTTTACCGCATCTTGTGGCGTCATAATACGGCGTTGATCGCCAATATCACTGCCTAATGGGCGAATACCAGGCGTGACTAATTTAAAATCGTTGCCACATAAATCTTTTAGACGAATAGCTTCATGGGCTGAACAGACGACACCATCAAGACCACATTGTTTGGTAAGTAGAGCAAGACGTTCTGCATGTTCCGCGGGGGTTGCATTAATACCAACGCCAATAAGATCAGACTCATCCATGCTAGTCAGCACAGTTACAGCTGTTAATAATGGTGCATCCTTGCCATAGACTTCCAGTGAATTACGCGCAGCTTCCATCATACGAGCACCACCACTAGCATGCACATTCACCATCCACACCCCCATTTCAGCAGATGCTGCGACAGCTCGAGCAACCGTATTTGGAATATCATGGAATTTTAAATCAAGGAAAACATCAAATCCACGCTCATGAAGTGACTTAACGAATTGAGGACCATTGAAAGTAAACATCTCTTTACCCACTTTTAGACGGCAATCACGTGGGTCAAGACGATCAACAAAGGCTAACGCCGCATTTGCATCATCGTAATCAAGCGCAACAATGACAGGCGAATGCGTCATTACGCAGGTCTGGTTCTCAGTTGAGGAAATCATTTCATAGCCTTTAATTGAGTTGTAATAATTGAAAAGGTGACGTTGTCACTGACCATCTAATCCTCTTATTGGCTTGATAGTGTCCCAAGAGCGACAAGATGGACAATGCCAATAGAGTGAATGTGAGGTAAATCCGCATTTATGACAGCGATAATCAGGTTTTGTTTTAATTTGCTCACCAACCATTTTACGCAATAAAATCAAACTTTCTTTCGCCCGACCATCTTCTGCTTCTTGGAGGTGGTAATCCATCAAACGATAAAATAAGCGCATGGTTGGATGACGTTGTATTTGATCATTAACGTAACTGGCAGCCGCTTCTCGATTTTGTTTTTCTGCGATGATATCAGCCAAATACAGTTGGGCAATCGCACCTGAATTGCCTGCAACACATTGACGTAAGTAATCTTCCCACTCATCAGAATCGCCAGTATGTTGGTAGCAGTCATAAAGAAGAGGTAAAGCCTCTGCGACAAGTTCACGATCTTGTTCGTAAACTTGCTTTAAAACATTAATTGCTTTTTCAAAGTTAGCTTGTTCAATAAAAATGCGCCCTTTCATAATTGAAACCCGCGCACAATTTTTATCCGCTTGAGCCGCTTTATTAAGTAAATTCAGAGCATCATCAAGATCATCACTACCGAGTTGCTGAGTCGCAAGTTCACAGTAAAAATGGGCAATTTGTTCACGTAGCTCATCGTTACCTAGCTTGACTAGTTTACCCGCAACATCTATCGCTTTGCTCCAATCACTGGTTAACTGATAAATACTTAGTAAAGATTGTAATGCACTTTGTTTGAAATCGATTTCATCAGTAAGTTGTTGAAACATATTCTCAGCACGGTCATAAACTCCAGCAGTCATATAATCTCGACCTAACTGCTGAGTTGCTAAAAGTCGTTGTTCAAATGAAAGAGAGGCACTTTCCACCAGCGACTGGTGAATTCGAATTGCGCGTTCAACTTCGCCGCGAGAGCGAAATAAATTACCTAAAGTGAGATGGGCTTCAAAAGCAGAGCTATCTTCTTTCAACATATCCAAAAATAGATCAACCGCTTTATCTTGTTGATTGGATAATAGAAAATTCACGCCTGTTACGTAATCACGTGACAAGCGATTCGCATGTTGCTGCTTATCTTGTTGAACGCTTCTACGCCCCATGTACCAACCGTATGCTGCGGCAACAGGTAGCAACAGAAACAGCAACTCAAACATACAGGACTATTCCTTATCCTGAGCTGTCACTATCGAGGTTGACTCTGAAGTTTTTTTATCTCCAACCTCTAATTGTGACTCTAAACGTTTAATTTTACGTCGTGCATTTTTAAGACTTACAACAGTGCGTAAATAAAAGACTGCACAGATTAGCCAACCAAGCACAAAACCGACACCAAAAAGTAATGCAAGCAGAGATGATAAAGAAAAATCCCCTTTTGCTATCAGTTATTTAAATTTATTTACCTTATAATTGCTTGAGCCCAGCTTAATCGAAATGATAAAAAAAGCGACCGCTAGTAATAAAATCAGAAAATATTTCACATTTGTTCCCGTTGTCAGTTCTTATGATCCTAAAATATCTACCTGATAAGGTAGCATTTCCGGCGCATTCAGACAAAGTAATTTATTTTATACAAACTACTTTAACTAAAATAAAACACCTATTTTCAGTCTCTAATTGCAATCACGATCAACCATCTTATTTGAGAGTTTATAATCGAATAATGCATACCCAAAAATGGCAAAACAACCGCTAATAATAATAGAAACAATTATATCTATTGGCCAGTGCATCCCCAAAATCATACGACTAAATCCAATTCCTTCTGCCCAAATAGCTAAAAATAAACAAAATGTATATTGGCGACGTTGCCATAACAGCCCTATCAGTAGCAATGCCCAACCAGCAGCAAATAACATATGCCCAGAAGGAAATGAGTAACCAGTTTCTGATTGCCAATGCGCAAGCTGCCAGTTTGGAACGTTTTCATTTTGGTTCACCGTTGTTTGAACTAGCTCTGCACGTTGTAGCCGTGTTAAATCATAAAATTCTGAATTTGAAATATCATATTGTTGTTCTATCCAAACAATATAGGGTCTAGGCTCTTGAAAATAACTTTTAAGTATCGACTTAAGACCCTGCATGGCTAATATGCAAAAAATCATAATAGCGATCAATTTAACGAATAAATGACGTTGTGAACGGAACACAAATAATGTGATAGAAACGAAAATGAGAGAAGTAACAATGCTATAAGGTGCGCCTGCCGTATCGGTTAGCCAAAGTATCCACTTCATCGATTTTGGCTGATTTTCAGGTGACCAATTCCATCCTATCATCATTAATATAATCGGTGGAATTAACAACAACACAGCAAAACAGGTAACAATATAAACGTTTTTTTTCATCTCATGTATTCCATACAGATAAGTTATTTCCTATACATAAATATTACATTCACTCTTCCTTAACTCTGCTATAGTAATATACCGCTGGCAGTGTGCAAAGGTGTCAGCCTCTATATGCTAAACGTTATAGAGTATCGATATTTTAAACTCAATGTAGTTTATATCGATTAACGTTAATAATTAAGCAAGAGTTACTTTAACTAATGAATGAAAATATGCAGCTAAAACGCGTAGCCGAAGCAAAATTACCCACTCCATTTGGCGAATTTCTGATGGTTGGCTTTGAAGAAATCGCCACAGGTCATGATCACGTAGCACTAGTTTTTGGTGATATTACCGGCTCTGTGCCTATTCTTAGTCGTATTCATTCTGAATGCTTAACGGGTGATGCATTATTCAGCTTACGTTGTGATTGTGGATTTCAATTAGAAGCCGCACTCTCTCAGATTAGCAAAGAAGGTCGAGGTGTTCTTCTTTACCATCGTCAAGAAGGTAGGAATATTGGCCTACTCAATAAAATTCGTGCCTATGCATTACAAGATCAGGGTTTTGATACCGTAGAAGCTAATCTCAAACTGGGTTTTAAAGCCGATGAGCGTGATTTTACGCTTTGTTCTGACATGTATAAACTATTAGGCATAAATGAAGTTCGTTTATTGACCAATAACCCGCAGAAAATTGATATCATGCGTGAAGCCGGAATTAATGTTGTAGAACGCGTACCTTTAATTGTTGGACGTAATCCTAGCAATGCGCACTACCTTGATGTCAAAGCTGAAAAAATGGGTCATTTGTTATTTAAGCATCAATAATCGTATCTAAAGGAAGTGCGCCCCCGCGCTTCCTTCCTCCAATTACGCCTTATTTATATATCCGATTATAACAATCAAATGTTAGACATTTACGCATTGTCATATTCACATTCTTTTTATAAGGTTTATACTGTCTGCAATATTATTACCTTGATAAATATGTCAATAATTGCTGCCAATTATACCTATTTTTCATACTGCAAGGAGATATTGTGAATAACCTGCATTCCATTCAGCGCATGAGAAGATTGCGTAAAAATGAACAATTTCGCGCCCTATTTCAAGAAACTCACCTATCACTAAATGACTTGTGTTTGCCTATTTTTGTTGAAGAACAACTCGATGATTATATGCCAATTAAAAGTATGCCGGGCGTCATGCGCATCCCTGAAAAGCGTTTGGCTTATGAAATTGAACGCATTGCCAACGCAGGCATTAAATCCGTAATGACATTTGGTGTTTCGCATCACCTTGATGAAACAGGGAGTGATGCATGGCATGAAAATGGCCTAGTTTCACGTATGTCACGTATATGTAAAGACACAGTTCCTGAAATGATTGTCATGTCAGATACATGTTTTTGTGAATATACCTCTCATGGACATTGCGGCGTAATGCATGGTGATATCGTTGATAACGACACCACTATTCATAATCTCGGTTTACAAGCTGTTGCCGCAGCGCGCGCAGGGGCTGATTTCATTGCGCCATCCGCAGCAATGGATGGACAAATTGCAGCAATTCGCCATGCTCTTGATACCGCGGGTTTTACAGATACCGCTATCATGTCTTACTCCACTAAATTTGCCTCAGCACTTTATGGCCCATTCCGTGATGCCGCAGGTTCTTGTCTTAAAGGTGATAGAAAAACCTATCAAATGAATCCAATGAACCGCCGTGAAGCTATTCGCGAATCATTAATTGATGTACAAGAAGGCGCTGATGCATTGATGGTTAAACCCGCGGGTGCGTATCTTGATATCATTCGTGATTTACGTGAATGTACACAATTACCCATTGGGGCTTATCAAGTCAGTGGTGAATATGCGCAAATTAAATTTGCAGCTCAAGCTGGTGCTATCGATGAGACTCGAGTAACACTTGAAACATTAGGCTCAATTAAACGAGCGGGTGCTGACCTCATCTTTACTTATTTTGCATTGCAACTTGCTGAAGATAAAATTTTATAATTTCCAATTTTAATGTATATGGCCGCCAATATATTCATGCGGCCATATACAATTCAACGCTTATAACTAAATTTTACTTGCCCATAAATTTAGTTAAATCATTTTGCTTTTTACTATTTTCGGTTAATTTTTCATCTAAACGTTGAATCTTCGACTCTAACATTCTAATATTTTTTTGATTTTCTAACTTAGACTCATTCAGTACTATTTTATCTTGTTCAAATACCTTAATTTCATTTTTAAGATCATCTACTGAAGTGAACTTTTTATTATTTTCCAACTCAGTTAGTTGGTTATCTAACTTTGCAGTGAACTTTTGTTTTTCCATTTTCAGGTTATTTACTGTAGATGATGGATCTAAATAGTTCTTCACTAATTCATTAAATTTCGATGCAGTAGAATTTAGTTCTTTGCCTTTACTAGAGTATTCGCGGTGCCCGCTAACAAGTTTAAAGCCAAACTTTTCCATTGCATAGCTACTATCATTAATATGAGCTTTCCACGAAGTAGCCCCTAAACCATTTTTATCAGACTCAAAAATTTTTCCAGCCTCAGCCTTACGTAAGTCCTCTTTAATACCGGAAAATTTATCACCAGCTATTTGCTTTATCTGACCTAATAAATTGCTTTTTACATTCTTAATCTGGTCATCCATTTTTTTAATTTTATCACTACCTTCTGATTTTTTCTGAGTAATTTGATTATCAATCGAGCTATTCTTTTCTTTGAAACTTTTCAATAATTTGGCAGACTCCGAAGGGTCACTGCAAATTTTCAAATTGTTATCATTATCTTTTACTTTGTTTTCAATCTGCTTCAAATTTTGCTGAACATCTGTTAAGGCAGTGCTACTCAATGACAACTCTTTGGTTAAGGTTCTTTTTTCATTTGCTAGCTCGTTACCTTCAATTTTACTCAATGATTTTAAAAATGACTGTTTAATACTTTCTAATTTTGTACTTTTTTCTTTTAGCATTCCTGAATTTTGTTTATTTAATTTAATATCGAGTGCATTGAAACGTGATTCTAACGACTTAGTTCCAGCAAATGTTAAACTTTTAGCTTCAGAACTATTCACTATTTTTTCAATGTTGTTAACGAGTTTACTGAGTTCATTGAGTGGCTTTTTAGACACTTTATCAGAACTTTCCAGCTTGTTAAATGCAGCAACAAAACGACTTGCTTGACTTATCATAGTATTAATTTCCTTTATAAAATAAATAATTTTTCCGCAAAAATATATTGCACAAGGAGAATATTCACCTAATGGATACAAGACAATTTACTTACTATGAAAAGCAATGATTTATTCGGAAAATAACTGACTTATCCGGAAAAGAAGTGAAGCGACCAAACAAAAAAGTAATATAAAGCTAATAAAAAAACCCAACCACTGTACGTAAATACAGTGACTGGGTTTTTGGGCACTTATGACTAAACTTCATACATAACTAGTATGGTTTATATTCTTTTTTTTATTTTTTACGCTGTAATTCAAGCTGTTTAGATAATGACTGCGCATATACTTGAGCTGATTCCTCAGTTAATAAGCCTGCAATAAGTAAATCTGATTTACCCGCTGATGTTTTTGCTATCACTCCCCATGAATCAACTTCAGCGGCAATGCTATCAATGCTTTGATCTAACATAGGAAAAATTTCGAAGAAATCTTTTAGGGGGGCAATTGAGATTGAGGAATAATCAGCATTCATTCCTAATGGAAATTCTTTATCGGCATATAATCGTAAATCGTGGACTTCAGTTTCTGGCGTTTGCATCACAATGGAATATAAATTGGGAATATGTTCTAAAATATCTCGGACTTCATCATTCGCTCCCACACAATGGGAAGTACTTACAAGAATATCTGCTGCCCATAAAGCACCTTTATAAAAATCAATTTCATGGATCTCTGCCATATTTATTTCCTTTACGTTATTTTCAATAGATGCTGTTACTTCATTAAATCAGACTACAAGCTATATATCGTAAATGTAATCAAAAAAAACAAACTGGTTCATGGTTAACTTCACATAAAGCACTAAAAGTACAATATTTGATGTTCAACAGGTTTAATTCATTTCTCCCAACAACTCAAACAACTGCTATCACCATAACTTAGAAACAACATTAAAATATTGAGAAAAAACAATATTCATCAAGCAATATGAAATAAAAAACGCCTGCGATGTAAGTTCATGCAGGCGTTTACACTTTGGTGCTAATGAAGCATTTGTCTAATCACATAATGCAATATTCCGCCATGACGGTAATATTCCATTTCTGTTGCCGTATCAATACGACAACGAGTGGTTATTTCTTTAATATCACCGTTTCCATAAGTAATTCTAACGATGATATCTTGCCCTGGTGTCAATGATTGCAACGATGCCACATCGATTCTTTCATCGCCTTTCAAACCTAATGTTTTACGTGTCATCCCATGAGTAAATTCAAGGGGAATCACGCCCATACCAATAAGATTAGAACGGTGAATACGCTCATAAGATTCCGTTATTACCACCCTAACGCCCAGTAAATTGGTTCCTTTCGCAGCCCAGTCACGACTAGAGCCTGAACCATATTCTTTACCCGCAATAATCGCTAATGGTCGTTTTTCTTGCTGATACAACATAGCCGCATCATAGATTGCCATTTGCTTACCTGTTGGAATATGTAATGTATATCCCCCCTCAACACCCGGCACCATTTCATTACGGATACGAATGTTAGCAAATGTACCGCGCATCATCACTTCATGGTTACCACGACGTGAACCATAAGAGTTAAAATCAGCAGAATTCACACCATGCTCTTGGAGATAACGTCCCGCTGGGCTGTCTTTTTTAATGTTACCCGCCGGCGAGATATGGTCAGTCGTGACCGAATCACCCAAAATGGCTAAAATACTTGCCCCTTGAATATCTTCAATCACATCAGGGACTGCACGCATATTTTCAAAAAATGGCGGATGACGAATATAAGTAGAATCAGCTTGCCAATGATAGGTTGATGAACTTTCAACTTCTAATGAACGCCATGCATCATCACCATCAAAAACTGCGCTATATTCTTTACGGAACATATCCGTTTTCACTTTTTCAACCGCTAAAGCAATTTCTGCACTTGTTGGCCAAATATCTTTGAGATAAACATCATTACCTTGTTTATCTACTCCTAAAGGCTCTACTTTAAGATTGATATTCATATTACCTGCAAGCGCATAAGCAACAACTAAAGGTGGTGAAGCTAACCAGTTGGTTTTGACTAATGGATGGATTCGGCCTTCAAAATTACGGTTACCCGATAATACAGCTCCTACTGTCAAGTCGGTTTGTTTTATCGCATCTTCAATTGGTGTTGGTAATGGCCCTGAGTTACCTATACAGGTAGTACATCCATAACCCACTAGGTTAAAACCTAATTTATCAAGATAAGGCGTTAATCCGGCTAAGGCGAGATAATCAGTAACAACTTTAGAGCCCGGTGCCAAAGATGATTTCACCCATGGCTTACGCGATAACCCTTTTTCAACCGCTTTTTGCGCTAAAAGCCCTGCGGCCATTAAAACACTTGGGTTCGAAGTATTGGTACAAGATGTAATAGCGGCAATCACAACTGCACCATCGGTTAATTCAAAGGATTGATTTTTATAATTAACCGTTGGATGTGCGTTTCTATCTTTTTTATTCACTTCTAATTCAACCGCACCGCGAAATGCGACTGGAACTTGGCTCAGTTCGACTCTATCTTGTGGGCGTTTTGGGCCTGCAAGGCTAGATTCTACGGTAGACATATCCAATTCTAATGAGCTGGTAAATATGGGCTCATCCCCTTGATGGCGCCAAAGTCCCTGCACTTTACTGTAAAGCTCCACCAGCGCAATATCATCTTCACTGCGACCCGTTAATCTCATATAGGCAAGTGTCACGTCATCCACAGGGAAGAATCCACAGGTTGCACCATATTCTGGGGCCATATTGGCGATAGTTGCTCTATCAGCCAATGGTAAATCAGCTAATCCATCACCATAAAATTCAACAAATTTACCAACGACACCGTGTTTTCGCAGCATTTGCGTGACAGTTAACACTAAATCCGTTGCCGTTATACCTTCGGGCAACTTACCGATTAATTTAAATCCAACCACATCTGGAATTAGCATCGATACCGGCTGACCTAGCATTGCGGCCTCAGCTTCAATACCACCAACACCCCAGCCAAGTACGCCTAATCCATTAATCATCGTGGTATGTGAGTCGGTTCCCACTAAAGTATCTGGATAAGCATATAACTTACCGTCGGTTTCTTCATGCCACACCGTTTTACCTAAATATTCAAGGTTAACTTGATGGCAAATACCGGTTCCCGGTGGAACAACTCTAAAACGATTAAACGCTTTTTGACCCCAGCGTAAAAATAAGTAACGTTCATGGTTACGTTGCATTTCTATTTCAACGTTTTCCCCAAATGCATTTTTTGACCCAAATTCATCCACCATCACGGAATGGTCGATAACAAGGTCTACTGGTGATAAGGGATTAACTTGGTTAACATTTCCACCCAATGACTTAACCGCTTCTCGCATTGCCGCGAGATCCACTACAGCAGGTACACCTGTAAAATCTTGCATGAGAACCCGCGCAGGTCGGTAGGCGATTTCTCTTTCTGCATGGGCTTCTTTTTGCCAATCAATAATGGCTTGTAAGTCCTGTTCAACCACTGACTTACCATCAATATTACGTAATAGATTTTCGAGTAGAACTTTGAGGGATTTAGGTAACCGAGCTCCATCACCTAACTTTTTTTCGGCAAGTGCTAAACTAAAGTAATTATATTGCTTGTTTCCAATATCGAGCACCGCTGCACTTTGTGTTTTTAGATTCAACGACATAACTCCTCCTTGGTTTTTTATGACGATGGCAATACCACACGTCAATCACCATTATTTTTTATAAACCTCTTTTAATCATAGTTGCTCAAAAAATTTCATTTATTGATTTCGTGCCAAATACACAATGAAACACACTTTAGTGTAGGATAATTTAGGCTAAGATGTGAACTTAAGGCAAATAACCACCTTTATCATTACATTTCGAAGGGATTTAAATTTGATTTTTAATTTTTGAACAATGTACATTTAAATTATTTTCAAAGCATTTTAGCCCATAACTAGGCGGCAAAAACACAAATCCCTAGGAGCGTAGATAACTACGTGACTAGGGTTTATGTTTGAAGCCAACAACGCTATGGGCTAAAAGGCAAAGAAAATCAAATTATAGGGAGTTTTATATCTTTAAAAAACGCTTCTATATCTTCATTATTTCGCAATGCAACTGCTTTATCTACCACATCTCGGGTTAAATGCGGTGCAAAACGCCACATAAAATCATACATGTAGCTACGTAAGAAACTGGTTTTTTTGAATCCTATTTTTGTAGTGCTATAACTGAATTTATCACGCATATCAATAATAACTAAATCACTATCATTAACGGGATCAACTGCCATACTTGCGATAATCCCAATACCAAGCCCTAACCGAACATAGGTTTTAATCACATCAGCATCCGTTGCAGTAAAAATTATTTTTGGCTCTAATCCTATTTTTTGAAATGCAATATCCAGTTCTGAACGACCTGTAAAACCGTGGGTATAGGTCACAATTTGATATTGTGCGATATCTTCAATAGTCACGTTCTTTTTGGTGGCTAATGGATGATCTTTTTGTACGACCACACAACGGTTCCAGTGGTAGCAAGGTAACATGATCAAATCGCTATAAAGGTGTAATGCTTCTGTTGCGATTGCAAAATCACTATTACCTTTGCACACTTCTTCTGCTATCTGTGTTGGCGTCCCTTGCTGCATATGTAAAGAGACATTAGGGTAACGCTCAATAAACCCTTTAATCACCGGAGGTAATGCATAACGAGCTTGTGTATGCGTAGTTGCAATGCTAAGGCTGCCTCTATCTGGGTAAGTATGTTCCCCCGCTACTGAGCGTATCGCATCAATTTTAGACAAAACTTCCCTTGATATACGAACTACCTCTTCACCTGCGGGAGTGACATGTGTTAAATGTTTACCACTACGAGCAAATATTTGAATACCAAGCTCATCTTCAAGCATACGAACCTGTTTACTGATCCCCGGCTGTGAAGTGAATAATCCTTCGGCTGTAGAGGAGACATTCAAGTCGTGATTGACGACTTCAACAATATAACGCAATTGCTGCAATTTCATTTTTAGGTCTACCTCTTACAAAGCGACTTGCCAATCGCTATAGCTAAAAAATATTAGTTATAACTAAAAGAAATATAGATTATGTTCTATATAACTAATATATCATTATTTAGATAAGAATAAATAGCATGATGATAAAATTTCATCTAAGTCATACAAAATCATCAGCCGACGTAAGATTTTGCAAAGTAGAATTAAATTTTTTCTGAAGTATGATTGAATAATAAAAATATTATGTTGTTAGATTCACCTTAGCTTTTACAACTTAAAGGTGAATATACAAATCCTTAATAAAGAGAGGTTTATGCATGCGTATCAACGTATTGGCTTTACTTATTGGCATATCAACTGTTTCCCTTGCATCTAATTTGTATGCAAAAGAAGTTTCATACGGTCAACAAAAAATTGTGCTATCTGATTCGATTCAACCAGGAAATGATTTTTATCGTTATGTTAATGAGGATTGGATAAAAAAAGCAAAAATACCTACAGGTATGCCTCGTATTAACTCCTTCGTTGATTTGTATCTCAATACCGAAAAACAAACACAGGCAATTATTGAACAGTTACAAGCCTTACCAGAAAGCGCTCTTAGCCATAACCAACGTAATATTCGAAATTTATATTTAAGTTATTTAAATGAAGATGCGATTGAAAAAGCGAATATCTCGCCGATAAAAAGCGACTTAGACGCAATTAAGCAAGCAAAAGATCATAATGATATAAGCCGTTTAATGACCTTACCCGCATATAACTCACTCATTTCCTATTGGGTCGATTTAGATGCAAAATCACCTGATACTTATGTTCTTTATATCGGTCAAGGTAGCTTAGGGTTACCAAATCGTAACTACTATCTTGATGATACCCCGCAAATGGAAGCAATCCGTAAAAGCTATATTGCCTACATTGAAACTATTTTAAAATTAGCGGGAGAAAAAGATGTCGATAAGAAAGCGCAGCAAATATTTGACCTCGAAAAATCAATAGCTAAAGTACAATGGAGCCCAGAAGAACGCCGTGATACCCTCAAAAATTATCACGCAATGACCTTGCCAGAAATGAAAGCATTCACTAAAGGTTTTGCATGGGAAAACTTCATTAATCATTGGCAACTTTCAGATAAACAATTAGAAAAAATTGTCGTAGAAACCGATACGGCTGTAGAAAAGACAGCACAAATTTATGCGCAAACACCAATATCGGTACTAAAAGACTATCTAATTTTCCAATATGTTAGCAGTAATGCCCGTTATTTAAACCAACAATTTGTTGATGCCAATTTTGATTTTTACTCGAAAAAACTCAATGGGATAGAAAAACAACGTACCCGTCAGGAACGTGCGTTACAAACAGTTAACGCCCTGCAAGGTGAACCTTTAGGGCAAATCTATGTTGAACAGTATTTTGATCCGAAATCAAAAGAAAAAATTAAAGATCTGGTCAGTTATGTGAGAGGAACATTCAATTCACGTCTGAAAGTTAATGACTGGATGGATGACGCGACTCGACAAGAAGCACTCAAAAAATTAGACCAATTTACTGTAAAAGTAGGATACCCAGATCAATGGAACAACTTTGATAGTATTAATCTCAAACAAGATGATTTACTTGGTAATTACAAACAAGTGAATGAATGGTCTTACAAAGACGCCATCAGCAAAATAGGTAAACCAGTTCGCAAATGGGAATGGGGAATGACACCACAAACCGTTAACGCTTATTTCAATCCAGTACAAAATGAAATCGTTTTCCCTGCGGCGATCTTACAAGCACCGTTTTTTGATCCTAACGTTGACCCAGCCTATAACTATGGCGCTATTGGCGCAGTTATTGGTCATGAAATGGGGCATGGATTTGATGATCAAGGTAGTTTATATGATGGTACGGGCCAATTGCGTAACTGGTGGAGTGAAAGTGCCAAAACGCATTTTAAACAAAAAACTGACAAACTCGTCGACCAATTCAATGCTTTTGATGTAGATGGGCAAAAAGTCAATGGGCAGCTAACGTTAGGCGAAAACATTGGTGACTTAGGTGGGCTTAATATTGCATTAAGTGCCTACAAACAGTTTGTCAAAGAAAACTACCCAAATGGCGAAGCCCCTATCATTGACGGAACTACTGGATTACAACGCTTCTTTATTTCATGGGCGAGAACATGGCAAGAACTGTCAAACAAAGAGTCAGAACGTAATAAAATCTTAACCGACCCGCACAGCCCAAATCAGTTTCGTGCAAATGGCGTTGTCCGCAACATCGATGATTGGTACCAAACCTTCGGTGTTGATAAAAACAACCAACTCTATTTAGAGCCTGAACAACGTATCCGTATTTGGTAAATATTGACTATAAGGCTCTAACTTTTCTTAAAAAATGGAAAATGGAGTTACCTATTTAATTCAGTAGAAACTAGTAGAATATTACTCTAAATAATTCGTGCTGTGGCAAGGCGGCGAGCGAGGATAGCTCGGGGAGCATACAAAAGTATGTGACCCAAGTAGCCGAGTGCAGCCAACACCGCCACAGCGCGAAGTATGAAGAGTAATTATTTGATTATCCCACAGGCCATCCTCGCCCCCCCACCACCGAGTACTTCAGGATTGTCTGAATAATTATCACCGCCAACATGTACCATTAATGCATGATTTCTCACATCATTAAGCGACTTTAACCGTGGTGCGAGAACCGCATAATCCGCATTACCTTTAGCATCTGCCACTAAGCCCGGTAAATCGCCTAAATGGCCGCTATTATCATAAGGACCTTTATGCACACCTGTTTTCTCAGGATCCATATGACCACCAGCTTTTAATGCAGGCACTATTTTGCCCTCTTTTTCACCCGGTTCACAACTTGGGTTGGCATGAATATGAAAACCATGAATACCTGCTTGTAGCCCAGTTATTTTCGGGGTGAACAATAATCCATATTCAGTTTCAGAGATAACGACTTCACCGATTGCTTTACCCTCTCCAGTTGTGGTCGCTTCTTTTAATACGACAGTTGTGTCAGCGGCAAAAGCCGCACTTGTCGTAAATAATGCAGCAAGTAAACAAATCTTGAACTTCATTTTACCTCCAGTAGATAAAATTTATCTATCGTTCCATCGACTTACCTCATATTGATATGAAGTAAGAACCGTTTTATTGTTGAACGCAATAATGCACAGCGCTATTTCACGTTAGCACATTTAAGTTAGTACTTTTGTTCAAATGATTTCTTTAGTGAATAAATGATAGTTACATCACAATCATTTAATTAATGAGTACATTGAAGGAAAGGAAATGTTTACTAAAAAAATGGCTAGATAAACAATTATGTTCTCTAGCCATTAATAGACATGTAATTTTAGGTTAATTCTATCTATCAGACTTCAATTAACTAATTCGAGCAAAACCTGCATCAAGATCAGCGATTAAATCATCTATATTTTCAAGGCCAATATGAACTCGAACTAACGTACCGGTGAAGTCCACATTGCTGACTGGGCGGATCTCATTTAATTCTTCGGGTTGATTAGCTAAAATCAATGATTCAAAGCCACCCCATGAGTATGCCATATGGAACAAGGTAAAATTATCCAAAAAAGCAGACATCTGTTCATCGGACAGGCGTTTTTTAAGAACAAAAGAAAACAAACCTGAACAACCAGAAAAATCACGACAATAAAATTCATGCCCAGGGCATTGTTCTAATGCAGGATGATTCACTCTCGCAACTTCAGGGCGGTCAGCTAACCATTTAGCAATCGCAATACTACTTATCTCATGTTGTTTTAATCTAACTGAAAGTGTACGTAAACCACGGCTTCCCATATAAGCTGTATCGGCATCGAGAGTTTGTCCCATCAGATACGAATTTTCACGTAATCGTTCCCAACAACGCTCGTTAGAGACGGCTGTACCTAACATCGCATCAGAATGCCCAATCGTGTATTTAGTGCCAGCTTGAATAGAAATATCAACCCCGAAATCTAATGCTCGAAATAATATTCCTGCTGCCCAAGTATTATCTAACATAATTACAATTTCAGGATTAACGGCACGAATCGCCTTTATCATTCCCGGAACATCTTGTACTTCCATCGTAATAGAACTTGGCGACTCCAGAAAAACAACTTTTGTATTTGGTTGAATGAGTGAAGCAATTCCTGCGCCGATCATTGGTTCATAATACGTTGTTGATACATTATATTTGCTAAGGATCTTATTACAAAAATCTTGTGTAGGCTCATATGCACTTCCCGTCATCAAGATATGGTCACCGCTTGCCACAAATGAAAGAATTGCATTTGTCACTGCCGCTGCACCGCATGGATAAAGGGCGCAACCAACACCACCTTCCAAATCGACCATCGCTTTTTGGAATGAAAAGTGTGTAAGAGTACCTCTGCGTCCATAAAATAATTCGCCATTTGCCCGATTTGCTGTTGCAAATTTCTTATCTTTTACGGTATCAAAAACTAATGATGATGCACGTTGAATAACCGCATTAACCGAACCTTGTGTATAGCGTTTTTCTCGCCCAGCAGTCACTAACTGAGTTTCAATGTTCAAGTTCTCTTTCATTAAATTTACCTTTTAATTCATTATGTTTGAATAGCTTATTCAGTTACGTTTTCTGAAACTGATAGGTCATGAATATTCGAATTTGCTGATTTTTTCCCTGCAAAGCGCTCAACTATCTGAGCTGCATTTAAATCATGAATAACGTTAATCAGTGTAGCTGGCGCATCGGTGATCGTACCGAGAACCACTAATATCGGGATCGCTTCCATTGGCAAACCTAATGTTGTCACAATAAATATTTCCCCAAGGAATGCGCCACCAGGTACGCCCCCTACGATAATGGCGGATAGTACTGCGATTAACATGGCCAAAAAGAAAGTTTCTGTCGTAAATGGCAGACCTAATACCGAATAAATAAAGACAATTTTTAGCGCTGCAATCATTGCTACGCCGCCTTTATTTAGATTAACAAGCAAGGGAATTGAAACATCCACAATCTCAGGATTAATTCCCATCGCTTTTCCTGCGCGGATAGTCACGGGTAATGTTCCTAAAGAAGAACAAGTTCCCAATGCAGTCGCAGAAGGTTCAATCGCATTACGCCAGAATGCTTTCACACCCGGTATACCACCACCAATCCACGAGTAAAAAATAGAGCCAAAAACATAGTAAATTAGGGTCGCAACCATAAATAACCCAATAGCACGAGCAAATGTCATTAATAGCGCCGCGTCCTGACTTGCCATAGTCGCCGCAAAATAACAGCCCAACCCAACAGGTGCGACTTTCATAATAATTGAGACTATCTTCATCACAATAGTATTGGCATCATCAAGAAATGCAGCGATACGCTTACCTGCATCAGCAGATTGACCAATTGCGATACCTGCAATAATGGAAATCATGATAAGCGCTAAGATATTTGACTTAGAAAATAGACCGACAAAGTCACTGGTCGTTATCATGCTGACAAAATCCATATTTCCCGCGCCTGCATTTACAGACTTAGGAAGATCAATCGTGACGCCTTGCGCTGGGTTATACCATAACGCTAATGCAACGATACCCGCCGCTGGGATAAGTGCCATGGCTATAGAGACAATAAAAATAATACCAATTATTCGACCCAAGCGTTTAAGGTCGGTCATTCCAGCAATTGATGACATCACACTGATCCCAACTAACGGAACAATGATCATAAATAGTAGATTAAGAAATATTTGTCCCACTGGTTGCAGTTGGATAGCAAATGTTGGGGTATAAATACCAAGTAATCCCCCAAGGATAAGAGCAAAGAGTAGAATAAGAGACGATTTGTAGGGTTCTAGTCGAGTCCACATATCGGATTACCTTTTAATTAAAATTATATTTATCAGGATAGAAATCACATTTATAAGTTTTGTAATTTCCCTTCCCTGTATTTTGTGATGCATATCACTTAACTTGTTTATTTTTCATATTGTTATAGCTTTCTTTCCTACAGGGTAATAGTTACACTTTTAAAAAGGGATTTAAATGGCATATTGATACTGTTTTCTCAAATCACTTGTGAATTAAAGGAAAGAATGAGCTCGCCAATTTCACTCAAGAATTTAGAGTTTTTTGTTAAAATTGTTGAATGTGGAGGTCTTTCTGAAGCCGCCACACAACTTAATGTTTCGCCTTCAGCGGTCAGTAAAAATTTAGCAGCGATGGAAAATACATTAGGAACAACATTAATTAAAAGAACAACGCGTAGCATTACATTGACGGATGCTGGACAGTATTTTTTTAATCGGGCACTTAAGTTATTGAAAGAATTCGATGATACGTTGAATGCAACATCTAGCTATTACGAATATCCTCAGGGAGAATTGCGTATTACCTGTTCCATTGCTTTTGGCTATTCTCGTCTAGTTAATTTAATTGATAAATATCGTGAGCAGTGTCCAGATGTTAATTTATACATTGACCTTAACGATGACTTTGTTAATTTAAATGATACCGACTTTGATATTGCATTAAGAATATCGTCATCTCCCCCACAGAATTACGCCATGCGTAAACTAGCGCCTATTCGATGGGCTTATTGTGCAACATCAGATTACTTGGCTAAAAAAGGTTTTCCGATGAGGCGCACTGATTTGGTAGATCACGATTGCCTTATTTATCCAGGGCTGACGCCCCCAATAAAAATGACCGATGAACATAACCGCCAGCATCAATTGAAAGTTAGAGCTCCTATTCAGGCAAATAGCAGCTTAGTTCTACTGAAATCTGTGCTAGAAAACCAAGGTGTTGCTTGGTTACCCACTTATCTTATTGGCGACCATATTCAAAAAGAAGAATTAATACCGTTATTACTTGATGGGAATGTGACTTATGAAACTCATGCTTTATATGCGCTTTATTTCCCAAGTAAATACAGTAATCCTAAAATAAGATCATTTATTGATTTTCTTATCTCAGAATTGCAACCTGTTCCTGCTTGGGATTCTTGGATACCCCAATAAAAAAATACCAGTCAACTTAGCTGACTGGTATTTTTATGAGTTTCATTTTTTCAAATGCAATTACTTTTCTTTAACTACCCACTTACCATCGACATAAAAAGCACTCCAACCCGTTGCTTTGCCATTCTTTTCAGAAGACACATATTGCTGTTTAGTCTTGCGACTAAAACGTACAACAGTTGAATTACCTTCAGGATCTTTCGCTGGTGCTTCCGCTAAGTAAGCTAATTTTTCAGGTAATCTATCTTTAAATCGTTGTAACTCTTCAACTAATGGTGCTCTAGTTTCCCTCGATTTAGGGAATGTATTGGCAGCGAGGAATACACCTGCGGCGCCATCACGTAGAACAAAATAAGCATCTGACTTTTCACACGGTAATTCCGGCAACGGAACAGGATCTTCTTTCGGCGGGGCTATTTCACCACTTCTTAAGATTTTACGTGTGTTTTTACATTCTTCATTAGTACAACCCATGTACTTACCAAAACGCCCCATTTTCAAGTGCATTTCAGAACCACATTTGTCACATTCAATGACTGGGCCATCATAACCTTTGATACGGAATTCGCCTTCTTCGATCTCATAACCTTCACAAGCTGGATTATTACCACAAACATGCAGCTTACGTTGATTATCAATCAAATAACTATCCATCGCAGTACCACATTTTGGACAACGACGTTTTGCTCTTAAAGCATTAGTTTCAGCGTCTTCACCTTCCAGAATATTAAGCACTTCATCTTCTGGAATTAAATTAATTGTTTTCTTACAACGTTCTTTAGGCGGTAAAGCATACCCAGAGCATCCGAGGAATACACCAGTAGATGCTGTGCGAATTCCCATATGGAGAGAACAATCAGGACAGGTGATAGATGTGATAACCATTGGATTGGTACGCATTCCGCCTTCTTCCGGATCTTTTTCTGCAACTTCAAGCTGCTTACTAAAGTCGGAAAAGAACTCATCTAATACCGCTTTCCAATCTGCACTGTGATTCGCTACATGGTCAAGTTGGTCTTCCATTTTAGCTGTAAAATCGTAGTTCATCAGATCATTGAAATTCTCTTCCAATCTATCTGTGACGATTTCACCCATCTTTTCTGCATAGAAACGACGGTTATCAACTTTCGCATATCCTCTATCTTGGATAGTCGAAATGATGGCAGCGTAAGTAGATGGACGTCCAATACCTCGTTTTTCTAATTCTTTAACTAACGATGCTTCACTAAAGCGAGCAGGTGGCTTAGTAAAATGTTGCGTTGGTAATAATTCAACTAAAGATAGCTCTGAACCCACTTGAATAGGTGGCAAAGTTTTATCTTCATCGTTTTTACGTAACGCAGCCATCACTCGAGTCCAACCATCAAAACGTAAAGTACGTCCTTTGGCTTTTAACTCAAAATCACCCGCTTTAACTGTCAGCGTCGTCGAATCATATTTTGCTGGTGTCATTTGACAAGCAACAAACTGATTCCAAATAAGCTGATACAACCGTTTGGCATCATTTTCCATATCCTTCAGTGTTTCAGGTAGAACATCTACACTTGAAGGTCGGATAGCTTCGTGCGCTTCTTGAGAATTATCTTTACTGCTATAAACGTTGGCATCTTTTGGTAAATACTTTGCACCAAAATTGTCATTTATATAGCCACGAACCATATCTAATGCATCCTGACTCAAATTAGTTGAGTCAGTACGCATATAGGTTATATAACCGGCTTCATAAAGGCGTTGAGCCATCATCATCGTTTTCTTCACACCAAAGCCAAGGCGCGTACTGGCTGCTTGCTGTAAGGTTGAAGTGATATATGGCGCACTTGGCTTACTTGATGTCGGCTTATCTTCACGGTCAATAACCTGAAAACGAGCTTTTTCAAGCAATTTAACTGCCGCATCTGTTTGTGCTTTATTGACTGGCTTAAATGCTTTACCTGCTTGAGAAGTGACTTCCATACGTAAGTTTGTCACATCTTTATCAGATAAATCTGCATGTAATTCCCAATATTCGACAGGAACAAATGCTTTAATTTCGCGTTCACGCTCAACAATTAATCGTACTGCAACCGATTGTACTCGACCAGCAGAAAGACCACGAGCCACTTTTTTCCATAATAATGGCGATACCATGTATCCCACTACTCGGTCCATGAAGCGACGAGCTTGCTGAGCATTTACCCTATCGATATTCAACTCGCCAGGGCTTTCAAACGCTTGTGTGATCGCATTTTTAGTTATTTCATTAAATACGACACGGCTAAAACGTGATTCATCACCACCGATAACTTCACGCAAATGCCAAGCAATCGCTTCCCCTTCGCGGTCGAGATCCGTCGCGAGATAGACATGGTCAGCATCTGCTGCCAATGCTTGGAGTTCAGAAACGACTTTTTCCTTACCGGGCAAAATTTGATAATTTGCTTTCCAACCATGGTAAGGGTCAATCCCCATGCGTTTAACTAACGCTTCTTGAGGATCTTTTTTCACCTTTTTGGTTTTATCGGTAGATGAGTCTGTACTCTTTTTTTGTGAGCCGGTTTGTGAACTAGAGCCGCTTTTCGGCAGATCACGAATGTGACCAACGCTGCTTTTCACAACGTAGCCACTTCCAAGATACTTATTGATTGTCTTGGCTTTTGCCGGGGACTCCACTATAACAAGAGCTTTACCCATAGTTACCTTTACCTAAATATCAACAATGGCGCATTTCTGCATTAAAATGCGCAAAATGGAAATCTCTTTTTTATATTGCGACACAATCACAATATATCAATATGTTTTTGTACAATAATTTGTATTGAAACAAAACTTCTAATCTCAGTCACGTTATTATAAAAAACAGATAAAACGCTCTAATCAACTGATTTTAACCGGATTATGTTGTTTAAATACTATTGAAAAACACACACTGTACCTGATAAAATGCTATAAGCAACCAATTATTTTTTCAAGGGAGCGATTCAATGCAAGATAATATCCAATACATTACAAAAAAAGAACTACTTGAAAAAGCCAATGATATCATACAGAAACACGATGATTATATTCATGGCATGTTTGTGAATACTGTAGAGCAACATCGCAATACTTTAGTGTTCAAAGGCGAGTTCTTTTTAGATGACAATGGAATTCCTACCATTAAAAGTACCGCAGCTTTCAATATGTATAAACACCTAGCACATATACTTTCAGAACAGTATCGTCTGAATGATGAATGACCTGAAAAAAATTACCGGCTTGACGCCGGTAATTTATATATTAGTTTGATAATAAAATATTTGCGAATTATCGAGCAATTATAAAAATGGTTTTTGGCCACGCTGCCACCAGCGCAATAATAATTTGTCAATATTTTCTGAAACGCTACCTGTAAACCTATCCATCACTTTTTTACTTATTACGTAACGAATACTGATAATTTCTTTGGTATCAATCGCATTAATTATCGCATCATCGCTCACACCAATTTGGTCAACTAAACCTTTCTCTATAGCTTGCGAACCATACCAATATTCACCCGTGGCGACTGCATCGATATCAAGCGATGGACGGTTCATATGCACAAACTGTTTAAACAATTCATGAGTTGAATTTAAATCTTCGACAAATTTTTTGCGACCTTGTTCGGTATTTTCACCTAACATGGTTAACGTTCTTTTGAATTCACCAGCTGTATGCAATTCAACATCAACATCATGTTTTTTGAGTAAACGATGAATATTAGGAACTTGGGCGACAACACCAATCGATCCAATAATAGAAAATGGCGCGGCAATTATTTTGCTTGCGATACAAGCCATCATATATCCCCCACTCGCTGCCACTTTGTCAACAGCGACAGTTAGCGGGATATTTTTTTCTTTTAATCTCACTAATTGAGAAGCCGCCAAGCCATAACCATGGACCATTCCACCTGGACTTTCCAAACGCAGTAAAACTTCATCTTGTTGATCCGCAACCGCAAGGATAGCGCTGATTTCTTCTCTTAAAGAAGTCACTTCACGCGCGTCCATACTTCCTTTGAAGTCTAATACATATAAACAAGGCTTTTTAACCGCAGTTTGTCCTACTTTAGCGCCAGATTTCTCACTTTTTGATTTTAATTTAAGCTGTTTCTTAAATGCTTTTAACCAAGCTTTTTGCTCAGAATCATTCATTTTGATTTGCTGCATTTGACGCTGACGCTCACGGTAATTTTCACCTAAATCAGTGATTTTTAAAGAACCTTTAGCACCTTGACGACGCATTCCTGCACCAAATACAAAAACGGCAAGTAAAACAATAGCAACCACAATTGTGACAACTTTTGCTAAAAATAGTCCATACAAAGAGAAATACTCCACAAATTGATCCTTCTAATATTAATCTTTAATAAAAAATAGTCTCATGATTGTAACCAAACAACCAGAAAAAAGTCATATTGCCACATAAAAATAGACTAACATCTATGTAAGATTAGCCAAGAAACACGATTAGTGCGATGATACCGACAATATGTTAATAAATATGATAGGAAAGAATATGCTTCAATATCAGCCAAGACAAGACCTTTTAAAGGGTAAAACTATCTTAGTAACAGGCGCAGGTGATGGCATTGGTCGTGAAGCGGCTTTAACTTATGCCCGCTTTGGTGCATCGTTAATATTAGTCGGAAGAACTCGACAAAAACTGGAATCGGTCAGTCAAGAGATAACAAACTTGACAGGTAAACCAGCCCAAATTCATATTTTAGATTTACTAACAGCAACGAGTGATGACTGTCATTCTTTAGCTAATAACGTTGCAAAGATATCTCCTCACCTTGATGGCGTGTTACATAACGCAGGTATTCTTGGTGTTGTTGCACCCATCACAGAACAACCAACTCAATTATGGCACGACGTTATGCAAGTTAATGTAAATGCCACTTTTATGCTGACTCAAGCCCTATTACCTTTATTGTTAAAAGCACCTACGGCTTCATTAATCTTTACTAGCTCTAGTGTTGGCAAACAAGGTCGTATAGGTTGGGGAGCATATGCTGTCTCTAAATTTGCGACCGAAGGTTTAATGCAAGTTCTTGCAGAAGAATATAAACATACTCAATTACGCGTAAATTGTATTAATCCAGGTGGAACACGCACCAGTATGCGCGCAAGTGCTTTCCCTGAAGAAAACGCTCAGAATTTGAAAACTCCCGAAGAAATTATGCCAATCTATATTTACTTAATGGGTGACGATAGCTTACGTAAAACAGGCACTAGCTATGATGCACAGCCTGGACGTAAAGCAGGTCCAGCGGAGTAACTTTATGTCACAAAACCGACATGAAACACGTCAACAACGCTTAAAAGAAAAAGTTGATGCACGCATTGAAGCGGCGCAACTTGAACGCGGTATTCTGCTCGTATTCACGGGAAATGGTAAAGGGAAAACAACAGCGGCTTTTGGTACCGTTTGTCGAAGTGTTGGTCATGGCAAAAAAGCGGCTGTAGTCCAATTTATCAAAGGTAGCTGGGACAATGGCGAACGTGAGTTACTTGAACCTCATGGAGTTCCTTTTTATGTGATGAATACCGGTTTCACGTGGGACACTCAAAATCGAGAAACAGATACGCTCGCGTGCCTTGAAACATGGCATCACGCTAAACAGTTGTTAGCTAACCCTCAGATCGATTTAGTTATCCTTGATGAATTAACTTATATGGTTAGCTATCACTACCTTCCCTTAGAAGATGTCATCACTGCATTACAAAATAGACCTGATAACCAATCCGTTATCATAACGGGTCGTGGTTGCCATCGAGATTTATTAGCTCTCGCAGATACCGTCACTGAAATGCGCCCAATAAAACATGCCTTTGATATTGGCGTTAAAGCTCAAAAAGGGATTGATTGGTAATAAACTTAATAGCCAATAACGTTGTTATTGGCTATTAAACTCGTCATAAACTCATTCAAACTAATTAAGCATCAGAATTCCTGCATTAAATATCGCCCTTGTCTGGCTCATAAACGTAAGATATTTTTGCTTTTCCACCATCGAATACTCTTCACTACCTAATTGCCCATAAATACGTGTCATTCGAGAAACTAGTTTATGGTATTGGTTATAATAAAATTGCTTCTTATCTGAATCTGTTGAACCTCTATAGTCATTAAGAAGTTCAAATATATCTTGTGCATACATTTGCAAATTTTCATCAGTAAAATTAGGTGCAGTTAACGGATAATCAAAGATTAATGTGACTGACTCTTTTTCATTATAAAATACCTTTTTTACTAATAACTGCGATATCAAAGCATCATCACTACGAAGCAAATCAAGTAATTCTTGGCGAGAAAAACATTTCGTTTTCACTTGGCTGACCCCTGTATAAGTTGTCAGAATATTAGGCACTTCATCACCAATAGCAAAATCACAGTTAAATGCATTATTATCAATAACATAATGATTGCTACTATTAATTTTCCCCTTGAGATGATAATCACTCACGATCACATCCTGAGTAGTTAAGTGATAAATTGAAGGGATACCATTCGTACCATGTACGAAATTGTAGCTGTAGTATAGCTGGTGCTGCGGGTTTAATATTCCACCTTTATTATCTGGATAAACCATAAATTTGATTAATTGATTATCTCTCGTTGACATAGTATGCATACCAACACCTAAAAATAGACTTCCAACCGTATGTTTGGGGATAACGACAGATTTTTCATCAATTAAAAAAACGACATCTTCCCCCATATCATTACTAAAATAAAACCGACCACTTTCAGGCTGTATTGGTTGATAAACATCGCAACCAGAGATGCTAATACTCAATATTCCTAGCCAACGCACTAATTGGAAAGCCGTCATAAAAAGCCATAACCTATTTTAATTTTGATCTACATCAAAATAGTGTATAAATGAAATTATCTCAATCTAAATTGAACAATTTTGTGATAAAACATAATTAAAATTAATGTAACCACGAGAAATTTTTCTAATATGAGGTAATTACAGCACTGACGTAACCTTAGAATTTCAGCCAATTTATACCGAGAGATTTTAAACGATAAATTGATGTGTTTCTCATCAAATATGGGAATTTAATTCAAAAAAACAAAAACACTATTGAGTAAATTAATTTTTATATTTTAAAAATATCAAAAAAATGAATTTAAATATTACATTTAATAGACATTATCCTATAAAAGCGTTAATTATATTTAATAAATCACAACATCAAAAAAAATATTCATTAGATTAAATATCAGTTAGATTATCCTTATTAGAATAACTTAACTATAAATACAAAAACATCATTTATACATAAGTGTAATTACCTTAGTATTAATCCCCATTATGTCAATACTAGAGTAATTGCTACTTATTGAACAAAAAGAAATTTATTTATTTAAATATATTTAATCCTGCATATTTGTGATTGAACTTACTTTCAACCACCGTACAATTTCATAATCAACTTTAATATTATTAATTTTTATTTAAAGTTTTATTGCATCATAATTTAACTGCAATAATGGATTGTTAATTATTTTAGATTCTGTCTATTTTAAGTTTAAAGGATATATATATGAAAAATTATTTAAATAATAGTTCCAATACACCAATATTGAAAATTAAACCTGTATTTTTATGTGTTTCAATTATATTAGGATTATCGACCGTTGCTCAAGGTGCAATCACATCAACAAATGGTGCGGGTATCTTAACCCAAGGAAATGGCCCTACTATTGTTCATATCAAAGCACCTAGTCAAAATGGCGTATCTCATAATATTTATAGTGCATTTGATGTTGACCAAAAAGGTGTTATTTTAAACAACAGTGCAAATAATAGTAATACACAAATAGGCGGTAGAGTTGGTGGTAATGCTAATCTTACAAATGGCAGAGCTAAAGTTATTTTAAATGAAGTTAATTCAGTATCTGCAACCACCTTAAATGGCATGATTGAAGTCGCTGGTGGTAAAGCACAAGTCATTGTTGCCAATGCTTCTGGAATAACCTGCAATAACTGTGGATTTATTAATACCAATCGCGCAACACTCACTACCGGTAATGTTATTTTAGCCAATGATGGTTCAATTACAGGTTACAATGTTGAGAAAGGAAAAGTGACTATTAATAGCCATTTTGATACTAACTCACCTACCGATATTATCGCTCGTTCAATTGCCGTCAACGGAGTTATTAGTGCAAAAAATATCACCGCAACTGCCGGTAATAATATTGTCAATAATAATGGTCAAGTTGTTGGACGTACAACGGGAGCGGGAGCTCAACCCATCGTTGGCATTGATGTATCTGCTATAGGTGGTATGTATGCTGACAAAATTTATTTAATCACAACTGAAAATGGTGTTGGCGTCACTAACGCTGGTAATATTTCTGTTGGTAATGGCGGTTTATTGATCGATACTTCTGGAGGACTAATCAATACTTCTGCCAATATAACCTCCTCAGGTTCGATCAACATTAAATCAATGGGTCTAACCAACAATAGCGTCATAAATGCAAATAATGATATCGATATCACCATATCTAATCCCAATACGTTAAATAACAATAATGGTAGAATTGAGGCAAATAAAGGAAATGTAAATATCACCACATTAGGCTATATTACTAATGCAAATGGCGTGATTAAAGCCGCTAAAGATATTAACACGATTTCAAATACACTCGTGAATGATAATGGTTTATTTAAATCAACTAATGGTGATATTAACATTCACTCTACGGGTGCCATATATAATAGAGATAGTATTCAACTTCCCAACAATCCGAATAAAGGCTTTATTGCTGAACGCGATGTTTCTATCAATGCAATTAGCTTACTTAACGAAAACTCGAATGTCACCGCTGGTAGAGATCTTAATATCAAGGCTCAATCAACCGCTGATAATATCTCCAATAGTAAAATAACGGCTAAACGCAAAGTCAGCGTAAGTGCGATGAATCTAACTCAATTGAGCTCTGAGTTAAATGCACAAAATGGTAAAATGGATATTGATGCTTCGGTTTCACTAACTAATGATTCTGTCTCTAAAATTCATAGTGGTAAATTAATCAATATAGATACTTATAAATTAGTTAATACGGGTTCTATCATTTCTGATAATGGCCTAAGTAATATAACCACATCAGTATTAAGCAATAATGCAGGTTATATTAAAGCTAAAAATTTAGATATAAAGTCTCATGACCTCAATAACCTAGGTGGTTTGATCAATGCTGAAAGTAACTTAAACATTGAAACAAGTGCATTGAATAACACCTATAGTGATGAATTCCAATATGTTAACACCAAGTTTGGATTAACAAATCAAAATGGTGGATTACAAACCAATGATGGTGCAATTACCATTAAAGGGGATACTCTTTATAACTGGTATGGTTCCATTGCTGCTAATATTAACAAGCAGAATATAGCTCGAAACGATATTGATATTATTTTAAAAGCTGGATTGCAAAATAATTATGGAGCAATCACGGGTGCTAATAATCAAAAAATTAATGTCGGTAACCTTGATAACTACGCCGGAAAAATTGCAGCAGGTAAAAACCTTACTGTTGATTCTGCTATTAGAATTGAAAATAGTTATGGGATACTAAGCTCAAATAACACCACAAAAATCACTAGCCCAACAGTAACAAATGGAACTACGGGTACGATTTCTGGCAATAAAGTTATTGTGAATGCAATTCAAAAAAATTAATTTAAAATCAATGAGACAAGAAAAGTAATTACATTTTCTTCATTATCATAAATTAATATAACAAAAAAGGTTATGGGTAACTGACTCAATCCCATAACCTTTTTGTTCAACACAACACTCTCAAACTAAATGCGTGTACGGCGTTTCGCAGTTGGTTTCGGTTTTGATGCCTGGCGCTTAGATGCAGGTCTTGAAGCTACCTCAGTCGCACGCTTAACCGCACGACGAATTTGATTCGCTTTCAGACGTCGCTGATCACGTTCAACAGCAACCTTGCTTTCCGTTTCAACGGAAAGCCCAACTAATTCTCTTAGGTAATTTGTTTGCTCGAGACCTAATTCAGTCCAACCACCACGAGGAAGCCCTTTAGGTAAATCAATATCACCGTAACGTACACGGATCAAGCGACTAACTTGAACACCTACAGATTCCCATAAGCGACGAACTTCACGGTTACGTCCTTCAGTTAAAGTCACGTTATACCACTGGTTCATACCTTCACCACCACGGTATGAAACAGTTTTAAAAGAGGCAGGACCATCTTCTAATTGAACACCCATCGTTAATTGACGAATTTTCGCATCATTAATTTCACCGAAAACACGAACCGCGTATTCACGTTCAACTTCACGACTTGGATGCATCAATCTGTTTGCTAATTCACCATCTGTCGTAAACAACAACAGACCACTCGTATTAACATCGAGACGCCCTACCGCTATCCATCTTGCTCCTGTGAGCTTAGGCAAACGAGTAAATACTGTTGGACGACCTTCAGGATCATGGCGTGTACATAATTCACCTTCAGGCTTATAGTACGCCATAACGCGGCAAATTTCTTTTTCAGGCTCTTTAATCGCTAACAAGCGACCATCTAACCGAATTTTAGTTGATGCTGTAACTTCAACCCGATCGCCCAATGTTGCAATTTTACCATCAACACTGACTCGACCAGCTTGTAAAAATGTCTCAACTTCTCGACGGGAACCATGCCCAGAGCGAGCTAGAATTTTTTGTAACTTTTCAGTCTTTTGCGATTTATCGCTCATATAACCCTCTTACTGTCGCCTTCACAGGCGTCAAATAACTTGCTGTACTAAACTTAAGGCCTAGCACAAAAAAGTATAAATTTAAAAACCCGCGCATTATACACAGGTTTGCAGTGAACCCCTATTACTAATCTTTGCGACTCTTTGCAACAATAAATCTCAGTACAATCGATTTCTTATTCAAATGGTGATGGGTCACCAGTACCGACTCGCAGAACAACAGGAGTATCATCGGTAAAATCAATAACTGTTGTTGGCTTTTGCCCGATATAGCCACCATGAATAACTAAATCCACTTGTTTATCAAGTAAATCACGGATTTCTTCTGGATCTGATTGGGTAAAGTCATCACCAGGCATAATAAGACTCGTGGACATTAATGGCTCGCCAACCGCCTCTAACAAATCCCGTGCGATTGGATTTGAAGGCACTCGTAACCCAATCGTTTTACGTTTTTCATTCATCAAACGGCGTGGGACTTCTTTCGTTCCACGCAAGATAAAAGTATAGTTGCCAGGCGTATTATTTTTAATCAGGCGAAATACCGTATTATCAACATGCGCATAATTAGAAATCTCAGATAGATCACGACACATCAAAGTGAAATTATGATTAACATCGATTTTGCGGATGCGACAAATTCGTGCAAGTGCGTCTTTATCTTCTAAGCGACACCCGATGGCATAACCAGAATCTGTCGGATAAACAACAACTCCACCTTTATTTAAGATATCAACACTTTGGCTAATTAATCTAGCTTGTGGATTATCCGGGTGAATGTAAAAAAACTGACTCATACATACCTCTAATATTTGATATCGATGCATCACTTAGTAAAATGATTATAGTAATGCCATCTACTTTCAAAACTTTAATGTATTGAGAAAAATAAGGTAATTATCAATACATTTATCTAATAGATTATCTAATCCAAACCCCAATCTAATCAAATAACATCATCGTTTTGGGTGTAATACCGTATTGCAACCTATAGTAAGCTTAATTTACGGTAAGTTAATATTATTATTCTACACCGCATCGATAAGACATCAAAGTTTCAAACTGTTTTACTTGATTTAATCTGTTTTGACCTCATTCCAAAGCGTCCAAACAGCTTGAGTATCATCTGGCAGCCATAAATTCCGACCTAACTCTATCCATGAACAGGGGCGGTGAAAATCTGAACCCACTGACGTTCTCAAATCTGCTGTTTTCGCAAGCTCAGCCAAAAATTGTTTTTCATGTGGGGGTTGCTGACAATGTGAAACCTCCATCGCATCACCCTGACATTCTTTAAAATGAGCAATGACTCGCTTTAACCATTTATTTGATAGTTGATACTTAGACGGATGGGCAAGTACAGCAACACCGCCCGCAGCATGAATCGCTTCTATCGAATCTTGAATACTGCACCATTGAGCTGGTGCATAGCCTGTTTTACCTTTCGATAAATAACGTTTAAATACTTTATTAATATTTTTTTCTTTACCAATTTGAACCAAATGTTGAGCAAAATGTGCGCGTGTTACTTGCCCTCCACCTGATAATTTAACCGCATTCTCCCAAGCATCATCGATACCTGCTTTTTGTAATCGCCTACCTATTTCTTGCCCTCGTTCTAGCCGACGTGCCGATTGTTCATTCAACAAATTTTTCATTGAGTTAGCAGAGACTGAGAAATTTAACCCCACAATATGAATTTCTATATTTTCCCATAGAGTCGAGATTTCAACGCCATTAATTAGTTCGATTGGCCGTTGATTTTCAAGAATATAATCTCTGGCTTGAATAAGCCCATCACAAGTATCGTGGTCGGTAATCGATAGAATATTTATGCCCATTTCTATCGCACGCTCGACTAATTCAGCAGGGGTCAGATTGCCATCTGAAGCATTCGTGTGACTATGCAAATCATAGCGAGTTAGTAATGGTGTCGAGACTTGCGACATAATTATAGCTACTCCATTTTTTATATTTTAACTATTTTTCTGAAATCACATTTCTGAAATCATTAATAAAAATCCTTGACACAAAGCGCGCGATCCAGTTTACTAGTACGCAAGATAGCTTATAGCGAAAAGATTTAAAATTAAACCCTGTTTATCCAGTGAGGCATTATATGAATTTATGTAATTTATCAAATCGTTGGTGGCGTGACTTCCCAAATTGGGCGGAAGCTGCACACGCATAGATTAATCATGCCTCAGTGCCGAACCCGCTCTTATATAGCGGGTTTTTTAATGTCTGAAATTAGCGTAAAGGCAACAAAATGAACAAACAAAACACCACATTAGCACATTTTAATTATCTGGATAGCCCAATTAACTACCAACCAGATCCAACATTGCTGTTTAATCACTTATGTCAAAATAAGCCTTCAACCATGTTGTTGGAATCTGCTGAAATTAATAATAAAGCAAACCTACAAAGTTTATTGATTGTTGAAAGCTCGTTACGTATTCGTGCCTTTGGCCAACGTGTTGAAATTGAAGCCTTAACAGATAACGGCCGTGCATTATTACCTTTAATACTCTCACAATTAACCGACCATATAGAAAGTAGCACAATAACTATTGATAATTTAGTGGTTATCTTTACTACGCCAAATAATGATATAGATGAAGATAGTCGTTTAAAAGCTTCATCTTGTTTAGATGTATTACGTTCGTTACCTGCACTGGCGCAAGCCCATTCAAGCAAACCTGAAAATATTTTTATCGGTGGATTATTTGCTTATGACTTAGTGGCAAATTTTGAGTCATTGCCTCGTGTTAAAACAATTAATAACTGTCCTGATTACTGTTTTTTTGTCGCTGAGCACTATTTAGTGATCGACCATCAGAACCAAGCTGCTCGTATTAAAAGCTGCATTTTTACTGATAACAAATTACATATTGAAACACTGACACAACGTCATCATCAAATAATTGCTGCTTGCCGCCCTTTTTTACCCGCACTACCACCTGAGTCTCTGGTGAATTTTACGGTTAGCATTAATAAAGATGATAGCGAATATGGCACCGTGGTTTCTTCATTAAAAGAAGCTATTTATCGTGGCGATATTTTTCAAGTCGTCCCATCACGTAAATTCACTATGCCATGCTTATATCCGCTCATCGCTTATCAGAAGCTTAAAGCACAAAACCCAAGCCCTTATATGTTTTATATGCAAGATAGCGATTTCACATTATTTGGTGCCTCTCCAGAAAGCGCGTTGAAATATAACGCTGACAGCCGAAAGGTAGAGATCTACCCTATTGCAGGAACGCGGCCTCGTGGCCGTAATGCACAAGGAGAAATTGACCTTGATCTCGATAGCCGTATCGAACTGTCTATGCGTACCGATGAAAAAGAACTCGCAGAACACATTATGTTAGTTGACCTTGCTCGTAATGATCTCGCTCGTATATGTGAGGCGGGTAGCCGTTATGTCGCTAATTTAACGAAAGTGGATCGCTACTCTTTCGTTATGCACTTAGTGTCGCATGTAGTAGGTAAATTACGCAGCGACCTTGATGTTTTCCATGCATATCAAGCTTGTATGAACATGGGCACATTAACAGGAGCACCAAAAGTGAAGGCGATGCAATTGATTGCACAATATGAACAAGAACGTCGTGGCTCTTATGGTGGTGCTGTTGGTTATTTCAACGGAAAAGGTGATTTTGATACTTGCATCGTTATTCGTTCGGCTTATGTCGAAAATGGCATTGCGACGGTACAAGCAGGCGGTGGCGTTGTTCTTGATTCCTCTCCTCAAGCTGAAGCTGATGAAACCCGTAATAAAGCACGCGCGGTTATTCGCGCTATTGCCCAAGCACACCAAGTTAAGGAGTTATTCTAATGGCGAATATTTTATTGCTAGATAACGTTGATTCCTTTACTTACAACTTAGTCGATCAACTCCGTTGTAGTGGTCATCAAGTCGTGATTTATCGTAACACTGTACCGGTTGAACATATTTTATCTGTCTTAAACGGTATGGAGTCGCCTATTTTGGTTTTATCTCCAGGCCCAGGAAAGCCAAGTGAAGCTGGCTCAATGCCTGAAGTCCTAAGCAAAATAAAAGGTCAAATTCCTATTATTGGAATTTGCTTGGGTCATCAAGCCATTATAGAAGCATACGGCGGCACCGTTTCAGCGGCAGGAGAAATACTGCATGGTAAGTCATCAATGACAACCCATGATGAATTAGCGATGTTTTCAGGTTTAGAGAATCCAATTTCTGTTGCTCGCTATCATTCACTGGTCGGTAGTCAAATTCCTGAATCTTTAACTATCTGCGCGCAATCAAATGGCATGGTCATGGCAGTACGCAATGATAACGACCGCGTTTGCGGTTTTCAGTTTCATCCTGAGTCTATCTTAACCACACAGGGAAAATTGTTGTTAGAAAATACAGTGGCGTGGGCTCTTTCTGCTCCCAATCAAAAAACAACACAACATTCGCACTAATGGGAAAGAGAGAATCAATCATGCAAAATATTTACGATAAATTATTTAATGGCAAAGCAATAACACAGCAAGAGAGCCAATTTTTATTTAATGCCATTATTCAAGGTGAGCTGACCGAATCACAACTAGCTGCCGTGCTTATCAGTATGAAAATGCGGGGTGAGCAACCACAAGAAATCGCAGGTGCTGCATTAGCTTGTTTAGAAAACGCGCAGCCTTTCCCTCGTCCCGATTATCAATTTAGTGATATTGTAGGTACGGGTGGTGATGGCGCAAATAGTATCAACATTTCGACAGCGAGCGCGTTTGTTGCCGCCGCATCGGGGATCAAAGTGGCGAAACATGGTAACCGTAGTGTTTCTAGTCGCTCAGGTTCATCAGATTTATTATCTGCATTTGGTATTGCATTAGATTTGAGTGCACAAAGTGCGCGTGATGCTCTTGATGATTTAGGCGTGTGTTTTCTATTCGCGCCGCAGTATCACAGTGGATTTCGCCATGCTGCACCTGTACGCACTCAATTAAAAACAAGAACACTGTTTAATGTACTCGGCCCATTAATTAACCCTGCGCGGCCGCCGCTAGCGTTAATTGGCGTCTATCAAGCATCCCTTGTAGAGCCTGTAGCCAAAACATTACAAATGCTTGGTTTCACCCGTGCAGCAGTAGTTCACAGTGGTGGAATGGATGAGGTTTCCTTGCATGCCACGACCCAAGTTGCAGAGCTTAAAGATGGAGCTTTACGCCAATACCAACTCACTGCCGATGACTTTGGTTTAATGCCTTATCAAATCCGTGATTTAGAAGGTGGAACGCCCGATGAAAATCGCATTTTACTCAGCAATCTGCTACAAGGTCATGGTGAAGCTGCTCATGAATCTGCGGTAGCAGCAAATGTGGCCATGTTAATGCGCATTAATGGTCATGAAAACTTGAAAGAAAATAGCGAACACGCATTAAATATTATTCGTAGTGGCAAGTCTTTTGATCTTGTCACTGCACTAGCTGCAAGGGATCACTAAAATGAAAGCAACCGTATTACAAAAAATTGTTGATGATAAATTTGTTTATCTCGCAGAGCGAAAAATTACGCAACCATTAGATAGTTTCATCACTAAAGTTGAACCGAGTCGTCGTAATTTTTATCAAGCGTTAAGCGCAAAACGCCCTGTATTCATTTTAGAGTGTAAGAAGGCTTCTCCTTCAAAAGGATTAATTAGACAGGATTTTAATCCTGAACTGATCGCTAAAACATATGCGCCTTACGCTTCTGCAATTTCTGTATTAACTGATGAAAAATATTTTCAAGGTAATATGGAGTATTTAACGATAGTGAGTAATACCGTTAAGCAACCTGTGTTATGCAAAGATTTCATCGTTGATTCATATCAAATTTATCTTGCTCGTTACTATCAAGCAGATGCTATTTTACTTATGTTATCCGTGCTTAATAATGAGGAATATATTGCACTAGCAGATGTTGCGCATCAATTAAACATGGGTGTACTAACTGAGGTTAGTAATGAGGAAGAGTTAGAGCGCGCGATAAAATTAAACGCTAAAGTCGTTGGTATTAATAACCGAGATTTACGCGATTTATCTATCGATTTAAATCGTACTCGTCAATTAGCACCCCGCTTAGCCAAAGAGACTATTGTGATAAGCGAATCAGGTATCAACCGACATCAGCATATTCGAGAATTAAGTGATGTTGCTAATGGGTTTTTAATTGGTAGTGCGCTGATGGAACAAGATAACCTAGAGTTAGCACTACAAACATTACTTGTGGGTGAGCATAAAGTCTGTGGCTTGACCCGAGAGCAAGATGCAAAAGCGGCGTTAACTGCAGGCGCCAGTTTTGGTGGGCTAATTTTTGCTGAAAAATCCCCACGAAAAGTGACATTGTCACAAGCAAAGCAGATCGTTCACTCAGTTCCATTAAAATTTGTAGGTGTTTTTCGTAATCAATCCATAGACTTTGTTTCACATATAGCAAGCCAACTCGCACTATCCGCGGTACAGCTTCATGGTAGTGAATCCGCAGATTATATTGAACAACTCCGCGATCTCCTTCCTGGGCATTGTGAAATCTGGAAAGCCGTTGATATGTCACAATCTCATTTTTCGGACTATGAACAAGCACAAGTCGATGTATTACTACTTGATAACGGCAATGGTGGTACAGGAAAAACTTTTGATTGGACGACAATCCCGACAACCATAAAGCATCGGATCATGATAGCTGGTGGTTTGAATATAGAAAATTGCCGACAAGCCGCGCAATTAGTGTGTAACGGACTCGATTTCAATACAGGTGTTGAAATTGAACCTGGAATTAAAAGTGAAGAAAAAATAAATCAAATTTTTACATCACTAAAAGCGGAACAAACCCTTATTTAAATATCGTTGATTCAATATCAACAATATATTATTAAATTTAATTGACGAAATGGATAACAAAAAATGAGCAAATTAGACCCCTATTTTGGTGAATTCGGCGGGCAATATGTCCCAGAAATTCTGATCCCAGCGTTGAATCAGTTAGAAGATGCCTTTATTGAAGCCCAAAGTGATACCGCGTTTCTAAAAGAATTTCATGACTTACTTAAAAATTATGCGGGACGCCCTACAGCACTCACCTTATGCCGTAATCTTACGGAAGGTACCAAAACTAAGCTTTATTTAAAACGCGAAGATTTATTACACGGTGGCGCGCATAAAACGAACCAAGTTTTGGGTCAAGCTTTACTGGCTAAACGAATGGGAAAAACTGAGATCATTGCAGAAACAGGTGCAGGCCAACACGGTGTTGCAACTGCACTGGCTTGCGCTCTACTCAATATGAAATGTCGCATCTATATGGGTGCAAAAGATGTCGAACGCCAGTCACCAAACGTCTTTAGAATGAGACTGATGGGCGCAGAGGTTATCCCTGTACATAGCGGTTCAGCCACCTTAAAAGATGCATGTAATGAGGCACTAAGAGACTGGTCTGGAAGTTATGAAAATGCCCATTATCTGCTGGGAACAGCCGCAGGCCCACACCCTTATCCAACGATTGTACGTGAATTTCAACGTATGATTGGAGATGAAGCCAAACAACAAATCTTAGAACGAGAAGGACGTCTACCTGATGCTGTCATTGCTTGTATTGGCGGTGGCTCTAATGCAATTGGTATGTTCGCTTCTTTTATCCCTGAAGAGCAAGTTAATCTTATTGGTGTCGAACCTGCGGGTTTAGGCATTGAATCAGGCCAACATGGCGCGCCATTAAAACACGGTCGAGTGGGTATTTACTTTGGTATGAAATCGCCGATGATGCAAACAGATGAAGGTCAAATCGAAGAATCTTACTCTATTTCAGCAGGTCTCGATTTTCCCTCTGTTGGCCCTCAGCATGCCCATTTAAACAGTATTGGACGTGCTGAGTATGTTTCTATCACGGATGATGAAGCTTTAAATGCATTTAAATTACTGTCGCGCAAAGAAGGTATTATACCCGCACTCGAATCTTCACATGCTTTAGCTTATGCTTTAAAAATGGCTGAAAAAGAGCCAAATAAAGAGCAATTGCTAATCGTAAATTTATCCGGCCGTGGCGATAAAGATATTTTTACTGTGCACGATATTTTAAAAAGTAAGGGAGAAATCTAATGGAACGTTACACACAACTTTTTCAACGTTTAGAAAATAAAAATCAAGGTGCTTTCGTTCCCTTTGTTACTTTAGGCGATCCTGACGCTGAGCTTTCTTTAAAGATAGTTGATGCCTTAATTTCTGGCGGAGCAGACGCATTAGAAATTGGTATTCCCTTTTCTGACCCACTTGCCGATGGCCCAACGATTCAAAATGCCAATTTACGTGCTTTTAAAAGTGAAATAACACCAACAATTTGCTTTGAATTATTAAAACGAATTCGAGAAAAACATGCTGAAATTCCGATTGGTTTATTAGTCTACGCAAATCTTGTATTCAGCAATGGAATTGAAAACTTTTTTATTCGCTGCCAAGAAGCCGGTGTCGATTCAGTTTTAATTGCTGATGTTCCTATGAGCGAGTCTAAACCGTTTCGCGATGCTGCTTTGAAGCATAATATTGCCCCTATTTTTATCTGTCCACCAAATGGCGATGATGAATTATTGCAGAGTATCGGACAGCACAGCCGCGGTTATACCTATTTATTATCAAGAGCGGGTGTTACAGGAACTGAGAAACGTGCTGAAATGCCATTAACCCATTTAATAGACAAACTTAAACAATACAATGCCGCCCCTGCTCTGCAAGGATTTGGTATATCTGAACCTGAACAAGTTGCTCAAGCAATAAAAAATGGTGCTGCTGGTGCTATTTCAGGTTCAGCTGTAGTTAAAATTATTGAGAATAATCTTAATAGACCCGATGTTATGCTAGCCGAATTAACCCAATTCGTTTCTAATATGAAGTCAGCAACTTTTAAATAATGTGTAAAAACCGTCAAGATAATTTGTTGGCGGTTTTTTAATTTAAAACCCTTTTTCTTCTCTCTAATTAAAAACCCCTTCATTATTCAAATACAAAATACACTATTTAAGGATATATTTAGTGTTTATTTAAAGTAGATTAATATTTTAATTCTATTATTGACAAGACCACTTTCACTCTCGATGAATAAACAATCAATTTAAACTAAAGCTTAGATAAAAAACATCATCAAGCAGTATAAATAACTAAACCTAATAACAAACAATAAATAACTCTTACTAATAGCATCTTATTATAATTTAAAGATAAGTATTAATTCATGCGTAATAATAACTACAATATCCATATCGGAGTAATTGCAATGCAATGATTAATAAGTAAAAACTTAATCTTAATATATTTACACCTTACATTCTAATTATTGTAGGTATTTATGTTACATATATATTAACCATAGGACTTAAAAATAATTAATTTTTATTTAAATTACATTTAAAGCATAATTAACTGGCTGTAATGGAATTTAAGTATGCTATTTTAATTAATTTATAGTCTAATTTAGGGATATATATGAAACAAATTAACAATAAATCACTCAATAGCCCGACATTGAGAATTAAACCCGTGTTTTTAGGTATCTCAATTGTTTTAGGGCTCGTCTCTGTCGCTCAAGGCGCAGTCACTAATATTAATGGTGCTGCTGTTATTAACCAATCTAATGGCCCCACTATTGTTCACATCAAAGGGCCAAGTGCGGGTGGTGTTTCTCATAATATTTATAGCCAATTTGATGTTGACCAAAAAGGTTTAATTTTAAATAACAGTCAAACCAATACAAGTACTCAACTTGGTGGCCAAATCAACGGTAATCTTAATTTAAGCGGTGGGACAGCTAACGTTATACTCAATGAAGTTAACTCAAATAAAGCAAGTACCTTAGGCGGTATGATTGAAGTTGCCGGTGATAAAGCACAAGTGATCGTGGCAAACGCGTCAGGTATTACCTGTAACAACTGTGGTTTTATCAATACTGAACGAGTTACTCTAACGACAGGAAAAACACTAGTAGCTGGTGGTCAGGTTATCGGTTATAACGTAGAAAAAGGTCAAATTGTTATTAAAAATCGTTTAGTATCAGATTCTCCAACTGATATTATTGCTCGTTCAGTCGCCATAGGTGGAGATATTCGAGCGAAAGAAATTAATGTTGTTTCTGGTAACAACTTTGTTGATGCCGCAGGCAACTATATAACCAACGTTACAGGCGTAGGTTATGGCTATAGCGTTGGCATAGACGTTTCTTCAGTGGGCGGCATGTATGCAGATAAAATCACTTTAGTTTCCACTGAAAATGGTTCAGGTGTTAATAATGCAGGTATTATTAGCGCTGGCACTGGTGGGCTGACCATGAGCTCAGTTGGAAACTTATTTAATGGTAATAAAATACAATCGGCTGGTGCTATAAATAGCGAGTCTTATGCTTTTAAAAATCAATCAAGCATGACTGCAATTGATGATGTAAATATTACATCAAAAAATTCCAACTTTGATAACGTGAACGGACAAATCGCCTCATCAGGTGGTAGTATTAATTTATCTAGCGCTGGTACATTGAATAATTACGGTGGAGTCATCAATGCACAAAAAGATATTAATATTAAATCTGACCTATTAGTTAATACCAATGGAAGCATCAAGACAACTAAAGGTGATATTAATTTACGAGCCACTACCGGTATTCAAAACTATCATACACTCAGAAATAATGTAAACATTCCTGACAATAGAGGCATTGTTTCCGGTAATGATTTAGTTATCAATGCGGGCTATGTTTATAATAACAATTCTAATATTACAGGTCGCGATGTAACCATCAACGCTCGTAATTTAATCGATAATAGTAATAATTCAACAATAGTTGCTAAGCGCAAAGTTAATCTTGATGCAACGAGCATTAATAATAAGTCTTCATTAATAAAATCAACTAATGGAAAAATGGATATTGCAGCGGGCTATCAGATCGTTAACGATAGATATGCCTCAATTAACAGTGGTAAAGGGTTAACGATTAAATCAAATACACTGACTAACTCAGGTTCTATCATATCTGGTGCTGGTAAATCTGTATTTGATATTGTATACCTCACAAATGCTTATGGTTATATCAAAGGTTATAATTTAGACTTTAACAATCAAACTTTCTCTAATGAAAGTGGTCTTATTCAAGCCGAAAACGATTTGAATATAGAAACATATAACTTACTTAATCGAAGTTCAATTTCATTTAAAAACTATAGTTCTAATTTTGGGCTAGCAGGAACAACTGGTGGTTTAAAAGCCGATAATGGGTCCGTTGCTATAAAAGCAAATAGCTTAGATAATTACTATGGCGAAATTTCAGCTAATATCTCAGAACGAGGTAATACTAAAGGTGATGTTAGTATTAATTTAAGAAATAACCTAGATAATCGTTATGGTAAAATAACAGGAATGAATACTGTTAAAATTAATGCTGATAAGCTTAACAATACATACTCAGGACTAATTGACGCAGGAAAAGATGCAATCATCGATGTATTCACTCGAATTGATAACGATCGTGGCAGAATTAGCTCATTAGGAACAACTAAAATTACTAGCCCAATAATCTATAATGGTTATAGTGGACTGATTTTAGGCATGACAATTATTCTTGATGGTAGAGTTTATAATTGATAATATATTCTAAGGGCCTAACCAGCCCTTTTCATTTTAATGAAAATTTATATTACTAATTTAAAAATGAATAACTATTTGTATATCCCTCACAAGATAGTTGCAAATTATAAAATTAACCATATGGGTTTTAACTAAAATAGTAATTATAATATTAAGCTTAGGGGGAGCCCCCTATTTCTCTACTATATAAGTGGTGCCTATGAAGTTTCGTTATGTGCTATTATCTATTTCATTATTTCCTTTTTTTTCGTCAGGTAACCAACTACCTGTTATCGATCAACAAATTAACAATCAAATTAGTCAAGATAAATCTCGTCAGCAACAAACTCAGTTAGAAACTAAAGATACACTCAATAAAAAAGTGGAAAAGTCGAATAACATTTTAATATTCTCAGAAGAAAAAAACTGTTTTGAAATAAAACAGGTTACTTTAATAATAGAACCTAAGTTACCGTCTATACGGCCTCTTCAGATGTATGCAAATCAAGTCATCGGACACTGCATTGGTATCAACGGTGTCCAAACACTAGCGAAAGGTTTGCAAGATAAAATAATTAAAACAGGTTATATCACAACGCGCGTCACCATCCCCGAACAAAATATTGGTGATGGTAATTTAATACTTCAAATTATTCCGGGAAAAGTCGCAAACATAAAACTAACCGACGATAGTGATAAATACATTAATTTATCCTCTGTCATGCCGACTAAAAAAGGGGATATTTTAAATCTGCGCGATATTGAGCAAGGCTTAGAAAACTTAGAAAGAATACCAAATGCAAAAATTGACATAGAATTATCGCCTAGCAGCGAACTTTCAAGCTCAGACATCACTATTAAACGGGGTAAATCACCACATTTCAATGTCGGCGGCTATTACAGTAACTCAGGGAGTAAACAAACAGGTAAAGACCAAGTGGGCGTCACGCTGTATGGGAATAATCTCACGAGCTTAAATGACACACTCTATGTATCGGCAGGTAAAAACTTAAACAACAAAGCTCGTCATAGTTCAAATAACCAATCAATTTACTATGCTGTTCCCTATAACTATTGGCTTTTTTCTGTTTATGCTAGTCAAAGCGACTATAAGCAAACTATTAAAGATACCGTCATGAGCTACAAATACTATGGTGATAGTAAATATTTGAATGCGACTGCTAGCCATATCTTAGTACGTGGTCAAACTTATAAAGATACGGTATCAATGCAATTAATGAAACGAAAATCCAAATATAAGCTTGAAGATGTCACTTTACTGTCGCAGGAAAGAAACCTTACCAACATTAAATTAGGCGTGAATCATCGACAAAATATTGATAATGCAACCATCGATGCCTCACTAAATTACCAACGTAATGTTCCTTGGTTTGGTGCTGAAGAGAGTTGGGATATGAAATATGGTGATGTCAGTACACTAGGGCGAGTTATTACATTTGATGCCAGTGGCATGATCCCTATCGTATTTGATAATTTCGTCATGAGCTATAATCCTCAGCTATTCCTACAATACTCCCGTGACCGTTTAACTATTCAAGACCAATTCTCTCTGGGAAATCGTTGGACTGTAAGAGGATTTGACGAGGAGTTTTCCCTTATTGGAGACAAAGGCTTTTATTTTCGTAATGAATTCAATTTTTATTTCCCTGGGATCTCCGTCTACCCGTACTATGCTATAGATTATGGACGCATTATTGGCGATATCTATCCTATAGGCCTTTATTCTGATGACCAATTAATCGGTACGTCCATCGGTATGAGAGGCAACATTAATATCTTTAGCTATGATCTCTTTTTGGGAACACCGCTGTATAAGCCTGATGAATATGAAACAAGTAGTATCAATGCAGGTTTAAATGTTCAATGGTTCTGGTAGTCATCTAAAATCACATATTCAAAAATCTAAAGGGTTAATTTAATTGCGCCTCACATTAGATTAGCCCCTTCCTATTTTCATTTAACAGAAATTAAATCATCAATAATAATTTTCAATAATTTACCATTACATTTATCACAGAATATGATTACTTTAATTAATTATTGCACAGGCTTATTTGTTTAATAGCTTTAATTCTGATTATTGTTCTCTATTTGGTAACTGTAAATTAATTGTTATTTTTCTTTTAAAATTATTTCAATATCCTGAAATGGTGATAAATAGAAACGATATAAATAAAAACAAAAAATCCGAGAATATAAATACTCTCGGATTTCCTACTACACTCTAATCCATCAGATTTCAGGAAATATCCTGTTTTGCATCCTGCTAAATACTTAGAAACGGTAACCGGCACCAAACATAAATACAAATGGGTCTAAACGTGTATCAACTTTTTGTTGTACGCCACCTGCTTTAAATTTAACGTCAGTTTCGATATTCATCCACCAAACAGAGGCGTTTAGCATCCAGTTATCAGTTAACATATAGTCCATACCTGCTTGTGCGGCAAAGCCCCAAGAGCTAGATAAGTCTAAGTCACTTAAACCTGCTGTTTTACCTGTTGAATTAAATTTTTCATCAAAGAAGAAGGTATAATTGACACCTGCGCCTAAATAAGGACGCAGTTTGTCTTCTTTACTACCAAAATAATATTGAGCCATTAACGTTGGTGGTAAATGTTTAACTGTTGCAATTGTTCCTGTTGGACCAGTACCGACTTTATGTTCAAAAGGAGTTGCAGCTAATAATTCAACACCAATATTATCGGTAATCATATAACCGAAAGTTAAACCTAATTGAGTATTATTATTAACATCAAATGAACCTAAAGAACCTAAAACACTTTCCGATCCTGCATTAGGTCTTACGGTTGCAGTACCCGCACGAAATAAAAAATCGCCAGCTTCGTGAGCAATTGAAATTGCCGGAGCTAGAGTTGCAGCAGCTAAGATAAGCGCAGTGAGTTTTTTCATTATCAATCCCATTCCTGTATTTTTATTTTAGGCAAATATACCTTATTATATAAATTCATGTTCAAATCAAGATCACATCTTTTACTAATTTACAGACAACATAATAAATATGATTATATTATTTCATTTATATTTTTTTAAATTTTGATTTAAATCAATTTTTGACAAATAAGCATCGAAATATAAAATGATTTTTCATTTCATTATATTTCCGTCACGTTTATAACTTATATTTGAAATACATGTTAAGTGTATTTGATTATAAAAAACATTATTAACACCTATTTAGCGTGTTAATTTCAAATAACAATTATTGCTAACTCCCAGACTTTTCTTATCTTTCTCTACCTATGAGCAGGATACTCAGTTACAATTAGCTAAAATTATGATCTCATTTGTAGATAGGAGCAGTTAGATGTCCATTTCGGCCAATTCACTCATCAGTGACAGTATCAATTTTTTTAAAAATCAGTTGAGTGGCCTATCCACAATCGTACTGTTAGCAACTGCGGTTAGCCTGATTTTTTACGCTGTCATGATCCCAAATGAGCAAATGATAGGGGTACTTATTGAAGCGCAAAGTAAGCTAGTCGAAGCGGGCAATTCAGGCTTGCAAGACTGGGTACTTAGCCTTTCTGAAGCGGATAAAAGCAGCATTTTACGTGTATCTTTTGGGTTGATATTATCAGTAACACTCGGCAGTCTAGTATTGATTTGTGGTGTACTATCTTATATAGCAGGAATGTCTCAAGGTGAGGAAATGACGGGTACGCAAGCCATTGTATCGTCATTATCTAAAGCGCCATCCATGTTTCTGTTATTAGTGGTTTGCTCGCTGCTTATTCAACTAGGCATCACTATTATGGTGCTTCCTGGTATTGTGCTTGCCATTGGTTTTTCGTTAGCCCCAGCGATTCTTATCAGTGAAAAAACTAATCCATTTAGTGCTATGGGTAAAAGTTGGAAGATGGCTTATGCCAATTGGCGAATTGCATTACCAATGGTATTAATCTGGATGGCGTCACAAATGCTAGTGAGTGTTTTACTCAGCAGTGTCCAATTAAATCATATTGTTGCTAACGGTATTTCGTTCCTAATAAATAATATTATTGCCGCTTTTGCACTAATTTATTTCTACCGTTTATACATGCTGATTTACAAAAACTGACTTAGCATCAATTCAAATATTCAGGGCGCATAATAAATGCGCCCTTTTTTTGACTCACTAAATAACAATTTTTGTTTTGCTATTTTTTAAGAATTATCTGTCTTCATGTTTAATTTGTTCAGTAAGTGGCATAACACCATTATATTTTAGCGTACCCGCAGTTTGTTCTACCTCATCAATTACTCGCTCTTCTACTGCCTTTCTATCTTCTACACATTTTATTTGTATTTGCTGCTTACTCTGAATTAAGCGGATTGCAAAATAAATATCTGGCACAACTAATAAATCATCATCAGAACGTATAATTTTATTTTGTTCTAACCATCGATTAACAGAGGTACGCCGCCCTGCTAAAACCAGAGTAACCCCTTTTGCTTTCAATGAGGTCACAATGTCATTTAGGGCAGAAAAAACGCTAACATCATTATGCGTAAAGCTCACCGCAGCATCGACGATGATCCAAGCGGGCCTTTTAGGCTGATTATCTAAATGTTTATTTAAGCGTTCTTTGAAATAATTAACATTAAAATAAGTCAGCGGAGAATTAAAACGATAAATCAAAACACCGTCTACTGGTTGGATGTCATTACCCGGCGTTATAGAGTGCAACATGCCTTGGTCATCAACACCTAAAAGCTGATCAGTCGGACGAAAAATAATACGAATAAATTGCAACAAACCTAATAATACCGCAAGTCCAACGCCACTAATAAGCCCAACGACTAATACGGCACACAGCGTAAATATGCAGAGGAAAAAAGCCTCGCGATTACGTTTACGCATTGAAAATATACTTCGGAAATTAATTAATGATAATGTCGAAATAACAAGCACCACACCCAATGCGGGCATCGGTATATAACCGAGTAAGTCCATAGAAAAAAGTAAAACAGCCAATATTGTTAATGCTGCAACTATTGAAACTAATTGTGTTTTCCCGCCCATCATATCATTAACAGCTGTTCGGCTACTTGCCGCGCTCACAGCAAAGCCTTGCGACAATGCCGAGGCAATATTCGCCAATCCCAAAGCACGTAATTCCTGATCAGCATCGACGGTATAACCATTTTTACTTGCAAAGCTACGCGCCGTCATCATAAAACTCACAAAGCTTATCACCGCAAGGTTTAAGGACGGAATGACAAGATCGCGAATTAATCCGGGAGGGAAATCAGGCATAGGGATTGATGGCAATCCATTACCAAGATTTCCAACAATACTCACCCCATATTGTTCAAGATTAAATAACAGACTCGCAGCGGTAGCTAAGACCATAGCAATTAATAATGAAGGCCATTTACTGCGAATTTTTCGAATCACAATCGTGATAGTTAATGTTGCCACTGCAATAATTAACGTTGGAATATGTGTTTGAGATAACGATAAAGGAAATGCAATTAAGCGCTCAATAAAACCAGAAGGTAGGGTCGTAATACCAAAAATTTTGCCCAATTGACTGACAACAATCGTCAATGCAACCCCATTGAGTAATCCTTGTAGAATCGGGCGAGACAAAAAATCAGCAAAAGTCCCTAATCGAAATCTTGCCGCAATTAAACACCAGACCCCCGTCATCAAGCTCATCACAATGATCAATTGCCACCGCGTATTGGCATCACCCATTGCTAATGGGCTAACGGCTGCCGCTATTACGGCGCACGTTGCCGCATCAGGCCCAATAATAAGCTGTTTTGAAGTACCAAATAAGGCATAAACAAACATCGGCAATATACAGGCATATAAACCCACGATTGCATTAACACCCATCAGTTCTGCGTAGGCGATGGCAACAGGCAATGCCACAGCAGCAACCGACAACCCCGCCTTCACATCAGGCCCTAAGTCTGCAAGTTGATATTTGAACAGTGTTTCTAATCCTGGCATCCAGGCAAATAGCCTAGCTTTAATCATGTTCTGAAAAACCCCTATAAATTAGGTAGTTAAAATAATATACACACTATTTATATATCAACCGCACAAGTTAATCTAGAAGTAAGTCAAATAACAGTAAGATTGTGCAAATATAATTGGTAACAATGCGTGTTTATTGGTAAAAAGATGCAAACTTTTAACAATCCAAGCAAAAATCAGTTAAACTACTCCATTATCTTGACGTTGAGGCTATGTATTCACTGTTATGAAACAACTTATTGATTTTATTCCTTTAGTCATCTTTTTTATCGTCTATAAGCGATATGATATTTTTTATGCGAGTGGCGCCTTGATGGTTGCGACTCCTCTGGCATTACTTGCGACTTATCTGATCTATAAAAAAGTAGAAAAAGTGGCGAAAATTACCTGCGCTATTGTTATGGCCTTTGCCGCATTAACACTTATTTTCCATAGTGATGTCTTCATTAAATGGAAAGTAACTATCATTTACGGTCTTTTTGCTATCGCGCTACTAGTAAGCCAGTGGTTCACTGAAAAACCATTAATTCAAAGAATGCTCGGTAGTAATCAAGAAATTAAATTGGCTGATAGTTATTGGGCAAAACTCAACAGTGCGTGGGCTATCTTTTTTATAGTCTGTGCAATCGTTAATATCTATGTTGCCTTTTGGATGGCACAAGATATTTGGGTTAACTTTAAAGTCTTTGGTTTAACGGCTGGTACACTTATTTTTACAGTTCTCAGTGTGGTTTATATTTTTAAAAATATGACCAAAGAACCTGTAGAAGAACATAAAGAATAGGCTTTATAAATTATATTTAGCTTCGAAACATAAAAACCTGCTATTTAATAAAAGCAGGTTTTTTTATTTAGATGACAACATCATTATTCAGTCATTATCGACCAAACGCTTTATTTATCTTTTTATCGGTATTGTATTGAGATAATGCATATACCGACCATATCGCTGCGGGTATCCAGCCAATGAGCGTAATCTGTAAAATTAAGCAGATAATTCCCGCAAAAGGCCGCCCAATGGTAAAGAACTGAAACCAAGGTAGTAATAGTGCCAATATTAATCTCATCATGAATCTCCCTAATTATCTTTCATCGATAACATGTCATCTTTTTAGTATAGACAATCTAACCTGTTAACTAAATGTAAAAGACGTTTCTTGTTTTTTCTTTGCATTAATTTAGTTTATTACAGGAGGCGTTTGACACACTATAGTCAATATTGATGATTAACGTATTTTCTTCATACAAAAATCATTTGGTTATAAATCATCGTGGCAGAAGATGTTGTTCTAGTTTACTATTGTCACTATAATTTGCTATAAAAGTATAATTATCCTTTAAATCATTATTTTAACTAAGAGTTGGATATGCAATTACCTAACGGGGAACTCGTCTTACGCACGCTGGCTATGCCTGCGGACACCAATGCAAATGGCGATATTTTTGGTGGTTGGTTAATGTCTCAAATGGACATTGGCGGCGCTATTCTAGCGAAAGAAATCGCACTGGGACGTGTTGTCACCGTCGCGGTTAATGGTATTAAATTTCAAAAGCCTGTTGCTGTGGGTGACGTCGTTTGTTGCTATGCACGTTGTGTAAAAACAGGAAAAAGCTCGATCACTATCAATATTGAAGTTTGGGTAAAAAAAGTGGCTACAGAACCCGTAGGTCAACGTTACCGTGCAACTGATGCCATTTTTACTTATGTCGCAGTCAATGACGACAGTACACCTCGTGAATTGCCAAAAGAAAAACAACATTTTCAGTTAGAAAGCTCAGATTAAGCTAGCTTTACGACTTGCAAATATAGCCATAAAATAAAAAATACCGCTGTGAAATAATTATTCACGGCGGTATTTTTTATCAAGAAAGTAATGGGGTAACTTTATAATATGACTTCTATTCTTATACTTGGCTAACCGTACCATCAAGTTTGAAATAAATTTCTGTCACATAACCTTTAGCGGGTTGTTTTTCATATGCCCAACGATTCATCGTGCGTTTAACATCTCGCTCAAATAATCCTTTTGGTGAAACTTCCACAAACTCAATATTCGTCACACGCCCATCTTCATCAATATCATAACGGACTTTAACATAACCTTCTTTACCCAGTCGTCGTGCGCGATCTGGATATGGAGGAGCCTGCTTACGTAACGCTTTAGGCCCACTCTTACTCGTTGATTGGTTGTTAGCCGGGCCATTATTTTTGGCAGTCACATTCGATTTTTCTGCCTTCGATTGTGAATTAGACTCTGTGTTTGAATTATTTGTTGCCAGCTGCTTTTCAACAGGCTTAGCCTCTTCTTTAATTTTTTTCTTTTCTTCTACTTTAGGTTTTGGTTTCTTTTTAACTTCAGGTTTTTTTTGCGGTAAAGCAATAGCTGGCTCAACAACGGGTTCAGGTTCCACGATAGGTTCTGGTTCTGGCTCAGGTTCCACCGGCGTTTCTACCTGCGGTACAGGCTGAGCTGCGGGAGCCTCCTCTTCAAACGCTATCATTGCAATGCTCATAGGTTCTGGATTTTTAACCAAATTTGGTTGATTGAAAATCCAAGCCATCGCGAGGCCTGCATGTATAGATAACGAGATAACAATAATGAAAACCCAACGGATCCAGCGCATATGCAATTTCTACCCTACACCTGTACTTAATGAATATGACTGATAGTTTAAATGCAAATAGCAATCATATTCAATAAGCTTTATCACTCAAAGTGAAAAATGTGAATAAAAGCCTTAATAACCCTACTCACACCATTGAGCAAATAACAGAGAATGACGACGTTTATAAATGTCAATTTTACGCATTGAGTAGATGTGCATATTACGCCTAGAATGCCCTTCCAACCAGCGGCGACGGCGTCTAAGAGCCTGTCTTAACATTCTCCAGCGAGCAACTTCATGCCTACTACGTCTCATTTATTGTGTCCTTTTCAGATGAATAATTAATTTTCAAAAAATATTATATTCTTTTGCTCAAAGGAGCCAAGTAGAACTTTTTTAGCCCCTAAATATCCATTTAAATAATTACAACCATAAATAATAAACAAGCTAAATTATAATTTCATTATAGATTTATGCATTTAACAAAGCTTTTGTAACCAATTTTTGCTAAATTCTATTAAGTTTAGTTTTGATCATGATTTTATATGGTGAAATTTAGCTAAACTCTCGTTTTTTGACACTATTTCTTCCATTTTTCACCCTGTCAGTGAGGCATGCAATCAATTATGGCAACAGTCTATACTTTCGTTAGCTGGCTATTTTTTTTCCTTTATTGGCTAATTATTGCAGCTGTTACAGTTCGAATTCTAGTAAAACGAAGACCTGTGACTTCAGCGATGACGTGGTTATTAATTATCTATATCCTGCCATTGGTCGGTATCATTGCGTATGTTGCTTTTGGTGAGTTACATTTAGGCAAGCGCCGTGTCGATAAAGCACATCACATGTGGCCATCAGTCGCAACATGGCTAGAAAATTTACGTCATTCAAAACATATATTCACGTCAGAGAATAGTCCTGTCGCCGAGCCTCTGTTTCAACTCTGTGAAAAACGCCAAGGCATTGCTGGCGTAAAAGGCAACCGAATACAACTCTTAACAACTTGTGAAGACTCTCTCAAAGCGATTGTTAATGATATCAACAATGCGCAACACTCCATTGAAATGGTATTTTATATCTGGCAGCCTGGTGGTCTTGTTGACGGCGTTACAGACGCCCTTCTTAACGCGGCTAAGCGCGGTGTCAAATGTCGTATTATGGTTGACTCTGCGGGTAGCTGGCATTTTTTCCGTAGTGATTATCCAGATAAAATGCGCGCAGCAGGTATTGAGTTCATTGAATCGCTTAAAGTTAATTTAATGCGTTTTTTCTTACGCCGTATGGATTTACGTCAACATCGTAAGATAGTCATTATCGATAATTATATTTCATACACCGGTAGTATGAATATGGTCGACCCACGCTATTTTAAGCAAGATTCAGGGGTGGGTGAGTGGATTGATATACTGGTTCGAATGGAAGGCCCTGTAAGCACCACCTTGGGTATTGTCTATGCTTTTGACTGGGAGATGGAAACCGGCCAACGTATACTGCCACCGCCGCCTGATGCCAATATGATGCCATTTGAACAAGCCAATGGACATACAACGCAAACTATTGCCTCAGGGCCAGGTTTCCCTGATGAGCTTATTCAACAATCTTTAATGACAGCCATGTTTTCTGCACGTAAGCAGTTAATTATGACGACCCCCTACTTCGTACCGAGTGATGACCTGTTACATGCCATTTGCACTGCTGCAATGCGTGGTGTTGACGTCAGTATTATTATGCCTCGTCAAAATGACTCATTTTTAGTACGTTGGGCAAGTCGCTCGTTTTACACCGAATTACTGGAATCTGGCGTTAAGATTTATCAGTTCGAAGATGGCTTACTACATACAAAAAGCGTCCTTGTCGATGGCGAACTCAGTTTAGTCGGCTCAGTTAACCTAGACATGCGCAGCTTATGGTTAAACTTTGAGATAACTGTTGTCATCGACGATAAGAGTTTTGGTAGCGATCTCACGCTTGTCCAGTATGACTACATGGCTCGCTCAACTCGCTTAGAAATAGATGAATGGGAACAACGTCCATTTTGGAATCGTGTCGTTGAACGCTTATGTTATTTCTTTAGCCCATTGTTATAATTATAATTTTTAGGAACGACCATGACAGCAACGCATAATACAAATTTAATTGATGAAGATGAAATCATTGAAATCGCATATGACCTTTTCCTCGAAGGGGCAATGGATAATCTAGAACCTGCGGATCAATTAATTTTTGCTTTACAGTTTGAAGAGTGTGGTGCGGCAGAAATAGTGCCCATAACTGATCACTGGCAAATGATTTTAACAAATGAGCTTGAGTTAAAAACGCTAAGTGAAGTCGTGATCGGATTGGCGAAAACGGCCGAAGATGAGCTAGATGATATTTTTGCACGAATTCTCATTAGCCGTGATCCTAAAAAACCATTCCATCATATTTTATGGAAAAACTAGTTTTTATCTAAATACTTTCAAATAGTTATTGTCATGCAATAAAAAGGGCCGATTGGCCCTTTTTATTTTTTTAACGCTAATTTTAAACCACTATGATTAAAGTGGATCAATTTTTAAGCATGATACTGCATGTTTAAAACTACCTTCCAATAATGGTCTTGTTTTACTACATTCCTCATCCGCCAGCGGGCAGCGCGTTCTAAATACACAACCAGATGGTGGGTTAATCGGTGATGGGAGTTCCCCATCGAGTAATTCAATCACTTTATTTTTTTCTTTGTCAGGATCGGGGACAGGAACAGCAGACATCAGCGCTCGAGTATAAGGATGTAATGGATGATTATACACCTCGTCATAAGTACCTAATTCGACGGCATGACCTAAATACATCACTAATACGCGATCTGATATATGTTTCACTACCGCTAAATCATGGGCGATAAAAATCAGTGAAAGCTTCATTTCGCGCTGTAGTTCCTGCAACAAATTGACGACTTGTGCTTGAATGGAAACGTCGAGTGCTGATACTGGCTCATCACAAATAACCAATTTAGGTTCAAGAATCAACGCACGGGCAATCCCAATTCTCTGGCATTGCCCGCCAGAAAACTCATGCGGATAACGGTTAATCAGATTAGGTAATAAGCCGACCTTCAACATCATCGCTTTTACTTTTTCAAGAATCTGAGTATGTGACATTTCTGGATGATAAGTTTTGAGTGGTTCTGCAATAATATCGCCAATGGTCATACGTGGATTCAGTGATGCCAATGGATCTTGAAAAATCATTTGGATATCACTACGCACATTACGCCATTCTTTATTGCTCATTCCAAGTAAATCTTTGCCTAACCAACTCACCGTACCATCGGTCGCTTTAACTAAGCCAATGAGGGCTCGTGCAAAAGTTGATTTACCGCACCCTGACTCACCGACAACACCTAAAGTTTCACCTTCATAAAGACGCAAAGTAACGCCATCAACTGCTTTAAGACTTTTATCTGGCTGCCAAAACCATTGTTTTTTATCTCGAATCGAAAAGTGAACTTTAAGATCGTTAACTTCCAATAAGACTTGCCTGTCTTGTTTTTGCCTGTCTTGTTCTTGATTAGTAGATTGCTGTGTCATGCTAATTCCTCCACAGGCTGAAAGCAGGCACGTAGGCGATTTTGTGAGAATCCTGTTAGCAGAGGTTCATTTTCAACACATTGAGCGCTAGCAAACTGGCAACGAGGAGAAAATGGACACCCTTTAGGCAATCTTAATAGATTCGGTGGATTGCCTGGAATAGTTGCCAGACTTTCGTCATCACCATCAAGACGCGGTACCGCAGCAAGCAAACCTAAAGAATAAGGGTGTGATGGCGCATAAAAAATATCGCGCGCAGTACCATACTCCATGGTACGCCCTGCGTACATAACCAATACTTTGTCACATACACCTGCCACAACGCCTAAGTCATGTGTTATCAAAATAATAGCTGTATCAAATTCACTTTTTAGCTCATTTAAGAGCGTCATAATTTGTGCTTGCACAGTAACATCTAATGCGGTTGTGGGTTCATCTGCAATCAATAGCTTAGGTTGACATAATAATGCCATTGCAATCATAACTCGTTGACGCATTCCACCTGAAAATTCATGGGGATACATATGCATACGTTTACGCGCTTCTGGCATTTTCACTGCATCAAGCATACGAATAGATTCTTCAAATGCCTCATGACGACTCATTCCTTTATGAAGCATTAAAACTTCAGAAAGTTGGATACCTATTTTTAGATAAGGATTTAATGATGTCATTGGATCTTGAAATATCATCGATATTTCTTCAGCTCGCATTTTATTAAGTTCTTTTTCCTTTAAATTAAGGATCTCTCGCCCATTAAAAATAGCAGAACCCCCAATGTGGCCATTTTTGGCGAGTAATCCCATTAATGCAAATGCCGTTTGTGATTTACCTGAGCCCGATTCCCCAACAATTCCAAGGGTCTCTCCTGCACTTAATTCAAAATTAAGTTTATTAACCGCTGTCACATCACCATCTTGTGTAGAAAATGTCACATTGAGATCTTTTACAGTTAAAAGAGGGCTTTTAGATGTCATTATTGTCATATATATCCCCTTTAACGATCTTTCGGGTCGAGGGCATCACGTAAGCCATCGCCGATAAAATTGAAACAAAATAATGTAATCACTAAGAATCCCGCAGGTATAAGCAGCAACCAAGGTGTGACTTCCATTGAATTAGCACCATCGCTGAGTAATGCCCCCCAACTACTTAACGGCTCTTGAGTTCCTAAACCTAAAAAGCTTAAGAATGATTCAAACAAAATCATACTTGGCACTAATAATGATGCATACACCACAACCACCCCGAGCACATTAGGTACGATATGACGTAAAATAATATGTCGAGTACTTACACCACTCACTAATGCAGCTTCGATAAATTCTTTACGTTTAAGACTTAATGTTTGCCCACGCACAATACGTGCCATATCAAGCCAAGACACCATACCGATGGCAACAAATATCAGTAAAATGTTGGTACCAAATAAAGTGACTAATAAAATGACAAAAAACATAAAAGGAAATGAATTTAGAATTTCAAGAATACGCATCATCAATGAGTCAATTTTGCCGCCGACATAACCCGCCAATGAGCCATATAAAGTACCGACTATAACAGCCACGAGTGCGGCTGCGACACCAACCATCAATGAAATTCTTCCACCAATAGCGACTCGAACAAGTAAATCACGTCCAGATGCATCGGTCCCGAAATAATGTCCTGTTGCCGCATCTGGCGGCATAGACATCATTTCCCAATCCGTATCATCATAAAGAAATGGCGATAACATCGGGGCAAAAATAACAAACAACGTAATTAAAAATAAAATGCATAAACTAAAAATGGCGGCACGATTATGAATAAAACGCCGACGGGCATCCTGCCAAAGACTACGCCCTTCAATATCAAGCTGCTCTGTAAATTGCTCCAGAGCTTCACTATTTTTTTTATTTAATAACATAGTGGGTCTCCGGTCTAATAACGAATTTTAGGGTCAATAACGGCATATAACACATCAACGATGGCATTAAAGGCAATCGTTAATATACCCACTAATATTGTCAAACTCAGTACCAATGAATAATCTCGGTTTAACGCGCCATTAACAAATAATTGCCCAATCCCCGGTAAACCAAATATAGTTTCAACAACCATTGAACCAGTAATAATGCCAACAAATGCAGGCCCCATATATGACAATACCGGGAGTAATGCAGGCTTTAATGCGTGACGTAAAATAATGGTTCTTAACGGTAAACCTTTGGCGCGGGCAGTGCGAATGAAATTAGAATGCATAATTTCAATCATAGAACCACGAGTGATACGAGAAATACTCGCAATATATGCTAACGAAAGTGCAACCATCGGTAAAATCATGTGTGTGGCGTTACCACCATCCCAACCTCCACCTGGTAGCCATTTTAAGTGAATGGCAAAAATAAGTACCAACAGTGGAGCCACAACGAAGCTTGGGATGACAACCCCCGTCATGGCAAAGCCCATGACTGTAAAATCCCACTTAGTATTTTGATTAAGTGCAGCAATCACCCCCGCAGTTACACCAAAAAAAACCGCAACAATAAAAGCAGTCGCGCCTAATTTGGCTGATACCGGAAATGCCTTAGCCACTAATTCATTAACACTGTAATCTTTATATTTAAACGAGGGACCAAAGTCGCCTTTAGAAAGCTGAACAAGATAATTAAAATATTGCTTATACATCGGATCATTAAGATGATATTTGGCTTCAATATTTGCCATCACTTCCGGCGGCAATTTTCTCTCCCCCGTAAAAGGACTTCCAGGTGCAAGTCGCATCATAAAAAATGAAATGGTGATAAGAATCAAAAGTGTCGGAATTGCTTCAAGTAAACGACGCAAAATAAATTTAAACATTGCCCTTTCCTACTTCTATTGCCTATTAGGCTGTAATGGTCAAATGAAGTCTGGCCCATCATTAGAGCCAGACTAATATGACTAGTGCTTGATAATATAGAGATCTTTAGTATGTAGGTTATCTAATGGGTCTTTACCACTATAGCCACCCACATAAGGTTTAACTAAGCGAGTATTTACATAATAGTAAAGAGGGACAATTCCGGAGTCTTTATCAAGCAATTTCTCAGCTTGTTTATATAATTCGGCACGTTCTTCATCAGTCTTAACTTGTAATGTTTTTTTCATTACAGCGTCAAAGTCAGTATTTTTATAGTGAACGGTATTATTACTACTATAGGAAAGTAACATATTTAAGAAAGAAGAAGGTTCGTTATAATCTGCACACCAACCTGCTCGGGAAATATCATAAGTTCCTTGATGACGACTATCTAAGAATGTTTTCCATTCCTGATTTTCAAGTTTTACTTCTGCGCCGATATTTTTCTTCCACATTGACGCTGCGGCAATAGCAATTCGTTTATGTAAGTCAGACGTGTTATATAACAAATTAAACTTCAGTGGATTCGATTTATTATACCCAGCCTCTTCCAGTAATTGCTTCGCTTTTTCATTACGTTGTTCCTGAGTCATATTAGTATACCACTCCGGTTTTTCTGCATTCATCCCATAAATAAAGGGAGGAGTAAATCCATATGCAGGAATATCACCTTGCGCCTTCACTTTATAAGTGATCACATCTCTATCCATTGAAAGCTTCAGCGCCTCTCTCACTTTCGGATTATTAAACGGCGGTTTTTCATTATTAATTTCATAGTAATAAGTACACAAATATGGACTTACACGTAATTCATTCGGCATATTTTCTTTTAAGCTTTTGAATTGTTCTATTGGCAAATTGCTATAAGTCATATCAATTTCACCACTACGATAGCGGTTAACATCTGTAACTTCAGAAGAGATCGGCAGGAAAGTAACCTGATCTATCACCGTATTCGCATTATCCCAATAAGTTGGGCTACGCTCTAAAACAATACGTTCATTAACGGTCCAATCTTTTAATTTATACGCACCATTTCCGACAAAATTTTGTGGTTGGGTCCATTTGGCACCGTATTTTTCAATCGTTTTTTTATTAACGGGTGACATGGATGAGTGAATTAACAATTTAGGAATATAAGGCACTGCCTCACTTAACGTAATAACCAAAGTATGGTCATCAAGCGCTTTGACGCCTAATTCTGATGGTTTTTTCTTACCAGTAATAACATCATCGACATTGAGAAAATGGGCGTACTGTAAATAGCTTGCATATGGTGATGCGGTATCTGGATCAGCTAAACGTTGCCAACTGTATACAAAATCCTGCGCAGTAACTGGGTCACCGTTTGACCATTTTGCATCTTCACGAATTTTAAATGTCCACTCAGTAAAATCTTTATTTTCCCAACTCGTTGCTGAGCCAGGTAAGATTTCACCATTTGGGCCAACAATTGTAATACCTTCTAGCAGATCTCTTGCTAATGCCGATTCAGGAACACCTTCAATTTTATGAGGATCAAGTGATTGAGGTTCTGAGCCATTATTGCGTACTAAAAGTTGTTTTTCTGCCAATTCGACACCAGCAGGGATTGTTGCTGCAAAACTACTTGCAACACTACCCGCCATGAGTCCAGCAGTAACACTTAATGCAACAAGAGTTTTATTGATTAATTTACTCATCGTATCAGCTACTCCCTTACTATTATTATGATTGTGTTGTTGATGTATTTACTTACTCATGTTTGTAAGCACTTTTTGTAGTTATTTAAATATTATTTATCATCTTCTCTTATATATAACCGCTTAATATCCATATAATCAAGAGGGTCTTCACCTTTAAATCCACCAACTGTCGGATTTATCATTCGAGCACTAACGCGGTAATAAACGGGGACAATCGCAGAATCGGCATCTAATAGCGCTTCAGCTTGTTGATAAATTTGATTACGTTCGAGGGGGGTTGGCGCGATTAAGGCCTTTTCGAGTAGTGCATCAAAGCCTTTGTTCTTATAAAACGCCGTATTATTACTATTTTGCGATAACATCATATTCAAAAAAGAGGTAGGCTCATTATAATCCGCACACCAAGTTGCTCGAGCAACATCATAATTTCCTTCATGCCGACTTTGTAATGATGTTTTCCACTCCTGATTTTGTAATATAACTTGCGCTCCAATATTTTTTTTCCACATAGAAGCTGCAACAATAGCTTGCTGTTTATTTTGATCGGACGTGTTATATAAAAGAGAGAACTTAAGCGGATTTTTTTCATTATATCCGGCTTCGGCTAGCAATAGCTTGGCTTTTTGATATCGTTGTTCTGGGCTTAATTTAACCCAACTAGGTAATGCGAAATCACCATTATTAATAAAAGTAGGTGTAAAACCGTAAGCAACAGTTTGTCCTTGCGCAATAATTTTATTTGTAATGGTTTCTCTGTCTAAGCCTAATTTAATTGCTTCCCTCACCCTTGAGTCATTAAATGGTGCTTTTTGATTGTTAATCTCATAATAGAAAGTACACAAGTATGGGCGTACATATAATTCATTTGGTCTTTCTACCTGCATTTTTTGAAATAGTGCGGGAGGAATGGCCGAGTTTGTAATATCAATTTCACCACTACGGTAACGATTAATATCACTAACTTCAGAGGAGATTGATAAAAAGGTAGCTTGGTTAATTCGACTATTTTTATTATTCCAATATTGCGGATTGCGTTTAACAACAATACGTTCATTAACAATCCATTGATCTAATAAATAAGCGCCATTTCCGACAAAATTTTGAGGTTGGGTCCACTTGTCACCATACTGTTCAATGATTTTCATGTTAACGGGTTTCATCGCAGTATGTCCTAACATGTCCACAAAATATGGAACAGGACGACTTAATGTAACTTCTAAATGATGATTATCTAACGCTTTAACACCGAGAGATTCAACTGGCATATCTCCTTTTAATATTTCAGCAGCATTTTCAATATAGGCATTTTGTAAATAACTTGAATAAGGAGAACCTGTCTTTGGATCAGCTAAACGTCGCCAACTGTAAACAAAATCTTCAGCGATAACCTGAGTCCCATCACTCCAGCGTGCATCTTCTCTTAATGTAAAAATCCAACGCGTATATTTATCATTCTCCCAATTTTTAGCGACTCCAGGTGTTAACTTTCCGTCGATATCCGTATAAACCAATCCTTCTAATAAGTTCAAAATGATATTACTTTCAGGAACACCTTCAACCTTATGCGGGTCAAGGGATACGACTTCAGAGCCATTATTAATAGTAATTATTTGCGGTGATACATTTTTAGTAAGTTCATTTGCCTTAGCCTCTAACGCTAAAAACAAAAAAGGAAGTATGCTCAAATATGTTATCGATTTTGTCACTACATCCCCCTGAAGTTGTTAATAGTATCTTATCTATTAGATAGTTAACTGATAAAACGAGTCTTTCAACTAAAAATATCGCTAGTAATATCTACCTTTCAACAATCAATTTATTAACACTAATTTAACATATAATAAAATTTTAAGTTATTCTTAAATTTCCCTCAACCATTAATTTTATAAATATAATTAAATTACAATAAGTTAGATAGGCTCTTTATATAATTTCTTAATAATCATTAAAGTGAATATAAACATATCATTAACAAACACCAATTAGAATAGTGAATAATTTTACTTAGCTCACAATTCCACATTTTTTATGCCTGATTTGGCAAAAAATGCGGCATATAATGACAAAAAATATTTATTACCAAAATCACCTTTAAGTGCCTATTAAATAAGCAGTTAAAATATCCTCTTACAATATCAATAATAATAAGAGTGGCTCACTTTAATGGTAATACTTTGATTTTTTAAAAGTAAATGAGATTAGAGGTTGGATAGCCGCCTAGGTTTAGCCGGCTATTTTGAATAGAAGAATATAAAAATTAGAGTAAACCAGGAAATATCGCTTTCACACCAGTGACAATGAATTCAATACCTAATGACATAAGCAGTAAACCCATAATACGAGTCACAACGTTAATACCTGTTTGCCCAAGATAACGAACAAGTAAAGATGCTGAACGAAACAATAACCAACAACAAAAAGCAAAAAATATACTCGTAATCGCTAAACCGATAAAATTCTGCCATCCATTCCATCGAGAAGACCAGACAATACAAGAACTGATTGCACCAGGTCCTGCCATAAGTGGTAATGCCAAAGGTACCACTCCGATACTGTCGCGAACGGCGGTTTCTGTTTTTTCTTGTTTATTTTGTTTATCTTCACCTATTTTTCCGCTGATCATCGACATCGCGATCGTTACAATGAGTATTCCACCCGCAATACGAAACGAATCTATCGAAATACCAAAGAGTGCAAGTATTGAGTCACCCACTAATAAAGAAATACAAAGAATAATCGCTACTGAAGAATTAGCGACCGTATTTGTTTTATTCCTTCCCGCAATACCTTGATAGTTAGTCATACTAATAAACACCGGTAGAATTCCTACTGGGTTTACTAACGCAAATAGACCAATAAAAAACTTAATATAGCCCGATAAATCCAGTAATGCTGCGCTCACCCATTCATATCCTTACAAGATTCTCATTCGAGAGATTTCACCTATTGCTAATCTTATCATTGATACAATTAAATTCCTTGAATAAACCATGATTTCCTTTAATTTGATTATGTTACTTTTTATCTTCCTTTTAATGGTGACTTATTTTTGTAACTTAAAAATTGTAAAAAGTTTTGAAATTCACCTTCTATCCGACCATAAAGGTAAATTTATTAATAAATATTCATCATCAATTTAACTTAAGCCGAAATATTCATGCTGAAAGGTGTCAGCTTGCATTTTTTGTGATTAAGATCACTTTATTTAATTACTAATTTGCTAACCTGTTATTAACTGATAGAGATACTACCTTGCAGATAACAGATCATTTCATTCAATTTTAAACAGATTTTTAAGCCAATTAGCAGTAACGAGCTGAAATATTAATAAAACTATCTATACTTTTCTTTCCGGCTAGTCTTATTACTACAGTATTTATAGATGCATTGCTCATTGGCTTAAAAATTTAACATTTATCAGGAGTAATCTATATGTCCGTAACTAACGTTACCGAACTCAATGAACTCGTTGCTCGTGTCAAAAAAGCTCAACGTGAATTCGCAGGCTTTTCTCAAGAAAAAGTGGATAGAATTTTTCGCGCTGCTGCACTTGCTGCCGCAGATGCGCGTATCCCATTAGCGAAGCTCGCAGTCGAAGAATCAGGAATGGGTATTGTTGAAGATAAAGTGATTAAAAACCACTTCGCTTCAGAGTATATCTATAACGCATACAAAGATGAGAAAACCTGTGGCGTGCTCTCTGAAGATCCAACATTTGGCACTATTACTATTGCTGAACCTATTGGAATCATCTGTGGTATTGTCCCAACAACAAACCCAACCTCTACTGCTATCTTTAAATCACTGATTAGCTTAAAAACGCGTAATGCCATTATTTTCTCACCACATCCACGTGCTAAAAATGCAACTAATCGTGCAGCTGAAATCGTCTTAAAAGCAGCAATTGAAGCTGGGGCACCAAAAGATATTATTGGTTGGATAGATGCACCGACGGTTGAACTTTCAAATGCATTAATGCACCACACTGACATTAACCTGATCTTAGCGACAGGTGGTCCAGGAATGGTTAAAGCGGCTTACAGCTCAGGAAAACCTGCAATTGGTGTTGGTGCAGGTAATACACCAGTCGTTATCGATGAAACAGCAGATATTAAGCGCGCAGTTGCCTCTATTTTAATGTCTAAAACATTTGATAATGGCGTTATTTGTGCCTCAGAGCAATCTGTCGTTGTTGTTGATGAAATTTATAACCAAGTCCGTGAACGTTTTTCTAAACATGGCGGCTACCTACTCCAAGGTAAAGAACTTAAAGCCATTCAAGATATCATCTTAAAAAATGGTAACTTAAATGCAGCTATCGTTGGTCAGCCTGCCTATAAAATTGCAGAAATGGCTGGTATCACCGTTCCAGTGACCACTAAAATCCTAATTGGTGAAGTTAAAGTCATTGATGATTCAGAACCTTTCGCTCACGAAAAATTATCGCCTCTTTTAGCTATGTATCGCGGTAAGAATTTTGAAGATGCTGTTGAAAAAGCTGAACAATTGGTAGAAATGGGCGGTATAGGCCACACTTCATGCCTTTATACAGATCAAGACAATCAACATGCTCGCGTTAATTATTTTGGCGACAAAATGAAAACCGCTCGTATCTTAATCAATACCCCTGCATCCCAAGGTGGCATTGGTGATCTGTACAACTTTAAATTAGCACCATCTCTAACGCTAGGTTGCGGTTCTTGGGGGGGTAACTCCATCTCAGAAAACGTTGGACCAAAACACCTAATTAACACAAAAACTGTGGCGAAAAGAGCTGAAAACATGTTATGGCATAAACTTCCTAACTCAATTTACTTCCGCCGTGGTTGTTTACCTATTGCTCTTGAAGAAATTGCGACTGACGGTGCAAAACGCGTACTCATCGTAACGGATAGCTACTTGTTTAATAATGGCTATGTGGATGAAGTCGTTAACGTTCTGAAAAAACATCATATCGAAACAGATGTGTTTTTCGAAGTTGAAGCTGACCCTACTTTGTCTGTTGTCCGTAAAGGTGCAGCGCAGATGAATGCATTCCAACCCGATGTGATTATTGCATTAGGTGGTGGTTCACCAATGGATGCAGCGAAAATTATGTGGGTAATGTACGAGCATCCAGAAACTCATTTTGAAGAATTGGCATTACGCTTTATGGATATCCGTAAACGTATTCACCGTTTCCCTAAAATGGGTGTAAAAGCAAAACTAGTTGCAATCACAACGACATCAGGTACAGGTTCTGAAGTGACACCATTTGCCGTAGTGACAGATGACAAAACAGGCCAAAAATATCCACTTGCTGATTACGCATTAACACCAAACATGGCCATTGTGGATGCTAATTTAGTCATGGATATGCCTAAGTCATTGACCGCTTTCGGTGGTCTTGATGCCGTCACTCACGCACTAGAAGCTTATGTTTCTGTTTTAGCAAGTGAATTTACTGATGGGCAAGCGCTTCAAGCTTTAAGTTTATTAAAACAATACTTGCCAGCAAGTTATCATGAAGGTGCTAAGAACCCTGTAGCAAGAGAGCGCGTACATAATGCAGCAACCCTTGCTGGTATTGCATTTGCTAACGCATTCTTAGGCGTATGCCACTCAATGGCTCACAAACTTGGTTCTGAGTTCCATATTCCACATGGTTTGGCAAACGCATTGTTGATTTGTAATGTAATTCGTTTCAATGCAAATGAAAACCCAACAAAACAAACTGCATTTAGCCAATACGACCGTCCTCACGCTCATCGTCAATATGCTGAAATTGCCGATCATCTGGGATTAAGTAAATCAGGTGACCGTACTGCGGCTAAAATACAAAGACTATTAGCATGGTTAGACGAAATTAAAGCAGATTTAGGTATTCCTAAATCTATACGTGAAGCTGGTGTTACTGAAGCTGATTTCTTAGCGAAAATAGACAAGCTATCGGAAGATGCATTCGATGACCAATGTACAGGTGCAAACCCACGCTACCCGTTAATCTCGGAAATTAAACAGATCTTATTAGACTCATTCTATGGCCGTGAATTTTCAGAAGAAATTGTAGCCCCTACTGAAGCACCAAAAGCAGAAAAGAAAAGCACTAAAAAATAGTTAATAGTTAATAAAAAAAGGCACTGCATATTATTTACAGTGCCTTTTCTTTTGAGTAGTTTTAAACATTTATCATATTTAGATATACAACAAATAGTCTATTCTGTTTAGCTTCTATATTAATGCAGTGTTTATCACTTAAATACACTTAAAGAGAGAAGTAAGCATCAATTCATCTATTAAGCTAGTTTAGGCTTGCCCTGCTCTTAACTAAAATGAATTGGCTTTTTAGGTATTACTCCACTATTCATTAATTTGGCCTGCTCAATGGCTTCTGAGTAGTGTTTGCGACATACCGATATATACTTTTCATTTCCGCCTATATCGACCTGTGCGCCTTCATACATAGCAATACCATCACTACCAATTCTTAATACTTTATTTGCTTTACGCCCACAATAACAAACCGTTTTAAGCTCAACTAATTTATCGGCCCAAGCTAACAAATATTGACTACCCTCAAATAATAATCCTGAAAAATCTGTCCGTAATCCATAACATAAAACAGGAATATCCGTGTTATCGACTATATGACATAATTCTTCTACTTGTTTTTTTGTGAGAAATTGACATTCATCAATAAGCACACAATGTACTTTTTGAATACTATTTTCATTATTGATAACATCAGCCATATTGGTTATCGGTGTATATAACAATGCTTCAGCTGATAGTCCTATACGTGATGATACTTTCCCTTTATCAAATCGATTGTCTATCTCAGCAGTAAAAATAACCGTACGCATCCCGCATTCGTTATAGTTATACGATGATTGTAGTAATGAAGTCGATTTTCCAGCGTTCATCGCTGAATAATAAAAATATAGCTGAGCCATCAAGCTGTTTCCTTAAGAATAATATGCCTAATAATTTTATCATAAAAAGCACTATTAAATTAACAACAAGGATAACAGAGTGCCCTACTTATTGAAAATTTAACTATTTTTATGTAAACATAACATCTCTTTTTTAAAAATGTGTATCTTATAGGCAATAAAATCAATTTGATATTAACTATAAGCGGTTTAAATTAAGGCACATATAGCTAAGTAAGCTCATCATAAAAAGAAAATTTAAGTTAATTCTTCTTACTTTATTCACTAAATTCATAATGTATCGTTATGATTTTTACAGAACTAAGAGAAATATGTTCTTAGATACTTTCGTCTAATTACCTTTTTTTCAATAGTTCTGTTATTGATAATAGTTGTATATATAAACCAACGGAAACTTTATATTTCTTTTGTAAAAAAATTGCATTCTTTAAAGATAACTTTTAAACTACTAAAGTAAATTAGCTATTGCAGAATTTAAAATAGCATTCTATTATTAGCATACACATACCAACAAATAATTTGAGACCAGGAAAATGAGCGAATCTTTAAAAGCGTTAAATAACATCCGTACTCTTCGTGCTCAAGCTCGCGAAGTAACTTTAGAATCTTTAGAAGAAATGCTAGAGAAATTAACTGTCGTTGTTGAAGAACGTCGTGATGAAGAAAGCCAAGTTCGCGCTGAATTAGAAGAGCGTAACCGTAAATTAGAAAAAGTACGTGAAATGATCCTAGAGCAAGGCGTAGATTTAAATGACCTTCTGCAAACTATGGATTCAACTAAAACTACAAGTACCAGAGCTAAACGTGCTGCACGTCCAGCTAAATACAAATATATCGATGAAAATGGCGAAAGCAAAACTTGGACAGGCCAAGGCCGTACTCCAGCTGTAATCAAAGTTGCCATTGAAGAACAAGGTAAATCTTTAGATGATTTCTTAATCTAATTAGCCTAAAAATCTATTCTAAACACCCTTTTTATAAAGGGTGTTTTTGTTTAAATCCTAATATAACAATTTATATTAGCCCTTCTTAAAATTACTCATTCATACTTATAAATCTAGAATAACTCTATATTAATCATCATATTTAGGTTTTCACTGACTCCATTGAGTTACTCTAAAAAACAGGCTTATAAAATAAGTCGCTCGATTAAAGTAAAGATATGTAATTTCAATCACACTTAAAAATATATTTTTAGATAACGAGTTTATGAATTTAGTCCGATTTTTCAAAAAAAAATAACCCACCTATGCTAAATAAACAATGTTAATTGCCTCATAAAAATGAGTTCATTTACTTATTCTAGATGTACAAAAAAAGGCCTTCACTTTCGTGTTGGCCTTTAATAATATAAAGAGTAGATATATTATTTCAATGTAGCGGATGTATTCAATTTATCTGCTAATTCTTTCACCCACTGAGTAAAATCTTTTCCTAGCGTATCATGTTGTATGCCATATTCGACAAATGCTTTCATGTAACCTAATTTATTACCACAGTCATGACTCTTACCACATAAGTGGTATGCTTCAACAGGCTCATTGTTTGCCATCATTAATGTAATAGCATCCGTTAATTGTATTTCATCACCAGCGCCAGGTGTTGTTTTAGATAAAGCATCCCAAATCTTTTCAGATAAAACATAACGGCCAACAATAGATAAATTAGAGGGTGCTTCATCTTTACGAGGTTTTTCCACCATACGGACGATTGGCTTACTATCTCCAGGCTGCAATATTTCACCATTACAGTCAACAATACCATAATTAGAAACCTCGTCCTCAGGTACAGGCTCAACGAGTATTTGGCTAGCACCAGACTCTTCATAATGATCTAACATTTCTCTAAGATTGAATTTAGTTAGGTCAGTACTATAACGGTCTAAAATAACATCAGGTAAAATAACAACGAATGGCTCATCACCCACTAATGGCTTAGCACATAAAATAGCGTGACCTAATCCTTTAGCAATACCTTGACGAGTTTGCATAATTGTCACATGCCTTGGGCAAATAGATTGCACTTCATCAAGTAGTTGACGTTTAACACGAGCCTCTAAAATCGCTTCAAGTTCAAAACTAGTATCAAAATGATTTTCAATCGAGTTTTTTGATGAATGTGTCACTAATACTATTTCATTGATGCCTGCTGCAATACACTCATTAACAACATATTGAATAAGTGGTTTGTCAACAATTGGCAACATTTCCTTTGGAATAGCCTTAGTTGCAGGAAGCATGCGAGTACCTAATCCAGCAACAGGGATTACCGCCTTACGCACTTTACGTTTTATCATTTATCGAAGCTCCAGAAATTTCCTAAGCACCTGCGCCTAATATTTCAGAAATATATAGCTGTGCATTTTCAGTGCGCGGAAGTATATCAGGAATCAACTTTGAATAAATAGCGATGAGTCTGATTAGCTGTTTTTAATGATATTTGAATAATAATGTTAAGCTTGGTTTAAGTTTGTGGGCTAAACATCAGTTTAATTTTTTGACTATTATTACGAATTAAACATTGCCACTCAGACCCCTTAATGTCGAGCTGATTTGATTGATAAAAAGTCAAAGTTCCTAAAGGAATACTTCGTGCTAAGTTAAAATTCCCTTTTTCTGTTGTCACTTCAGCTTCAAGGCCTGCACTAGCCAATATGATAGATTTGTTCTTCGTATTAAAGTAACCCAATAAAAGTGGAAATTGTCCATTAAATCCAGAGTCTTCAAGTAAATAATTTATTTGATTAATTATCTTATCAATTTTTGGCAATTTTTTATCTGGATGGCTCACAGCACTCTTTAATAAGTCATTAAACACCACGCGGATCAAAAACGCAGCCATAACCCCCTCATGAGGGGATCGTTCCGTATCTATACAATAAAAGCCGATTTGACTATCTGACAACGCAGCTAAATCGAGTAATAAACCAAATCGATTCGCTTCATTCAATTGTCGATAATTAATCCTATAATTATTTATAATCTGGCTCACTGGTGGCTGTAACTGCCTTAATACTGGCATTATATCGTACTCATCATTTTCTAATAAGCTCGATATATTTTGCAATTCCCCCTCAGCCAAAAACGCGGTATTGTATTGTTCAGGATACAATGCGCGATGGATAGTTTTCTTAACCTCATCTAGATTTTTTATTGGTTTAAGCAATGCATCTTTCGCTCCCAGACGAAACATTCTATCCAGTTGAGTGAAATCCGTAGTTGCAGAAATAACAATAACCGGGATATTTATTTCCCTATTCACGAGCTCTATCATAAACGCCTCACCATTCATGATAGGCATATTTAAGTCACATAAAATAATATCAGGGGCGATATTATGGGCAGTCAGTAGCTCTATGGCCATTTCACCATTGTCGGCAGTATAAACCTGCGTGCCTATATTTTTAAGGTAATCCCCTAAAATGCTTCGAAAAACCTTTTCATCTTCAATTATGAGTATTTTTTTATTTATCATCATTCACCCACCTACAACTACTCAAACCTGGTTTAATTAACAATACTATTATTCATCCAACAAAATCATTATCTACCCATTTTTAAAGTATAGTGATTTTTGCACCGTATACTTATTTTTATCGAGAAAAAATGAATCTATTACTTGAAAATATTTGCCCTTGTGGGAATCAACAAGAGTTTAGCCACTGTTGTGAACCTTTCTTGCTCGGTAATGCGATACCTGAGACACCTGAGCAATTAATGCGCTCAAGATATAGCGCTTATGTTTGCAAAAATGCAGACTACCTCATTAACACTTGGCATCCTGATTCTAAGGCTCAAAATTTTCGCGAAGAGATAATTAAGAGCTTTGAATCGACCCAATGGTTAGGCCTTCATGTTATTAGTTCTTCTTATGCTAAAAATTCAGATGAGGCATATGTCGAATTTTCGGCTTGCTTTATTGATGAAAAAGCTGATGATAAACAACTTATTCATGAACGTTCCCGTTTTCTTCGCACTAATACGCGTTGGTATTACATAGATGGCACTACACCGAAAGTAAGCCGCAATGATCCGTGTCCTTGCGGTTCAGGTAAAAAATTTAAAAAGTGCTGCCATAGTTAGTGATATGTTTTATCAAAATTCGTTAAGTGCACAGTTTGCCATTGGTCTACTATTTTTGTTTACCCATTAAATAGTTAGACTTTTGCTAGTTAAGGATTAGACAGCTTCATGCAACACAAAAATGTACAAAAAAAAATTCTCAGGACGATTTGCCCTGACGCGAAAGGACTTATCGCCAAAATTACCAATATTTGCTATAAGCACCAACTTAATATCGTTCAGAATAATGAATTTGTCGATCATCTGACCGGCCGCTTTTTCATGAGAACTGAACTTGAGGGGATCTTTAATGATGAAACCCTTCTAGCAGATCTTGACGATGCTCTACCTAAGGGTTCAATACGTGAATTGAATTCATCTGGGCGTCGCCGCATTGTCGTTATGGTGACGAAAGAAGCGCACTGTCTTGGCGATTTACTGATGAAAAGTGCTTACGATGGCTTAGACGTAGAAATTGCAGCGGTTATCGGCAACCATGAAACGTTAAAAAATTTAGTCGAGCAATTTGGTATTCCTTTCCATCATATTAGCCATGAAGGCTTAACGCGTGAACAGCACGACGAAAAAATGACGGCTCAAATTGATCAATATCAGCCTGATTATGTTGTATTAGCAAAATATATGCGCGTATTAACTCCTGAGTTTGTACAACATTATCCAAATCAAATTATCAATATTCACCATTCATTCTTACCTGCCTTTATTGGTGCTCGCCCATACCATCAAGCCTATGAGCGCGGTGTGAAAATTATTGGTGCAACGGCACATTTTGTAAATGATAGCCTTGACGAAGGCCCAATCATCACTCAAAACGTGATTAACATTGATCATACGTTTTCTGCCGATGATATGATGCGTGCAGGGCGTGATGTTGAGAAAAACGTACTCAGCCATGCCCTATCTTGGGTATTATCTCAGCGTGTATTTGTGTATGGCAACCGGACCATTATTTTATAAGTTCGTTCTTTTATAAGTTCGTTGTTTTTAAAGCCATGCTTTTATAAAGTCACATGACAATTAATAGCATGGCTTTTATCTGTCATGAGGATATCAACAAGTCACTTTATAGAAAGTGATATTTAAATATAATCGTTTTTCATAAAACACTCATCGATAACCGTAACTGTGTTAATTTGTTGTTTTTACAAACATAAAGAATAAAAAAACAGCATTTAGATCTTTTTTTATAATTAATACTTTACAGGGGCGCGTCATTTGATATGATGCCGCCCGCTGAGAACGATTACAGCAATTCAAAATCTGGTGGGATACCCAAGCGGCCAAAGGGAGCAGACTGTAAATCTGCCGTCATCGACT
>NZ_JBQDNB010000003.1:0-80357 GCF_052096715.1 Providencia sp.
AGCACGACCTTGCCAAGGTCGGGGTCGCGAGTTCGAGTCTCGTTTCCCGCTCCAAAAATTCAATTCAGTATATTGAAACTCTTATTTTTAAAATTCCAATCAGTGTCCTTATTCTTCCTATTTATATGCTTTTATCTCATTCCTTATGACTTAGTCAGTAAGATCATTCAAACTGTGATTAATTCTATAATATGCAATTTTTTGATCTCTTAATTCACTGAAAATAATGATCAATATCCATATTGGGATCTTTTTTAGATCTTGTTGGGGGTTTTTACTTGCATTCATTAACTCGTCACCATAGAATAGCCACCCCTTAGCAATAGGGCTATCAAGACAAACTCACGTTTTGCTTATATGAGTTTGAACATCGCATAAAAAGTGATTTTTTCATCGATTCAGTTAAATTTTCTTTACAACCTGATTTTTTCACATCATTAGTATGATTTGTTAACCTAAAATCAGCCTTATCATTAGTTTTTTATTATCGAATAGTTATCCACAGGACAATGATATTAAGGTTGTCGTTATCGCTATTTGAAATAAGTTATTACACAGAGTTATCCACAGGTTTGAATGTTAACAATTTAAGTATTGTCTTGAAGATATTAGCATTGAGGATTATGTAACAAATTGATTTAAATGTATTAATTTATTTATTCAAAATGTGCTAAGCATAGCTTGTAAATTCTTTACCTATTGTCTACTAAGCAATTTTTATTTTATTCACACTTATTTGACAAATTCTGAATTGAGATATATAGCCGCATTTTTTTTAAGCATCTCTCGGTAAACCTTTGGTAATAACGCGTACAAGTCGTTTTTGTTGTGAAGTCTGAATAGTAACTTGATTCTCCTCCCGACGATTAAGCTGTTGTAAAATGGCCCAATGAAAGTGCTCATCCAACATTTCATTGATACCCAGTTTTTCTTGTAATGCTAATACGATACGATCTTGATAGGCGGCATTACCTAACGCGACACTAATATTTCTTAGCCATTTTATGTAACCGATACGACGTATGGCTGAACCTTCCGTGACCCGTAAAAATTTCTCTTCATTCCAAGAAAAAAGATCAAGTAGCTCAGGTGTATGTAATGCTTGCCTTGGACTAAAATCTTCTTCATCTGTTAATTGAGAAAAACGATTCCATGGGCAAATCAGTTGGCAGTCATCACAGCCATAGATTCGATTACCCATCAATGAGCGGAATTCTTCAGGAATAGCAGTATCGAGCTCAATAGTTAGGTATGAAATACAGCGCCTAGCATCAATGGTATAAGGCTCGACAATTGCACCTGTTGGACAAGTTGTCATGCAGGCAACGCAGCGGCCACATTGTTCTTCAACGGGTTGATCAACGGGTAAGGGGAGATTGACCAACAATTCTCCCAAGAAAAACCAAGATCCGGCTTCTTGATTTAAAACTAAAGAATGTTTACCTGTCCAGCCTAAACCGGCCTTAACGGCCAGAGGACGTTCTAAAATAGGTGCAGAGTCAACAAAAGGGCGAAAGTTCAACGCATCTGGATAATCGAATTCAAGACAATAGGCTAAAATCTTATCCGCTAGTATTTTTAAGCGTTTTTTTAATAGCTTATGATAATCTCGACCGAGAGCATAACGGCTGACATAACCCAGATCTGGATTATTGAGAGTACTGGCGAAAGCGGCTTTTGCAGGAAGGTAATTCATACGGACGCTGATTACGCGTAAAGTTCCTGGATGTAGCTCATGAGGCCGAGCTCGCATCATGCCGTGGCGCTTCATCCATTCCATATCCCCATGATATTGTTTATCTAGCCATGCTTGCAGTTTGGGTTCTTCAAGGGATAAATCGGTATCGCAGATACCCACTTGCTGGAAGCCTGCTTCGATTCCCCATTGTTTAATATTTTGAACTAACGTGTTGAGATCGAGGAGTTTTGCCATCAAATTTTATCAAGGTCAGGGTGGATGCGGTTGGCACTCTATCATTTTCATGATGTTTAGCAAAATGAATGAAACTAAAATGCCTAAAGAAGTTAGGATCAATTATAGGATATTTCTGATCTCATGATTAGCACAATGTAAATTAAGAAAAATACACAGGTATAGGTTATTATAGACTGTAATATCTATATTCAAAATAAGTTGGCTATGACATCGATGAAAGAACGCACTCTACAATTGGCGAATGAAGAGCAAACTGTTGCGTTGGGACGCGCTGTTGCGAAGGCTTGCCACCAAGCTACGATCATTAACCTTTATGGGGATCTTGGCGCGGGGAAAACAACATTTAGTCGTGGTTTCTTACAGGCACTAGGCCATAAAGGGCATGTAAAAAGTCCAACTTACACATTAGTTGAGCCTTACGAATTAGCCGATAGACAAGTATTTCACTTTGATCTATATCGTTTAGCGGATCCTGAAGAACTTGAATTTATGGGAATTCGCGACTATTTTTCTGAAAATTCGATCTGTCTGGTTGAATGGCCACAGCAAGGTAAAGGTTTTTTACCTCAAGCAGATCTTGAGCTCCATCTGACATATCAAGGTGAGGGGCGTCAGGCTCACTTTGTCGCTCTTTCAGTATATGGGGAGTCGTTGTTAGAAGCATTGCAGGTACTCTAAGGAATTTATCGCTCATGTTGAATGCATTTATGATTAGAATAACAAAGAAAAGTCTTTTTTCTTTTCTGCTACTGTTTATGGTATCCATTTTGTGGGGGTTTACATCACAAGCACAGGCCGCCGCATTATCAAATATTCAAGTAAACAATAGTCCTTCACAGTCTCTTGTGACGCTAACATTTATTGATGGTAAGCCTGATTACTCATATTTTCCTTTGCATTCACCTGAGCGTCTTGTCATTGATGTTAAACAACGTGGAGAAATTGTTGGATTGCCTTTGACGTTACCATCAGGTGATTTGGTTAAGTTAGTGCGTGCTAGCCAACCCGCCGATAGCCAACATAAACGTATTGTTTTAGAATTATCACAAGCGGCAAAAACTAAAGCTGTGCTGAAACAAGTTTCAGGTCAGTATCAATTGGAGTTGACCGTTTCGACGGGGAAAGCTAACTCATCGACTGTCTTTAATAATACTGCTGTACCTCGCCAATCTGTGAATAATAACCTACCAGTTTTGCAAGATAAGCCACTTAAAATGAATACGCCGGCGATGGAGCCTGCGCCTGTTGCGGTTAAAAATAAAACGATGCCTAAAGGCTCGAAACAAGTAGTTATCGCTATTGATGCAGGGCATGGGGGGAAAGACCCCGGTGCAATTGGTAAAAATGGTTATAAGGAAAAAGACGTTACGCTAAGTGTTTCGCGTAAGTTGTATCAAAAACTTGCCGCAGATCCGATGTTTACACCTGTAATGACACGAGACAGTGATTATTTTATTTCTGTCAGTGGTCGCTCTGATGTTGCTCGTAAAAAGAATGCCAACATGTTGGTATCCATTCATGCGGACTCAGCACCCAATAGCAGCGCTCGCGGTGCTTCGGTTTGGGTATTATCAAACCGTCGAGCGAATAGTGAGTTGGGTAGCTGGCTTGAACAACGTGAAAAACAATCTGAATTATTAGGTGGTGCAGGGGATGCGCTTAGTGGTGCTGACCCATATTTGAGTCAAGCCGTTTTAGATTTGCAGTTTGGTCATTCACAACGAGTCGGCTATGACGTTGCGGTTCAAGTTATCCAGCAACTCAGAAAAGTGGGTAATATTCATAAGAAAACGCCAGAACATGCAAGTCTTGGGGTATTACGTTCACCGGATATTCCCTCGATCTTAGTCGAAACTGGATTTATTAGTAATGCCGCAGAAGAGCAGCTACTTAAATCAAATGATTATCAAGAAAAAGTCGCTGAGGCTATTCATCAAGGATTACGCCAATATTTTTTAGCTAACCCGATACAAGCAGCGCCTAAATAAGAGGTTTGAGCAATGGCAATTCATATTCTCTCCCCTCAATTAGCGAATCAAATTGCGGCAGGTGAAGTGGTCGAAAGACCTGCATCTGTCGTTAAAGAGCTAGTTGAAAATAGCCTTGATGCTAAGGCGACACGTATTGATATCGATATTGAGCGTGGTGGAGAGAAGCTTATTCGTATCCGAGACAATGGCTGCGGTATTAGTAAAGATGAGTTAATACTTGCTCTAGCGCGTCATGCAACGAGTAAAATTGCCACATTAGATGATCTTGAAGCCATTATGAGTATGGGATTTCGTGGTGAAGCACTGGCGAGTATTAGTTCGGTTTCACGGCTGACCTTGACCTCAAAACCTGCGGAACAAACCGAAGCATGGCAATCCTATGCGGAAGGCCGTGATATGCAAGTTTCTGTAAAACCAGCGGCTCATCCTAATGGCACAACGGTAGAAGTGTTAGATTTATTCTACAATACGCCAGCTCGGCGCAAGTTTATGCGTACAGAAAAAACAGAATTTGGCCATATTGACGAAATTGTTCGCCGTATTGCGTTATCACGCCCAGATGTTGCCATTAACCTTAGCCATAATGGAAAGTTGGTTAAGCAATATCGTGCGGCTAATGATGATAAACAACAAGAAAAACGCTTAGCAACAATTTGTGGTACTGGCTTTATGCAAGGGGCGCTTGCACTTTCATGGGAACATAGCGACTTAGGAATTAAAGGTTGGGTGGTTTCGCCATCGAGCACACCAGTTAGTGAAATTCAGTATTGTTATGTGAATGGGCGAATGATGCGAGATAGGTTAATTAATCACGCGATCCGCCAAGCTTATGAAGGCCATTTAGATGAGAATCAACAACCTGCCTATGTACTATATTTAACTATCGATCCGAAACAAGTTGATGTTAACGTACATCCAGCAAAGCATGAGGTACGTTTTCATCAGGCAAGATTAATTCATGACTTTATTTATCAAGCGGTTCGTACGGCATTGATGAGCACATTAGCGGTTGATGAACTCCCCGGTATTGAATCTGCATCGACGGAAATAGCAAATCGTTCTTCTGCTGGTGATAATTATTTTTCATCAACGCATAAAGTTACGCAGCCAAAGGTTTCTCATCAAAATACGCGTCATGATATATCAGCTAAAGAGCCTAAAGTTGCCTATACTGATGTGACAGAATCTTGCGCCACTTCTGATGCCACTCCGGCCGTTTCTCAGGCCAAACAATCGAATTATGCGCAAGAAAAAATGAGTGAAGGGAATATAGCACCCACTTATGATCGTAAAGCAGGGCAACTTTATCAAAGTTTGATGTCAATCCCAGTGGCAAAAGAGGATAAAAAGCCTCTGTTTCCAGCGCGACAACCTCTCGCTGGTATTGCAGTTGCTTCTGAACAGGTTGCAAAAAATGCGGATAACTACCAATTTGGTAAAGTCTTGACAATTTACGCAAAAAACTTTGCATTAATTGAGTCTTCATTGGGCCTAATGCTGTTATCCTTAACTGAAGCTAATTTCTTGTTGAGATTATCTCAGTTGTCGCCTAATGGTGAGGCATTAAAACCTCAACCACTGTTAATACCCTTAAAATTGTCACTTAATCGTGATGAAATTGAGATTTTACAGCGATACAAGGAACAATTGACACTATTTGGTATCGAAGCCACGATATTTCATGGAAAAGTAACAATTCATACGGTATCGTTACCATTAAGAACACAAAATTTATCACAGCTTTTTTCTGATTTAATTATTTTTTTGTCTACAAAAGAAAGTGTAACGCACGAAGATATCGCACAATGGTTAGCTAAAGCGATTTCGCAGACAAAAACCGAAGAAAGTTGGAATTTAGCGCAGGCTGTTCAGTTACTCGCAGATGTTGAGCGGATTTGTCCGCAGTGGGTTCAAAATCCACCATCAACATTATTACAATTAATTAATTTACAATCCGTGGTAGCGACACTAACAAATGAGTGATTTAGTAACTCAAAAAAGGCCTGATGCAATATTCCTGATGGGCCCTACGGCTTCAGGTAAAACAGCTTTAGCGATTGAGCTTTGTCAGAGATTGCCTGTCGAGGTTATTAGTGTCGATTCGGCATTAATTTATCGTGGCATGGATATCGGTACGGCAAAGCCAAATCAAGATGAACTTAGTCAAGCGCCACATCATTTGATTGATATTCTTGACCCATCATTGCCTTATTCCGCCGCTGATTTTCGGCGTGATGCATTGAATGTAATGGGAGAAATTACGGCGAGAGGTAATATTCCATTATTGGTGGGCGGTACAATGCTTTATTTTAAAGCATTGCTTGAAGGCCTTTCTCCATTGCCTTCTGCTGATCAGGCTATACGTGAAGAAATTGAAAATATAGCACGCGAACAAGGATGGTCCGAAGTGCATCGCCGTTTAGCTGAGGTAGATCCTGTGGCTGCGGCTAGGATTCATCCTAATGATCCGCAAAGATTATCCCGGGCTTTAGAGGTATATCTCATTTCGGGACAAACTTTGACTGAAATGACACAAACAGCGGGTGAAGAATTACCTTATAATGTGTTTCAGTTTGCTATTGCGCCCCAAGATCGTAAAATTTTACATGAGCGTATTGAGCAGCGTTATCATTTGATGTTAGACGCTGGTTTCGAAGAGGAAGTTCGTGCTCTTTATAATCGAGGTGATCTCCATGCCGATTTACCTTCGATCCGTTGTGTCGGATATCGGCAAATGTGGTCATATCTCGATGGCGAAATAGATTATGATGAAATGGTTTATCGGGGAATTTGTGCAACACGCCAATTGGCAAAACGCCAAATTACCTGGTTGAGAGGTTGGGAGAACATTCACAGGTTAGATAGTGAACAATCCCAGCATGCGCTTAAAGCGGTTATGCAGGTATTAGCGTAGATAATTCGTGTTGTGTGTAGGCAGTAAGTGAAGCTTCTTCTAGAAACAGAACAAAGGCTATGACTAGGAGCGCTGAGAAGTCTAACACTTAAGCAACTTGAAGCATGACGAGTATATACGTGCATAGGGCTATTGTTTGTGTGTACAATTAGAACGTTAAGCGCAATTTTTGAGTAGTTAATTTTTGGAATCGTAAGGTTCTCATTTAAAAACAACAAAATAAGGAAAACATAGAATGGCTAAGGGGCAATCTTTGCAAGATCCGTTCCTGAACGCATTACGTCGTGAAAGGGTTCCGGTATCTATTTATCTCGTTAATGGCATCAAATTGCAGGGACAAATTGAATCTTTTGATCAATTTGTCATTTTACTGAAAAATACGGTTAGTCAGATGGTTTATAAACATGCTATCTCTACCGTTGTCCCTGCTCGTCCTGTTTCTCACCATAGTGGCACTCCTACTGCTGGTGGCGCAGGCAATAGCAATTACCATTCAGGTGGTACTCCTGCAGCGCAGGATGGCGAAGTTACTGAGTAAGTTTGCACGCTAAAATATAAGGAAAACATAGGTAGGGAGACTATACCTGTGTTTTTCCTTTGCAATTATTGTTTAGCCTAAGAGGTTATATCTTGTTTGATAGGTATGAAGGCGGTGAACTAGCTGTATTAGTACATGTCTTTTTTGCTCAAGAAAAAGACACTGAAAATCTGGCAGAATTTGAGTCACTAGTGACTTCTGCGGGAGTAAAACCAGTACAAATAGTCACAGGCAGTCGTAAGGCTCCCCATGCTAAGTTTTTTGTGGGTGAAGGCAAAGCCGAAGAAATCGCCGAAGCGGTTGAAGCAAGCGGTGCGGATGTGGTGTTGTTTAATCATACGCTAAGCCCTGCTCAAGAACGTAATCTCGAAAGGATTTGCCAATGTAGGGTTATTGACCGTACAGGGGTGATTTTAGATATTTTTGCTCAACGAGCGCGTACACACGAAGGTAAACTTCAAGTTGAGTTAGCTCAATTACGGCATTTATCCACTCGTTTAGTGAGAGGATGGACGCACCTTGAACGTCAAAAAGGCGGGATAGGCTTACGTGGCCCAGGCGAAACCCAACTTGAGACAGACCGTCGGTTACTGAAAGATAAGATTAAACAAATCTTGTCTCGCCTTAGCCGAGTAGAACGACAGCGTGAACAAGGGCGTCAGGCGAGAAATAAAGCGGATATTCCGACTATTTCTCTTGTTGGTTATACCAACGCCGGTAAATCAAGTTTATTTAACCGGATGACCGCTTCTGATGTTTATGCTGCAGACCAACTATTTGCAACACTCGATCCAACACTTCGTCGTATTAATGTTGAAGATGTGGGTGTCGTCGTACTTGCAGATACTGTGGGTTTTATTCGCCAATTACCGCACGATTTAGTCGCTGCTTTCAAAGCAACATTGCAAGAAACTCGTGAAGCAACACTATTGCTACACGTTATCGATGCAGTCGATAATCGCTTAGATGAAAATATCCGGGCGGTCGAAAGTGTGTTGGAAGAAATCGAAGCGGATGAAATCCCTGTACTATTAGTCATGAACAAAGTTGATATGCTGGAAGATTTTGTCCCGCGTATTGACAGAAACGAGGATAACAAGCCAGTTCGTGTTTGGGTTTCAGCACAAACAGGTGAAGGTATCCCCTTGCTGCTACAAGCATTAACGGAACGCCTTTCAGGTGAAATCGCACATTTTGAATTGCGTTTACCACCAAACGAAGGTCGTTTGCGTAGTCGTTTTTATCACCTTCAATCTATTGAACGTGAATGGCTGGAGGAAGACGGCTCAATTGGCCTTGAGGTGCGTATGCCAATGGTGGATTGGCGACGTTTATGTAAGCAAGAGCAGCAGTTACCTAGTTATGTTATTTAAATTGAATTAAATTTAAATTAGCAAAACTAGGCAATGGAATTGATATTAAGAGCCTAATATACCCAAAATAATGAAAAATGCCTGAGGCAGCTTAAATTATAATGAGTATCGCTCTTAGCCCTGAAAATCAATCATAAGAATGGAGCTAAAACATGGCGTGGAATCAGCCCGGTAATGACGGACAAGACCGCGATCCGTGGGGAAGCGGCAATAAAGGCGGCAACTCTGGCGGGAATAAAGGCGGTCGGAAACGTGGGGCTTTTGATCTCGACGATTTCTTTCGTAATCTAGGTAGCAAACTTGGCGGCAACAAAGGTAGCGGCGGTGGTGATGGCGAAAATAAACAGCCATTACGTATCAGCGGTCGACTGGGTATGTTGGCAATTGCTGTTATCGTCGTTGTATGGGCAGGATCGGGTTTCTATACCATTAAAGAAAGTGACCGTGGCGTAGTTTTACGTTTTGGTGAATATAGTGGTGTTGTTGGACCTGGTTTGAACTGGAAACCAACTTTTATTGATAGAGTTGAGCCTGTTAACGTAGAAACTGTTCGTGAACAAGCTACAAACGGTATGATGCTAACATCAGATGAAAACGTTATTCGCGTTGAAATGAACGTGCAATATCGTGTCACTGATCCTGCGGAATATCTGTTTAGCGTGACCAATCCAGATAATAGTTTACGTCAAGCGCTAGACAGTGCTGTACGTGGTGTTATCGGTCAATCCGAAATGGAACAAGTGCTAACAGCAAATCGTGCATTTATTCGTGACGAGACGCAAAGAGAATTAGAGTCAACAATTGCACCATATAAAATGGGTATCACATTGCTTGACGTCAACTTCCAAGCAGCGCGTCCACCTGAAGATGTTAAAGCGGCATTTGATGATGTGATTTCAGCAAGAGAAGAAGAACAAAAAACAATTCGTGAAGCGCATGCTTACCGAAATGAAGTTCTGCCACTTGCGAAAGGTAACGCACAAAAAATGATTGAAGAAGCCGAAGCTTATAAAGCCAGTGTGGTCTTTAAAGCAGAGGGTGAGGTGGCAAGCTTTGCTAAAATGCTACCTGAATATCGTGCTGCACCAGAAATTACGCGTGAGCGTCTATACATCGATACGATGGAGCGTGTTTTAAGTAACACACGTAAAGTTATTGCTAATGATAAGAGCAACAGCATGTTAGTTCTGCCTCTTGATCAATTACTGCGTGAAAGCAAAGCTTCAGCTGCTAAAGGAGCTTCGTCCGCAAGAATGGAAACCCAAAGCAATAATAGCTCATCATCGAATAGTGCGGTATCAACGCAATCAAGCAGCGATATTCGTGGCGGTGCGGCTAGAGTAGGGAGACAATAATCATGCGTAAATCATTTATTTTTATCGTTATTGCCATTTTGGCAGTCGCATACGCATCTATTTTTATTGTTCCTCAAACGGATCGTGGCATTGTGTTACGTTTTGGTAAGGTTCTACGTGATTCTGAAAACAAACCGATCATTTATGAGCCGGGTTTACATTTCAAAGTACCATTCCTTGAAACTGTGAAAATGTTAGATGCGCGTATTCAGACACTAGAAATTCAAGCTGACCGTTATTTAACAAGTGAAAACAAAGACTTAATGGTGGATTCATACTTGAAATGGCGTGTGACTGACTTCAGTCGTTACTATGTGGCGACGGGCGGCGGTAATCCATTCCAAGCAGAGACACTGTTAAAACGTAAATTTAGTGACCGTTTACGTTCTGAGTTTGGTCGTTTGAGTGTCAAAGACATTATTACAGATTCACGTGGCCGTTTAACTGTAGATGTTCGTGATGCACTGAATAAAGGAACAGCGACAGACGAAGCAACGAAAGATGCAGATGCTGCTATTGCTTCTGCGGCTGCACGTGTTGAACAAGAAACTAACTTAAAGCCGCTGGTTGTTAATGCGAACAGTATGGCTGCATTAGGTATTGAAGTTGTTGACGTACGTATTAAACGTATTGAACTGCCTAATGAGGTTTCTGAAGCAATTTATGCACGTATGCGTGCAGAGCGTGAAGCAGTTGCTCGTCAGCATCGTTCACAAGGTCAGGAAGAAGCAACGAAAATTCGTGCGGTAGCTGATAAGACCGTGACGGAAACTCTGGCTAAATCTGAGCGTACTGCGCTGACTTACCGAGGTGAAGGTGATGCAATGGCAACTAAACTGTTTGCTGATGCATTTAATCAAGATCCAGAGTTCTATGCCTTTATTCGTAGCCTACGTGCTTATGAGCAAAGTTTCAAAAGTGGTGAAGATATTATGGTCCTAAGTCCGGACACAGACTTCTTCCGCTTTATGAAAGCGCCAACTAAGTTACGTGCGGCGAGCGAATAAACTTTGTACTAAAAAGTAAACAGATTAAGTTGCGTGCAACGGACTAAAATAACTGTTAAGCTATTAAAGAAAAGCCCGCTTCGGTGGGCTTTTTTTCGCCTGTCGTTTTAAGTCTAAGATTTTTCAGGGAAAATTTTAGCGGCTCAGCATGTAAATACACATTTTGAGTTTACGGCAGAAATAAATACCATTTTACTTGCTTTCCAGAAAAAAATTTTTGCAATGCTTAAATTATCACTGGAACAGTTTATTTTTGATGGTAGAATTCATTTTTAAGCAACCGAGTGAATTTCGAAATGGGTAAGAACGTTGTCGTACTGGGCACCCAATGGGGTGACGAAGGAAAGGGCAAGATAGTTGACTTGCTGACAGAGCGTGCTAAATACGTAGTTCGCTATCAGGGCGGCCATAATGCTGGCCATACTCTTGTTGTAAACGGTGAAAAAACCGTTCTCCACTTAATTCCATCCGGTATTCTTCGTGAAAACGTCATCAGTATTATTGCTAATGGTGTCGTTCTTGCGCCTGATGCACTGATGAAAGAGATGAAAGAATTGGAAGACCGCGGTGTTCCTGTTCGTGAACGCTTACATATTTCTGAAGCCTGCCCACTGATCCTGCCTTATCATGTTGCATTAGATAATGCGCGTGAAAAAGCGCGTGGCGCTAAAGCTATCGGCACAACAGGTCGTGGTATCGGTCCTGCTTATGAAGATAAAGTTGCTCGTCGCGGTCTGCGCGTTGGTGATTTATTCGATAAAGCAACATTTGCTGAAAAACTGAAAGAAATTGTTGAATATCATAATTTCCAACTGGTTAATTACTACAAAGAGCCAGCGGTTGATTATCAAAAAACACTCGACGATATTATGGCAGTTGCCGATATTCTAACTGGTATGGTCGTTGATGTTTCTGATCTGCTGTATAAAGCACATCTGAAAAATGAATTTGTCATGTTCGAAGGTGCACAAGGCACTTTACTGGATATTGACCACGGTACATATCCATATGTGACCTCTTCAAACACTACCGCGGGTGGCGTTGCAACAGGTTCAGGCTTAGGCCCACGTTATGTAAACTATGTATTAGGTATTATTAAAGCTTACTCTACTCGTGTTGGTGCTGGTCCATTCCCAACTGAGCTTTTCGATGAGATAGGTGAATTCCTACGTGAAAAAGGTCAAGAGTTTGGTGCTACAACAGGCCGTAAGCGTCGTACTGGTTGGTTAGATATCGTTGCAATTAATCGCGCGGTACAAATTAACTCACTATCAGGCTTCTGCATGACTAAACTTGATGTTTTAGATGGTTTAGACGAAGTTAAAATCTGTGTGGGTTACCGTCGTCCAGATGGCAAAGTGCTAGAAACTACGCCATTAGCAGCGGATGAGTGGGTTGGTTTAGAGCCAGTTTACGAATCAATGCCAGGTTGGAATGAAACTACGTTTGGCGTGAAAGAAAGAGCTCTGTTACCACAAGCTGCTCTTAACTTCATTAAGCGTGTTGAAGATTTAACCGGTATTCCAGTTGATATTATCTCAACAGGTCCAGATCGTTCTGAAACGATGATCCTGCGTGACCCGTTTGATGTTGAGTAATAAAACTGACAGCGCTCTTAATGGGCGCTGTTTTTTTATTTCATTGTCATCATCTTAATTTCCCTTCCTCCGTTATAAATCCCCTTTGATAAAACATCAGAAATTCAACATAATGACGAATAAAAGTGAATGTTCTGTGTAATTGGATACATATTTGCCCTTGGTAATAAGCTAAACTGTCAATACCGTTATACTTCAAGTCACAGCAACTTGAATGATTTAGCTTATAATATGTTATGTATGCTTATGCGGTTGTGTAGTATTGTTATTGTTGACTTCTTTTTGATGTCAACCTTGTAATATCGAGCTCAGGCTATATCTAACTTTAAGATATCGTTGAGAGTTGGATATTTTAAATAGGTTGTTTGCGCTTTTGAATAAATTATTTTGATGAGAGTCGATAAATCGGCGACCTGAAAGTAAACAGCCAAAAATTTTGAGGTGATTGTGCAGCTTACTAGTTTTACAGATTATGGGTTACGAGCGCTTATTTATCTTGCATCGCTCCCTGAAGGAAAAATGACTAGCATTACACAAGTCACTGATGTATATGGTGTCTCTCGTAACCATATGGTTAAAATTATTAATCAACTCAGTCATCTCGGTTATATTAAAGCCACTCGTGGCAAAAATGGCGGCATCACTCTTGGCCAGCCAGCAGAATCAATTCGTATAGGGGATGTCGTCAGAGCACTTGAACCCCTAACCCTTGTTAATTGTAGTGGCGAGTTTTGTCATATTACGCCTGCGTGTCGTTTAAAAAGCGTACTTCAGCAGGCAATACAACAGTTTTTACAAGAACTTGATCAATATACGCTGGCGGATATGGTGAAAGATAACAGTCCGCTCTATCAATTACTGCTTGATTAATATCGCAGTAGTTATGAATTCTGATGACACGGAGGTAACGATGTCACAAGATCCTTTCCAGGAAAGAGAAGCAGAAAAATACGAATCCCCGATTCCTAGCCGAGAATTTATTCTCGATCTTCTCTCTAAACGTAGTACACCAGCTAGTCGCGAAGAAATCGCTGAAATATTAAACTTATCGACTGAAGATGAGTTAGAAGCTTTACGTCGTCGCTTAAGAGCGATGGAACGTGATGGACAATTAGTTTTTACACGTCGTAAATGCTATGCATTACCTGAACGCTTAGATTTACTGAAAGGTAAAGTTATTGGCCACCGAGACGGATATGGCTTTTTACGCGTAGAAGGTAAAAAAGAAGATTACTATTTATCTCAAGAAGAGATGAAACGTGCGTTGCACGGTGATGTTATTTTGGCTCAACCTCATGGACAAGACCGTAAAGGTCGTACCGAAGTCCGTGTAGTTCGCGTGCTTGAACCAAGAAATAATCAAATTGTTGGTCGCTATTTTATTGAAGCCGGTATGGGCTTTGTTGTCCCTGATGACAGCCGTCTTAGCTTTGATATTTTGATCCCTAAAGAGCAAAATTGTGGCGCAAGAATGGGTAATGTTGTTGTTGTCGAGTTAGTCACAAGGCCACAACGTCGCTCTCAAGCAGTCGGCAACATCATTGAAATTCTGGGTGAAGCCATGGGAACGGGTATTGCGGTTGAAATCGCATTACGTACTCACGAAATTCCACATTCATGGCCAGCACAGGTAGAAAAACAAGTTGCTGATTTGAATGAAAATGTACCTGAATCCGCTAAAAAAGGCCGGGTTGATTTACGCAAGTTGCCATTAGTAACTATTGATGGCGAAGACGCGCGTGACTTTGATGATGCGGTTTATTGTGAACCGAAAAAAGGTGGCGGCTGGCGTTTATGGGTTGCTATCGCGGATGTGAGTTATTATGTGCGTCCGCAAACTGCATTAGATACGGAAGCACGTAGCCGTGGTAACTCGGTTTATTTTCCGTCACAAGTTGTACCTATGTTGCCGGAAGTATTGTCAAATGGCCTATGTTCATTGAACCCAGGGGTTGATCGTCTCTGTATGGTTTGTGAAATGACCGTTTCAGAGTCGGGTCGTTTGTCATCGTATAAATTTTATGAAGCGGTGATGAGCTCTCATGCTCGATTGACTTACACTAAAGTGTGGAAAATTTTACAGGGCGATGAAGAGTTACGTGAGCACTATAAAGCATTAGTGCCACATATTGAGCATTTGCATCAATTGTATAAAACATTAGATAGTGCGCGTATTGAACGTGGGGCAATTTCTTTTGAATCAGAAGAAGCTAAGTTTATCTTTAATGCAGAGCGCCGTATTGAACGTATTGAGCCTGTTGAAAGAAACGATGCGCACAAATTGATTGAAGAGTGCATGATTTTAGCGAATATTGCTGCTGCACGATATGTTGAGAAAAACGAAGAACCGGCGCTATACCGCGTGCATGATCGTCCAAAAGAAGAAAGCGTGATGAACTTGCGCTCCGTCTTTAGTGAATTAGGACTGACTTTACCAGGTGGAATGAAACCTGAGCCGAAAGATTATGCGCAGGTGATGAAAGATGTTGCAGAACGTCCTGATCACGAATTATTGCAAACGATGATTTTGCGTTCTATGAAACAGGCTATCTATGATCCAGAAAATCGCGGTCACTTTGGACTAGCACTGAAATCATATGGTCATTTTACATCACCAATTCGTCGTTATCCTGACTTATCATTGCATCGTGGTATTAAATACCTATTAGAAAAAGAGCATGGCAACTCAGGTAAACATTGGACGGAAACTGGCGGTTGGCACTATGACATGGAAAGCATGTTGCAGCTGGGTGAACATTGTTCACTGACTGAACGTCGTGCCGATGAAGCCACTCGTGATGTAGCTGATTGGCTGAAATGTGATTTTATGCAAGATCATGTTGGTGAGGTATTCACTGGGCTTATCACGAGTGTGACAGGCTTTGGTTTCTTTGTCCGTTTAAACGACCTATTTATCGATGGGCTGGTGCATATTTCAACGCTTGATAACGATTATTATCGCTATGATGCTGTTGGGCAGCGCTTGATTGGTGAATCATCGAGCACAACTTATCGATTAGGTGATGAAGTTGAGATCCGTGTCGAAGCTGTTCATATGGAAGAACGCACAATTGATTTCGCATTAATTTCGACAACGCGTAAAGCAAAAAATCCGGGTAAAACGGGTCGAGATAGAGCTAAAAAAGAAGTGAAAGGTGCGACGCGTCCTCCTCGTAGAAAAGGGGCGGCAAGTAAAGAGAAAAACTTCGAGCCAGACGCTGCTTTTCGTCGTTCAGAGAAAAAAGGTAAAGGTAGTGACCAAAAATCTGAAGTGAAAGATCAGGCTAAAAGTAAAAAACCGTCGGATAAAACCAAAAAAATTAGTGCAAAATTACAAGCAAAACGTGTCGCGAAAAAATCCTCCAAAAAAGCGGATAATTGAGTTTTGACCGGTTTGTTCATTAAGTAAGGTGGCCGAGGCCACCTTTAACTCCCTCAACACAAAAGATATTTATGAGCGAAATTATTTATGGCGTTCACGCAGTGAAAGCCTTGCTTGAGAGTTCTCCTCAGCGCATTAAAGAAGTGTTTATTTTAAAAGGTCGTGAAGATCGTCGTTTGCTATCTGTGGCTCGTGAAGTTGAAGCGCTAGGTATTGTTGTGCAAGTGGCAAATAAACAGTGGATGGATTCTCAGACTGAAGGTGGAGTACATCAAGGTATTATTGCCAATGTCCTGCCGGGTAAACAGTATCAAGAGGGGGATTTACCCGATTTACTCGAAAAAATCGAGTCTCCTTTTTTACTGATCCTTGATGGCGTGACTGATCCACATAATCTTGGTGCTTGCTTACGTAGTGCCGATGCTGCGGGTGTTCATGCCGTTATCGTTCCGAAAGATAAGTCAGCTCAATTGAATGCGACAGCTAAAAAAGTGGCAAGTGGTGCAGCTGAAAACGTTCCACTTATTCGTGTCACAAATTTGGCGAGAACATTACGTTTGCTGCAAGAATATAATGTTTGGATTGTCGGTACGGCGGGTGAAGCTGATCATAATCTATATCAGAGCAAACTGGATGGCCCTCTTGCGCTTGTAATGGGTGCAGAAGGTGAAGGTATGCGCCGCCTGACTCGTGAGCACTGCGATGAGCTTATTAGCATTCCAATGGCAGGTTCAGTCTCATCACTGAACGTTTCTGTTGCAACAGGTGTGTGTTTGTTTGAAGCTGTTCGTCAGCGTTTGGCAAAATAAGTTATCAATATAACTTAGCTAAATAAGCGAATATTAAAATATTAGTTTAATTTAGCTTCCATCCCTTGAGTTTTTCTTCAGGGATGGGTATAGTTACGCGTCAATTTTTTAGCCGCACTCAATAAGTTCCTTGCCTCCGCGGGCCGCGGTTAACCCTGACAGGAGGCTAATAATCCGTAAGGAGCAACTACTCATGCGTCATTACGAAATCGTTTTTATGGTCCATCCTGACCAAAGCGAACAGGTTCCGGGCATGATCGAGCGTTACAGTGCTACAATCACTAACGCGCAAGGTCAAATTCACCGTCTGGAAGACTGGGGCCGCCGTCAACTGGCTTATCCAATCAATAAACTGCACAAAGCACACTATGTTCTTCTGAACGTAGAAGCTCCACAGGAAGCGATTGATGAGCTGGAAACTAACTTCCGCTTCAACGATGCCGTTATCCGCAGCATGGTTATGCGCGTTAAACACGCGGTGACAGAAGCTTCTTCTATGGTTAAAGCTAAAGACGAACGTCGCGGCCGTGACCAATCTGATGATTATCAGGATGAAGAAACTGAAGAAGCTGGGGATTCTGAAGAGTAATTGACAGGTGACCACTAATCGTTTGGTGCTAACAGGCACAGTCTGTAAAGCATTGATTCGAAAAGTGAGTCCATCGGGCATTCCTCACTGCCAGTTTGTTTTAGAACATCGTTCACAACAACTGGAAGCCGGAATGTCTAGGCAAGCATGGTGCAGAATGCCCATAATTGTCAGTGGACAAGCCTTGCAATCCCATACTCAGAGTATAACGGTCGGCAGTTGGATTACCGTTACCGGTTTCATTAGTACCCATCAGGGTCGTAATGGAATCAGTAAATTAGTTCTCCATGCCGAGCAGATTGAATTGATAGATTCTGGAGACTAGCCATATGGCACGTTATTTCCGTCGTCGCAAGTTCTGCCGTTTCACAGCGGAAGGCGTTCAAGAGATAGACTATAAAGATATCGCAACGCTGAAAAACTACATCACTGAAAGTGGTAAAATTGTACCAAGCCGTATCACCGGTACTCGTGCAAAATATCAGCGTCAGCTCGCTCGTGCTATCAAGCGCGCTCGCTACCTGTCTCTGTTACCATACACTGATCGTCATCAGTAATTGGTACTGTCCATTAACGACTTTAAGAGGATAAGGTAATGCAAGTTATTCTGCTTGATAAAGTAGCTAACCTAGGTAGCCTGGGTGATCAGGTTAACGTTAAATCGGGCTATGCTCGTAACTTCTTAGTACCACAGGGTAAAGCTGTTCCTGCGACTAAGAAAAACATCGAATTCTTCGAAGCTCGCCGCGCTGAATTGGAAGCTAAATTAGCTGACGTTCTCGCAGCAGCACAGGCTCGTGCAGCAGCAGTTACTGCGCTGGGTTCTGTTACTCTAGCTTCTAAAGCTGGTGACGAAGGTAAATTATTTGGTTCAATCGGTACTCGTGATATCGCTGATGCAGTTACTGCAGCTGGCGTTGCTATCGCGAAAAGCGAAGTTCGCCTGCCAAATGGCGTTCTGCGTACAACTGGTGACCATGTAGTTCACTTCCAGTTACACAGTGATGTTTTCGCTGAGCTTAACGTTATCATCGTTTCTGAGTAATTAGTTACGATGGTAGGTACTATTGAGTGATCAGTAGTGCTATGAAAAACACCGGCCTGTCCGGTGTTTTTTGCATTTAAATTCACACCTTCCTCAATTCTATTTCTACCTTACTTCCTATCTACTGATAATTTTATTCGTCGATATCATGACTCATTCAGCATGAAATATAATCAATAAACGATGTATTAACCGTGTAGGTCGTTAATATCTATTAGGTAGCAGATGGCTTACAACTGACAATGGAGTATCAGTTATCGCCACCTGCAAAGACGACTATGGTGTCCGGTAGTAGCTACCATCACTGAGTCTGGCAAAACTATACGTTTTTCCATCCGGTGTGGTGATTTCTAATAATTGAACCTCACCTTTTGCATTAGCCTTCAATCGGATCTTTTGACCTTGTTGTAAATTACTTAAGGGTTTTTCAGCGCCTTCAACCCGTGCCATGACAAAAGCATCATTCGCTTGTAAACGGTTATCACGAAACAGTTGGGCAAGCGTTTTGCCTTTTTGTACTCGATAATTTTGCCATTCATTTGTCGTTGGTCGAGTCGATTGAGGCTTTGTTGGCCTAGTTGGCTGTGTTGTTGATGGCTGTTGTGTTACCGTAGGCTGCTCTGTTACAGGCGGCTCTATGGGGTCAGGTATCACTTCTGGTTCAAGGGGCAACATACCTTGATTACCCGTTGGCGACTCTGGCTCTTGAGTTTGTGGCGTCGCTACTGGTTCAGGAATTGGCTCGGGGACAATTTCAGGTGTTGTCGGCGGTGGGATCACAATAGGTTGATTTTGAACGATTGATTTATCATCCGCGGGCCAAAATAGGGCAACGATAATAATCAGCGCCAAAATCGCAATACCATAGCGATGGAATGTTGAAAGTTTAAACATCACTCCTCCCTTATTATTGAGGAAATAGCCTGCTAATCAGCAAAATATAGAGTATTTATACGCATACTAGCACCCTTTTTTAGCAATTTAATAACCTAACACTATTTTTCAGAGAACACTGAGTCCGTGATACAAAATTCTGACATAAATAGAGAGTTTTATTCTTTATAGCTATAGTTTAGGTTTACCCATAGGTTAGGGGCTGTTATTCTTGGTTTTTTCACAAAAACATACAGGTGTTTTCATGGCAAACCAAAATTTTGATTCAGTAGAAGCTCAAGCGAGCTACGGTATTGGTCTACAAGTTGGGCAGCAATTATTGGAATCAGGACTTGAAGGTTTAGTCCCAAATGCGATTTTGGCAGGTTTAACGGATGCTTTAGAAGGCAATATGCCATCAGTTCCAGTTGACGTATTGCATAATGCATTGCGTGAAATCCACGAACGTGCTGATGCAATTCGTGTTTCTCGTCAAGAAGCGATGGCAACAGAAGGTCAACAATTCCTTGATGAAAACCAAAAGCGTGAAGGTGTATCAACCACTGAATCTGGTTTACAATTTTCTGTGATTAACCAAGGTGACGGTGCAATTCCTGCACGTACTGATCGCGTTCGTGTTCATTATACGGGTCGTTTAGTGAATGGCACTGTATTTGATAGCTCTGTTCAACGTGGAGAACCTGCTGAGTTCCCTGTCAGTGGTGTTATCCCTGGTTGGATTGAAGCATTGACACTGATGCCAGTGGGTTCTAAATGGGAGCTGTATATCCCTCATGAGCTTGCTTACGGTGAGCGTGGTGCTGGTGCATCAATTCCACCATTTAGTACGCTTGTTTTTGAAGTAGAGCTGTTGGAAATCCTGTAATTTTCAGCGAGTAATCTTCAACTTTAGCTATTTTTATAAAATCCTTCATCATTTTAACCAATGGTGAGGGATTTTTTTATAGTCTAAATTTCGTGCACTTGATTGGTTGGGCTGCTAGTCTTGATAGAAAGAATGAGAGAAAGAGGTGGATAAAATGCTAAAACAAATTTGTGAATTGGCGATCGATGCCGGCAATGCCATTATGAAAATCTACAATGCACCTGAACCGCTACAGGTTGAGCGTAAAAGTGATGATTCTCCTGTGACAGATGCGGATATTGCAGCTCATAAAATTATTGAGGCAGGTTTAGCACGTATCGCGCCGGATATTCCTCAATTGTCTGAAGAAGATCCACCTGAATGGTCAGTAAGACAAAATTGGCAGCGCTATTGGCTGATTGATCCTCTTGATGGAACAAAAGAGTTTATTAACCGTAATGGTGATTTTACGGTAAACATTGCTTTGATAGAAAATGGTGTACCTGTGATGGGAGTTGTTTATGCGCCAGCTAAAGAGTTGCTGTACTATGCGCAAGATGATCAAGCATGGAAAGAAGAAGGTGGAAAGAAGCTACCCATTCATGTCTATGATGCCAAACCACCCGTAATAGTGATCAGTCGTTCTCATCAAGATAGTGAGTTGATGGACTATTTGACTCAAATGGGTGAGCATACGACGGTAGAAATTGGCTCATCACTTAAGTTTTGTTTAGTCGCAGAAGGTAAAGCTCAGCTTTATCCACGTTTTGGGCCAACCAACATCTGGGATACGGCCGCAGGACATGCAGTAGCAATTGGTGCGGGTGCTAAAGTCATTGATTGGACTGGAAAAACACTCGATTATACACCTCGTGAGTCTTTTTTAAATCCGGGTTTTCGCGTGATATTATTTTAATTAACTGATTTTTAGGTTGGGTAAGTAGTTACCCAACCTATTAACAAAGACTAATTATCTAATTGAAGCACTTTTGCGGTTGCTGTTCGGATATCCAAACAAGCTTTCGCATCCTGTTTTAAATCGATTCCATAAGTTGGAATAATCTCTTTTAAGCGAGCTTCCCATCCATTGGTATCTAATTCATTTTTAAAACATTCTTTTAATATATTCAGTGAAATAAATGCCGCAGTAGAGGCACCTGGCGATGCGCCCATTAATACGGTAAATGACTTATCTGCGCTGGTAATTAGCTCCGTACCAAACTCTAAAACACCTTTCTTATCGTGATCAGGTTTGATGATTTGCACACGCTGACCTGCGACAACTTCTTTCCAATCTTCATGCTGTGCTTCTGGGTAGAATTGTTTGAGCATGGCGAACTGATGTGCTGATGTTTGTAATACTTGACCGACTAAATATTCGGCTAGCGGCCAGTTATCCTTGGCGACTGCTAACATCGGTTCGATATTATTCGGTCTTACTGACTCGAATAAATCCAAGTAGGAGCCATGTTTGAGGAATTTACTGGAAAATCCAGCATAAGGGCCAAAGAGTAGAGAACGCTTTCCATCAATGATACGAGTATCTAAGTGTGGGACAGACATTGGTGGTGAGCCTTTATCCGCTTTACCATAGACTTTAGCATGATGGCGAGCTGCAATTTCTTCATTATCGCAGCGTAGCCAAATCCCGCTAACAGGGAAGCCTCCGTACCCTTTTCCTTCTGGGATACCTGATTTTTGTAGCAGTTCAATGGCGCGACCACCGGCTCCAACAAACACAAATTTTGCAGAAGTCACTGATTTTTCATGGGTGAGCAAGTTTTTGACTTCAACTCTCCATCTACCATCTGCGGTTTGCTTTATATCGATGACTTCTTGTTTGTAATGCAGTGCAAAACCTTCTTGTTCACTAAGTTGAGCCATCAATAAGTGGGTGAGTGCGCCATAGTCAACATCTGCGCCAGTGGTGACACGAGTGACCGCAATTTTTTCTTCTGGATCACGCCCTTCCATAATAAGTGGCGCCCATTCATTTATTTGTTTAGGGTCGTCACTGTATTCCATGTTGTGGTAGCAATGGTGCGCTGACATTTGACGATAACGCTGTTGTAAAAATTTCACGTTATCTTCACCCCAAACAAAACTCATGTGTGGGCAGGGGTGTATAAAATCGCGCGGGTTTTTGATTTTTCCTTTAGAAACAAGGTATGACCATAATTGGCGAGATAGATCGAATTCAGTATTAACTTCAAGAGCTTTACTGATATCAACAGTACCATCGGGATTCGGTGGCGTATAATTCATTTCGCAGTTAGCCGCGTGACCTGTTCCCGCATTATTCCACGGGTGAGAACTTTCTTGCGCACAGTCATTCAGTCTTTCAAATACGGCGATATTTAATGAAGGTTCTAATTCTTTAAGAAAAGTGCCGAGTGTGGCGCTCATAATACCCGCGCCAACGAGGGCGATATCAACATTTTCTGAGATAGGTTTTGTCATGAAAAATTCCTATTACTTAGCAGGTGTGAAACACAAGTCTGTCCCTTCTTGATACATAACATAAGCACGACGCCATGGTTCATCACCAATGAGCCGCCATTTATGTCCTGTACCTGTATTATCTTGCGCCAGTAAAATATCACCTGGCTTTATAATAAAGGTGGAACCATCTTTGGTTTCAAATTCTAAAGTACCTGTAAGGGTGATGACATAACGAGGGACGGGATCTTTGTGCCAGTCAAATGATCCACCAGATACAGTTTCACGAAAAGAGAGCGCGCTAGCAGCGATATTTGGAGTTTGGCTATCTCCCTCTGCATTTGCGACTTTATTGAGTTCTAGACTACCTTCTTCAAATAAGGAATTACCATCTTCACCTGTCCACATACGAATACAACGTATCATCTTATTTAGCTCCTCAATTAATAATAATATTGCTTAATAATTAACACTAAATCAGCATTCATAGATTATAAATAAAAAGCAATTCATAAAAAGACTATATTGATGTTTTGGTTAGAAATTAAAAATGTAAGATATTTTCAAGACTAGCTTAAAAGCATTATTGATTTTATTTCTCTGTATCGCAATGAAAATAACCTATATTTTAGTTTTTTTTACATGTGTGATAAAAATAGTTGAAATTTAAATTTAAATTTTCATTTAAATGATTAATATCAGTTAGTTGTGGTTTTTTAGCTGTATTAATTATATGGATAAATTAATAGTCCAATAAAGACCGTCTTTAATGGATTATTGCGAATATACAAGTGATAATAAAATATGTCGACAATTTCCCTTTTCATTATTGAGAAGGGAAATAAGTTAAATATAATGAAATTGTCTTTTAATGAAGCGCAGATAATTTATTTTTTTAAAATTGTGTTGAGCGCTAAATGTTGTATTAACATAATGGTCTTGCCATCGACAATTTCACCATTTTTAATCGCCTCTAAAGCTTTGGGAAAAGGCCATTCTAAAACTTCAATATCTTCACCTTCTTCTGCGAGCCCACCTCCACAACTTTGACGATCAATATCATTATATTCAGCAATATAAAAATAGAGTTTTTCAGTTACCGATCCGGGGCTCATAAAGGCTTCAAAAATTTTTTCGATTTTATTGATTTTAAAACCAGTTTCTTCTTCCGCTTCAGCGATAATTCTTTCTTCTGGAGAAGCGTTATCAAGCAACCCTGCGGGAGCTTCGATTAATAAATGAGGGTAGCCATTGAGGTACATTGGCATCCTAAATTGGCGAATAAGAATAATGCTATTTTTTATTTTATTGTATAGCAGTATGACAGCGCCATTGCCTCTATCATAAACTTCACGTTCTTGTTTTTGCCAACTTCCATCACTTCGCTGAAGTTCATAAGTGAATTTTTTGAGAATATACCAGTTATCAGAAAGTAATTTTTCAGTGATATTACGGATTTGAGGCTGCTTTATAGACATCTTGCTACCTTAACTGACCTATTAATAACAAATAATTTAGCACTGTTGTTAGAAAGGGGGGAATAGGTGAGAGATGAGAGTAGGCGGTAATGATTAAGGCAAGGTGACTATTTATATCGTCACCTTGCCATAGTTGTTAAAGATAACTAGATTTTAATCATTTACTTAATTATCTGAACTTGTTTAACTTCAACTTCTCTTGAATTCCAATCTTTATCGATTTTGCCACGAATCTCAATTTTATCTGTCGGGGTGACATTCACTCCGTTCCAGCGTTTTGGACTGATTTCTAGTGTAATGGAGCCAGTACCATCAGTGAATTCATAATGTTTATTATCTAACTGTTTAACAATATTACCACGTAAAATAACCCAGCTGTCATCTGACATATCCAGTGCTTTAGCGACAGTAGTTTCGCTATTGTTTGGTCCTGAGAATCCACCCGTTTGAGTTGATTGATTCGGTGTACTTGTCACCGTGCCAGGGCCATTAAATCCACCATTAGCAACATTATTCGCATTACTAGTAGCAGCAAGAACAGGGGCAGCAGCGAGTGCAGCGATTAAGGCAATTAAAGGTAATTTTTTCATCAGTATTATCTCCGTTAATAACGTAAACTTGCTTTATGGAGTGTATTAAAGCAGGTAAATCTTAACAGGATCTTAAGAACTCAAATTAAAAAAATATATTTTTAATTTGGCTAATAATAGCTAGTCATCCTTAATATTATAATATAAATATACCAATATTCCGAGATGGAGGAAAAAATGCGAATTCTTTTGGTCGAAGATGACAGGTTAATTGGCGATGGTTTAAAGGTGGGGTTAACGCAGTTAGGTTTTACCGTTGATTGGTTTATGGATGGAAAACAAGGACAGGTAGCTTTATTTGATGCTCCTTATGATGCGGTTGTACTTGATCTTTCACTTCCCGCAATAGATGGCATGGATATTTTAAAGTACTGGCGAAAAGAAGGTCGTGATGAACCCGTTTTAATCTTAACGGCTAGAGATGCGTTGGATCAGCGTGTCCAAGGGTTGCAGCAAGGCGCTGATGATTATCTTTGCAAACCTTTTGCTTTAGTTGAGGTTGCTGCACGCTTGCAAGCGCTAAATCGACGCCGTAGTGGCCAGCTTTCTCCTAAACTGACTCACGGTGATGTTGAACTGGATCCCGTTGCAATGACCGTCACGATGAAGGGTGAATCCATTCAACTTAAGGCTAAAGAGTTCGCATTGTTATCACTTTTTTTACATAACCCTAATAAAGTACTTTCGCGGGCACTGATCGAAGAAAAACTTTATAACTGGGACGAAGAAGTTTCCAGCAATGCGGTTGAAGTGCATATACACCATTTAAGACGCAAGTTAGGTAATAAATTTATTCGAACTATTCATGGCGTTGGTTATCGATTAGGTGATGAGCAATGAAAACATTTAGCTTGAGACTGAAATTAACCTTAACGCTACTTTTACTGGCTTTAATGACTTGGGGAATTGCGAGCTCTCTCGCATGGTATCAAACCTATAAAACGATTAATGAATTATTTGATACTCAGCAAATGGTTTTTGCCAAGCGGTTATCTGTATTACCCTCAGATCTTGAACTTAGCCAGCCTTCACTCGTGAAAACTAAAAAATTATTGCGTAAAAATCGAGGTGATCAGGATGATGATGCCTTAGCATTTGCTATTTTTACACCAAGCGGCGAAATGGTACTCAATGATGGTGACAATGGTAAAAAAATACCATTTCAATTTAAGCGAGAAGGATTCACTGAAGGTTTCATTAAAGACAGTAAAGATCCGTGGCGTTTTGTCTGGTTAAAATCACTCGATGATCAATATATCATTGTGGTAGGACAAGAATGGGAATATCGGCAAGAAATGGCAGCAGATATCATGATTGCTCAGTTTATTCCTTGGTTAGTGGCATTGCCTATCATGTTGGTTTTATTTTTATGGCTATTGACTCGTGCATTAAAGCCATTGCGTGATGTTGCAACTCAGTTAGTTGACCGTAAACCTGATGAATTAACCGCAATTAAAGTGCCAAAGATCCCTAGTGAAGCAAAGCCCATATTAGATGCACTCAATGGTTTATTTGAACGCATTAATCACATGTTTGTACGTGAACGTCAATTCACTTCTGATGCAGCCCATGAGTTACGTAGTCCACTTGCCGCGCTTAAAGTTCAGGCTGAAGTTGTACAAATTGCCGGAAATGATCGCGCTATTCGAGAACATGCGGTAGCTAATTTATCGGAAGGGATTGATAGAGCAAGTCGGTTAGTCGACCAATTATTGATGCTGTCACGATTGGAATCATCGACTCAGTTGGAAGATGTTGCGCAATTATCATGGATAAATCTGATTGAGTCGTCAGTTAGCGACATAGCGGCAGAAGCACGCGCTAACCAAGTAACATTTGAAACAGTCATTATTAAGGAACCACCCGTATTTCAAGGTCAGCAACTTTTATTGTCTGTTTTATTAAGAAATTTACTCCATAACGCAATTCGTTATGGTAAAGAAAAAGGCAAAATTGAGTTGATACTTTTTCGTGACCATCTTGAGATTAAAAATGATGGTGATACAGTCCCACCAGAGGTGCTCAGTCGGCTTGGAGAGCGATTCTATCGACCACCGGGACAAGAAAAAACGGGTAGCGGTTTAGGATTGTCGATTGCAAAACGTATTGCACAGCTACATCACATGCGGCTGTTATTTTCAAATGTTGAAGCGGGAGGCTTTTGCGTGAAAATATACTGGGGGTGATGTTAAATACAATTACATTGATATTATTACTTTGCTTGATTATTAACAAAATAGAAATAATTATGCATATTTAATATAAGGGTATTTTAGCATAACTGACTGTAAAAATTGAGATGACTTCCTTGAGGTAAACTTAAACCTAAAGAAGTCATCGGCTAAAAATAATAGGGTATGCTCTTGTGATGTTAATTATTGCCTATTTAGCAAGTTCAGAGACTAATAATCCAAGTACTTTATCAACTTCTTGTTGGCTGAGAGCGCCTTCTTTGAAAAATAATACTTTTCCTTGTTTATTCAAGATGATAATCGCCGAATTCTCAGGTGATAACTCCCACGCACTTTTTACCAAGCCATCGCTATCAACAATAAATTGTGAGTAAGGGAACTCTTTTTTACTGTCCTCAACGCTATTTTTAACAAACACACCGGTGCCAAAGATAGCATCGTCAGTATTGATGATTGTGGTTGTTTGATAGGTATCATGAGGTAGTTTGGCTTGCTTAATTGCTTCAATTAATGGGTTATTAAGCTCTTTCGCAGATGAGCGACCTGCAATGTGTTGAATAGTACGAACTTTCCCGATGAGTTGTTGGCTTTTCCACGGTTGGTAATCTAGTTTATCTTCATTATTTAATATTAGCTCACCTTTATCAGTGACGGAAACTGAAGGAACTGATTGATTTGTCAGTATATTACTTGCTAATACCGTCGAGGATAGCCCAAGCAAACAGATCAAAAGTAAAAATTTTCTTATCATAGGGGTACCTTTAGTTATCGTTTTGATTGTTGATTTTTGTGAATAAAAATCATGCTTTTTGTACTCATACTTATAGCATAGCTCATCGGATGAGTTGCAAGAAGAAAATTAACATTTTTTTAAAATTCAGCATAAACACAAGGTTTGTCGGGGTATTTTTAGATATTTTATAGTGTCATTTTCTGTCAGTGAATTGAATAAAATTGCAATTTTAGAACCAAAAGCTGAATTACTGGTCTATGATTAGTAACAGTATGAATTAACGGATACCGTAAGAGAACGACCGCAAAAGAACATAGGGGAGAAAAGTTCTAATGAAAATTTTTAACCGCTACAACCCATTTAAGATTGCTCTTTATGTCAAAACCCTCTTCAGTGGCAGACTCTATATAAAGGATTTCGGAGCTTTTGAGTTTAATTATGGGAAGATTTTACCACCCAAGGTTAGTGATAAGCGCCACTATAATGTCATGAGTGAAGTTAACAAGCAGGTGCTTTTACTGCGCACAGAGCTTGGATAGGGCGTTAGGATTAGATTAATAGTTGAATTATTAGTCAAATAGCTAAAGTAACAAAATAGTTAGTTTGATTAATAATAGCGCCACAAAAGTGGCGCATTGAAAGAAATGGCTTTGCTATCAAGCTGGTTTATTATCACTATCTTTGGTTTGCTTTTTGGTGTTAGCCGTTTCTGTACTGTTTTTTCCAGGTTGAACAATGACAGGTGCCGGAGCATTTGTAATACGTGTCACTAATAGCTGGTCGATTTTGTAATTATCAATATCAACGACTTCAAACTTGTAACCTGCATATTTCACATAGTCAGTGCGTTTAGGCATCTTTCTGAGTCGATACATCATGAAACCCGCAATTGTTTCGTAATTGCTAAAGTCAGGGAAATCATCAATATCTAATGTTCTTTGCACATCTTCGATAGGTGTTCCACCTTCGACTAGCCAAGAATTTTCATCTCTAGCAATAATCTGTTCTTCTTGCCCCGGGTTTGGCCCAATTAAATCGCCCATTAAAGTGATCATTACATCATTGATAGTAATGATACCCATCACGAGTGCATATTCATTTAGAATAACGGCAAAATCGACGGCATTGGCTTTAAATGCTTCTAATGTATCCGATAGTGAAAGTGTATCAGGGATCATCAGGGCACTTCTAATATGTACACCATCTTGCAAGCCTAGGCTTTGACCGTTTAGAACGCGATTAAGTAATTCTTTTGAATCGACATAACCAATGACATGGTCAATATCATCTGAGCAGACAAGGAATTTTGAATGGGGCTGTGTCGAAATTTTATGTTTAATGCTGTCTTCTGATTCATGTTTATCAAAGTAAATAATACTTTCACGTGGCGTCATCGCAGATGGAACGGTTCGTGATTCAAGTTCAAATACATTCTCAATTAATTCATGCTCTTGTTTACGTAAAACACCAGCCACAGCACCCGCTTCAACCACCGCAAAAATATCATCAGAAGTAATATCTTCATTACGAGCGATAGGTAATTTAAATAATTTGAGGATCAGGTTTGCTAATCCATTAAAAAACCAGACTAATGGACTCAGTAGCAGTAGGCAAAAGCGCATCGGATTAACAATACGCATAGCGATCGCTTCAGGTTTTACCATGCCAATACGTTTAGGAATTAAATCAGCGACTAAAATAAATAAACTTGTCACAATGGCAAAAGAGAGAATGGAACCGATTTGTTGTGCCAATGCAGGAGATAAAAACTGAATAAAGAACCCTTGTAATGCGGGGGAAAATGCGGATTCCCCGACAATACCAGCTAAGATAGCCACGGCATTGAGACCAATTTGAACAACAGTAAAAAACATTCCCGGCATTTCTTGTAACTTTAGGACTCGAGCGGCATTAATATTGCCTTCATCAGCCATAAGTTTGAGTTTAATGCGGCGAGAGGCGGCCAGAGATATTTCTGACAAAGAAAAAAATGCGCTTATTGCACATAATAAAAGAACAAACAGCAAACTGTTAAGCATAAGTTATCCAGACACACCTTCAGGAATTTATTGCATTCAACAAAGCCCTGAAGGTATCGTTTCGAATATATAAATATATTAAGTACGTAAATATATTGTAGCGCAATATGCGCGAAGTATATGAGTAGTCACGCCAGTATAGCATTAGGTTAAATTGTCTGGCTATATATTCGTCATAATCCTTATTCGTCATAATTCAAGCTGTAGCGTTGTTGGCTACATTCAATCGCTTAGGTCACATACTTATGTATGCTCCCCAAGACGCTTTCATTTGCCGCCTAGCTACAATTTGAATTATTTAGAATATTTAAATTCTAATTCAAGCTGTAGCGTTGTTGGCTACATTCAATCGCTTAGGTCACATACTTATGTATGCTCCCCAAGACGCTTTCATTTGTCGACTAGCTACAATTTGAATTATTTAGAATATTAATAAAATCAAAGGAAAGGCTATTGTGGTAAACAAACACCGATCCCACCTAATGCGCAGTAACCATTTGGGTTTTTGTATAAATATTGCTGATGATAATCTTCAGCAAAATAAAATATATCAAGGGGCGCAATTTCAGTGGTAATTGGGCGATTATCATTCTGTTTAATCATTGCTTGTTGATAATCCTGTAGCGTTTTTTCTGCTAATGCAGATTGTTCATCCGATACAGTATAAATCGCTGAGCGATATTGCGTACCAATATCACCACCTTGGCGCATACCTTGAGCGGGATCGTGATTTTCCCAAAATAAAGTTAATAGCTGAGCGTAACTAATGACTTGTGGATCAAATACAATACGTACGGCTTCCGTGTGTCCAGTGAGTCCAGAACATACTTCTTCATAGGTTGGATTTGGCGTGATCCCACCGCAATAGCCTGTAGATGTAGAGTAAACGCCAGTTTGCTGCCAAAATAAGCGCTCTACTCCCCAAAAACAGCCCATAGCAAAGTACGCAGTTTCCGCATTCTTAGGAATAATCTCAATCGAATGATGGTTCACCGCATGGTATGGTGAGGGCGCTATAGCAACTTGTCTACCCGGTAGAGCTTGCGAGTTATTAACTGCGTGAAATTTATTAGAAGACATAATAATTCCTATACATTTGCGTTGAGATAAATATTGTGAGCGCACAAATAAGTTAAAAAATGGGATAAAAACTTGTGTCTATGATCAATTTTACTCAAAATAAATTAATCTGAAGCCTTTAGTCAATCTATCAATCACCTTAGGAGTAGGCGTGTCGAAATACCCTATCATCTGTTTTCTGTGTTTAACTGTGGCTGTGCCTGTGGTGTACGCTGCGAATCTTCGTCTTAATATTGAAGGACTTGAAGGCCAACTAAATCAAAATGTGCGAGTGCAACTTTCTAATATTTCACAAGATGAAGTCGTACCAAATGGACGTTTTCGTGCAAGGGTAGAAAAAGCTATTAAAGAAGGTTTAAAGCCTCTTGGCTATTATGAACCCACGGTTGAATTTAGTTATCAGGAAAAAACACCGCCCGCGCGTTCAATATTGACAGCAAAAGTCATGCCAGGAGAACCTATTTTAGTTCAAGGCGTGAAAGTGGAATTAGAAGGTGCGGCGAAGACAGATTCAGATTATGAAAAGATGATCAAAAGTAATACGCCTAAGGACGGTACTATCCAGAATGATGGCGAGTATGAGGATTTTAAAGGTAAGTTTAGTAGTCTTGCTGTTCGTAAAGGTTATTTTGATGCCGTCATGGAGAAAAGCCAGCTAGGTATTTCTCTTGAAAATCATGCGGCCTATTGGGATTTTGATTTTAATAGTGGTAAACGCTATCGTTTTGGATCAATCTCTTATCAAGGTTCACAAATCCGTGAAGACTATCTAAATAACCTTTCTCCATTTAAGCCGGGTGAGTATTACACTTCTGAGCAATTAGCTGAATTTAACCGTAGGTTGGCTGAAACTGGTTGGTTTAATTCTGCGATTGTGACACCCAATATTGCTAAAGCGAGAGAAGAGAATACAGACGAATTACCGATGGACGGTGTGATGACGCCTCGGGCACAAAACTTCATTGAGCTCGGGGGCGGTTATGGTACTGATGTGGGGCCTCGTGTAAAAACAACGTGGAATAAGCCGTGGGTTAACTCTCGCGGGCAAAGTTTATCTTCCAGTATTAGCTTGTCTCAGCCAGAGCAACTTATTGATGCAAGCTATAAAATTCCGTTAAAAGCGAATCCACTCGAACAATACTATGCCGTTCAAGGCGGGTTTAAACGTACCGATTTAAACGATACTCAATCGAATACCACGACATTAAACGTTTCGCGTAACTGGGACTATTCAACGGGATGGCAATATGGCGTGAATATGCGTTGGATGCTCAGTAGCTTTACCCAAGCAGATATCACAAATACTACCATGTTGCTTTATCCTGGCGCCAATGTGAGCCGTATTCGCCAGCGTGGTGGCGTCATGCCAACATGGGGTGATAGCCAACGTTATTCAATTGATTACTCAAATAAAATTTGGGGTTCAGATATTGATTTTCTTGTATTACAAACTAAGCATGTGTGGATCAGAACACCATGGGAAGGCCACCGCTTTATCTTGCGTGGTAATTTAGGGTGGATAGAAACCAATGCTTTTGACAAAGTACCACCAGACCTACGTTTCTTTGCGGGGGGGGATGGTAGTGTTCGCGGTTATGGTTATCAAAAAATCTCGCCTGAAGATAGCAAGGGTAAATTGACGGGCGCTTCTAAATTAGCTGTCGGTTCGATGGAATATCAATACAATTTTACGGGTAATTGGTGGGGGGCGACCTTTATTGATTCCGGTGAAGCCGTGAATGATATTAAAACTAGTGATTTTAAAACGGGTGCCGGTATCGGACTGCGTTGGGTATCTCCTGTTGGACCTATCAAATTTGACCTCGCAACACCGATTGGCGATCCTGATAATAACAAAATTCAGTTTTACATCGGTTTGGGGACAGAACTATGAAATGGATGAAGTGGTTTAAATGGATCAGTATTTCCATTTTATTAATTCTAGTTCTTATTATTGCTGCTCTAAGCTGGGTATTGGGAACACAATCAGGTTTACATTTTGCCTTAAATTCGGCCACACGTTGGGTGCCTGAACTAAAGATCCAATCAATTGAAGGGGATATTAGTAATTTAACGTTATCGGGTGTGCAATATCAAATGCCTGGTGTTGATGTTAATGCGCAAAAACTTCATTTGGCCTTACGTTTAGGTTGTTTAACTCGCCGTGAAGTATGCATCGATACACTTTCTACTGATAATGTTACCGTTAATATCGATACAACCGCATTCCCTCCTTCAGAAGAAACACCGCCATCGGAGCCATTAACATCCTTAAATGCACCACTGACTATTCGCTTGAATCAGTTATCGTTGGTTTCAACTCATGTCAATGTGGATGGAATGACGATTGATTTAGCGAAATTCTCGACAGGGATAACGTGGCAGAAAAAGGCCATGACTATTATTCCAACCGATATTATTGATTTAGCAATTAATTTACCGGTAATGGAAGAGGCGGCGAAAGAACAAGCTGAGGCACCGATTACAGAAATACCTATCAATGAACAGAAATCGATAGGTGATGAACTAAAAGCCTTATTTGCTAAGCCATTGCTGGCGCAATTACCTGAGATAATTTTACCAGTAGACCTCAATGTTGAAGGTATCAACGCCTCTAATTTTCAATTGAAAGGCAGTACTGACCTTACTATTAATCGCCTTTATTTGAGCCTATCAAATGATGGGCAAAATGTATTATTAAAACAGCTTGAAGTAGATGCGCCTGAAGGTAATTTAGCTTTATCAGGAACTGCAACATTAAAAGATAAGTGGCCAGTATCTATTTCTGTGGTGGGGGAAAGCCGTTTAGAGGATCTCAATGGGCAGAAAGTTGATTTATCACTAAAAGGTAGCTTGTTAGATGAGCTCAAATTAGCACTGAATTTAAACGGTCCGATTAATGCCACATTAGAGGCAGAAACAGATTTGAGTCAGGCTGATTTCCCAATATTGCTTACGCTCGAAAGTGATAAGTTGGCTTGGCCGCTAGTCGGAGAATCGCAATATCAGCTTGATGGAACACGTTTACGCCTAAATGGCCGCCCATCAGCTTACGATTTATCTCTACGCTCTGCAATTACAGGGCAAGATTTACCACCATCAACCTTAATGTTAGATGCCAAAGGTAATGAAGAACAAATCAATTTAACGCGTTTGCGTTTAGCTGCATTACAAGGGAATGCTGATATTACAGGCGTTGCGGATTGGAGCAAAGCTATTAGCTGGAATGCAGTATTGACATTATCGGGAATTAATACAGCTAAACAATGGCCTGAATGGCCGGCAAAAGTCGATGGTAAAGTGGCGACTCGCGGCAGTTTATATGGTGGTAGTTGGCAGCTTGAAATCCCTGAAATTGCCCTCGACGGTAATGTTAAAAATAATCTCTTAAAAGCACGTGGACAAGCTAAAGGTAATGCCGCAGGCCAATGGGATATTCCCAATTTCAATTTAGCGTTAGGTAAAAATAACGTTGATATTAAAGGATCGCTGGCAGATAAATGGAATTTAGATGCAAAAATTAATGCGCCCGCACTAAATGGCCTATTGCCAGGATTAGGGGGTGTAATTGCCGGTGATATTAAATTACGCGGTAATTTACAAACGCCTCAAGCCGTCGCCAATATCACGGGACGTAATGTAAGGTGGCAAGACAGCCTATCAATCGAGAATGTGGTTATCAAAGGGGATGTTGCGACGGGCGAGCAAATTAAGGGGGAGTTATCTGTTGTATTGCGTCAGTTAAGGCAAGCAGATATCGTTATCAGTAACTTGACCTTAGATGCGAAAGGCAGCGAGAAACAACATACCTTAAAATTAAATATGAAAGGTGAGCCAGTTTCAGGGCAACTTGCCCTAGCGGGCAGTTTTGATAGAAACACTGAGATTTGGAAAGGTAATCTTAACAATACCTTGTTTGATACTGTCGTGGGCGAATGGCGATTAAATAAAGCCATGTCGCTAAATTATACGAATCAAACACAGGAAGTGGTGATTGGAACACATTGCTGGGTAAACCCAAATGCACGTTTGTGTGTACCTAAGCCTATCAAAGCTGGTAAGAGTGGTAGTGCCGATATTGTATTAGAACGCTTTGATTTAGCGATGATTAAACCATTTATGCCAAAAGATACGCGGGTAAATGGCGTCTTTAGTGGTAAAGCAAATGCGGTTTGGAAAGAAGGTGGCAGTCTACCGCAAGTGAAACTTGATCTTCAAGGTGATGGTATTAAAGCTACACAATTCGTGGATGGCACACGGTTACCATTTGAATTTCAAACTCTCACACTAAGCGCGGCCTTGAAAAATGGTAAAGCTGACCTTAATTGGTTATTTAAGATAGCGAATAACGGGCAGCTTAAAGGCAACGTTCAAATTTCTGATTTAGAAAAGCGCCGTTTGCTAGCAGGCAACATTGAAATAAATTCAATTACATTGGATTTAATCAAGCCCATGTTAGGGCATAAAGAAGTCGCGAACGGTAGCTTGAATGCGAACTTGCGTTTAGGGGGATCTGCTAATAACCCATTGATGAATGGTAATTTATCTTTATCAAACTTAGAAATTAAATCAGCCATGATCCCATTTGACATTAAAAGTGGTCGTTTAGGTGTGACGTTTAATGGGGCAAGTTCGGTGATGAGTGGGCAAATCAATACGCCAGAAGGTTATCTGAATATCGATGGTGAGGCGGATTGGCGTAACGTAGATGCGTGGCGTGCAAAAATCATGGCTCGAGGTAACAATTTACGTGTTTCCTTGCCACCGATGATTAAAATTGATGTGCAACCTGATTTAGTTTTTGAAGCATCACCTACGTTACTGGTTTTAAATGGGAGCGTGACAATCCCATGGGCTCGTATTACAGTGCAAGAACTGCCTGAGTCAGCGGTTAGTGCTTCCTCTGATGTCGTTATGCTTGATAGTAACTTGCAGCCAATTGAGGAAAAAGCACCTTCGATTCCTATCCAAACAAATTTGGATATTAAAATTGGTAATGACGTTAGGTTGGATGCATTTGGGTTAAAAGCCCGATTAACAGGTTTATTAAAAGTTACGCAGAGTAAACAGGGACTTAGCCTAAACGGACAAATCGATATTCCTACAGGTCGTTTCCGTGCCTATGGGCAAGATTTGCTCGTACGTAAAGGTTTAATTCAGTTCTCAGGCCCCGCTGATCAGCCATTTTTAAATCTGGAAGCGATTCGTAATCCAGATAATACGGCAGATGATGTCGTTGCGGGTGTTAGAGTCACAGGGCTTGCAGACAAACCGAAAGTAGAGATATTTTCAGAACCCACTAAATCACAGCAAGAAGCACTATCCTATTTGTTAAGAGGGGAAGGTTTGGATAGCGGTGATGCAAATGGCTCCCAAATGACATCTATGCTAATTGGCCTTGGTGTTGCACAGAGCGGGCAGTTAGTGGGTAAAATTGGTGAAACATTTGGTGTATCTGATTTGGCTGTTGATACGCAAGGTGTGGGAGATGGTTCCCAAGTTGTGGTGAGTGGCAAAATTACCAATGACTTACAAGTCAAATACGGCGTTGGGATATTTGACTCATTGGCAACATTGACTCTGCGCTATCGTTTAATGCCAAAACTTTATTTGGAAGCGGTGTCTGGTGTAAACCAGGCCTTGGATCTCCTTTATCAATTTGAGTTTTAAATTATGCGAGTGATTGTTTATGGTAGTTTAAGGCGCCAGCAGGGAAATCATCACTGGATGACCTATGCTCAACTGTTAGGAGAGCATACACTAGAAGGCTATGAACTCTATGATCTAGGGTATTATCCTGCGGTCGTTAAAGGAAATGGTTCGATTGAATGTGAAGTTTATCGTATCAATCCGTCTATTTTAACTGAGTTAGATGAACTGAAAAAAAACTCACAGGACTACGTCAGAGAGTTAATTCCGACGCCATACGGTAATGCTTGGATTTATCTGTATAGGCACTCTGTTGATGGTTTGCGCCACATTAAGAGCGGTGATTGGCTCAAGCGAGATGAAGAAGCGGGCCAATAAGAATTATAGTCCGTTAATTAAAATCATAGAAGTGATGAAAGTTATAGAACGCTGGCGGATGTGCCGGCGTTTTTTTTAAGTTTTGAGTCGAAAAAACGGTAGCCCAAAAAATAAAAAGAACAAAAAAAAAGTTCTGACCTTAGCCAGAACTTTGATTTTCTTAAAGAGAATAAACTATTTTTTTGCAGCGCGTTCGAAAGAAGCGATGATCTCTGCTTTAGCAGCATTGATATCATCCCATCCGTCAACTTTTACCCACTTACCTTTTTCAAGATCTTTATAGTGTTCAAAGAAGTGAGTGATTTGTGCACGCAGTAATTCTGGCAGGTCGTTCACATCTTTGATGTGATCGTATTCTTTGCTCAGTTTTGTGTGTGGAACAGCAACTAGTTTCGCATCTTCACCTGATTCATCCGTCATTTTCAGCACGCCAACTGGACGGCAACGGATCACTGAACCTGGTTGTAATGGGTAAGGTGTTGGTACTAATACATCGACAGGATCGCCATCTAATGACAGCGTGTTGTTGATGTAACCATAGTTGCATGGATAGAACATCGCAGTAGACATAAAGCGGTCTACAAATAGAGCGCCAGATTCTTTATCCACTTCATATTTGATTGGATCTGCGTTAGCAGGGATTTCAATGATAACGTAGATATCATCAGGCAGATCTTTACCTGCCGGTACATTGTTCAGGCCCATGAAAAGTATCCTTTAATGTTATAAACCAATCTATCTATTATTGCTCAAATTGCATTTGTACGGGCTTAGTTTATGGCCGTTATACAACCTGAATTCCCTAGAGTAGATAATGTGGCAAATATTATAGCTGTAAAGAGGGACGAATTCATTGAAAAAAGTGAATAAAGAAGGCGGGGTGAGCCCGCCTTGATATTCATATATCGAGTGCTAAGAGATATTACTCAGAATCTGGAAATTCACGCATAAATGATTCTGCTTTTTCAACCATCGACTTCGTACCGACAAAGAAAGGTGCACGTTGGTGTAATTCAGTAGGGATTATGTCCAGGATACGATTCACGCCGTCACTTGCTTTACCATGTGCTTGTTCAGCTAAGAATGCAATTGGGTTACACTCATACAGTAAACGCAGTTTTCCATTAGGATGGCTTGCGGTACTCGGGTAGATATAAATTCCACCTTTGAGTAAGTTACGATGGAAATCAGCCACTAAAGAGCCAATATAGCGTGTGGTATAAGGACGACCTGTCGCTTCATCTTGTTCCTGGCAGTATTTAATATACTTTTTAACGCCCATTGGGAACTTGATGTAGTTACCTTCGTTAATCGAGTACATTTTGCCTTCTGCCGGATACATTACTTTTTCGTGAGAAAGGCAGAAAACACCTAATGATGGATCATAGGTGAATGCATGAACGCCACAACCGGTCGTATAAACCAGCATTGTAGAAGAACCGTAAACGACATAACCTGCAGCAACTTGGCGATGACCTGGCTGTAGGAAATCAGCCTCAGTAACCGATTGCCCGATTGGTGTAATACGATGGTAAATTGAGAAAATTGTACCAACGGAAACGTTTACATCGATATTTGAAGAACCATCTAGTGGGTCCATTAAAACGACATATTTTGCGTTTTCTGCACGGTCACCTTCGAAAATGACAATTTCATCTTCTTCTTCAGAGGCGATACCGGCGACTTCTCCACGCGCTTTCAAAGCCGCTTTCAGCTTTTCATTTGCATACAGGTCGAGCTTCATCTGAACTTCACCTTGAACATTTGACACACCACTTGTGCCAAGAATGTCTACAAGTCCAGCTTTGTTAATATCACGATGGATAATTTTAGCGCCCAGTTTGATTGCTGACAGTAATGCAGTCAGCTCTCCTGTTGCATGAGAAAATTCGTGTTGCTTTTCGACGATGAATTCGCCTAATGTTTTCATGACGAAGGTCCTGAATAAAATTGACAGAGGTTTGAGGGCTTATTGTACCCTTGCGCGAGGAGTTTAACTAAATAAAGAAAAGATTAATAGGTTAATGCATTTATAAAGCGGCTATTGATGGGTAGAATGGTGACAAACCTCATGCTATTGGATGAAACATAATGCACATACATATTTTAGGGATATGCGGCACCTTTATGGGAAGCTTAGCAATATTGGCTCGTTCTTTAGGCTATAAAGTCACAGGCTCGGATGCAAATGTGTATCCACCGATGAGCACGTTGCTTGAAAAACAAGGTATTGAACTTATTCAAGGCTATGATCCCGCTCAGCTAAGTCCTGAGCCTGACATGGTTGTTATTGGTAATGCAATGACACGTGGTAACCCTTGTGTTGAAGCAGTATTAGAAAGAGGCTTACCATATACATCGGGTCCTCAATGGTTACATGAACATGTTTTACCTGAGCGTTGGGTACTCGCAGTAGCTGGTACTCATGGAAAAACCACAACAGCAGGTATGTTGGCTTGGATACTCGAAGATTGTGGCTACAAACCAGGCTTTTTAATCGGTGGTGTACCGGGTAACTTTGAAGTCTCTGCTCAAATCGGTGATAGCCCATTTTTTGTTATTGAGGCTGATGAGTACGATTGTGCTTTCTTTGATAAGCGCTCTAAATTTGTGCATTACAGCCCAAAAACCTTGGTGTTAAATAACCTTGAGTTTGATCATGCTGATATTTTCGAAAACCTAGAAGCGATTCAAAAGCAATTCCATCACTTGGTGCGTATCGTGCCGGGTAGTGGAAAAATTTTCATGCCAGACAATGATAGTAACCTAAAACAGGTTATTGGTATGGGATGTTGGAGCGAACAAGAGCTAGTAGGTGACAGTGGCGAGTGGCAAGCTAAAAAATTAAATCATGATGGCAGCCATTATGAAGTTTACTATCAACAACAAAGTGTCGGTGAAGTGAATTGGGTTCAAGTTGGTAATCATAATATCCAAAATGGTTTGATGGCGATTGCTGCTGCGCACCATGTTGGAGTACCGGCCAAAGAAGCTTGCCTTGCTTTAGATAAATTCATTAACGCACGACGTCGCCTTGAATTACGTGGTGTTGAATTTGGTGTTAATGTTTATGATGACTTTGCCCATCATCCAACAGCAATTTTAGCGACGTTAGAAGCATTACGCAGCAAAGTTGGCGGTACTTCACGTATCATTGCCGTACTTGAACCTCGTTCGAATACCATGAAAATGGGGATCAATAAAAATGATATTGCGCCTGCATTAGGTCGCGCTGATGAAGTATTCTTATTCCAACCTGCTAATATTCCTTGGATGGTTACGGATATTGCTGAAAATTGTGTGCAACCTGCGCGTTGGAGTGCAGATATTGATGTTTTGGCTAATATGGTCATTGAAACTGCTCAGCCAGGAGACTATATCCTTGTCATGAGTAACGGTGATTTTGGTGGCATTCATGGCAAATTACTGGCGGGTTTGAAGAGCAAGGCTGATATTGAAATAGAAGAGTAGCGCTTATAAGTAACAAAGCCCTCGCTAAATATTAAACTACACCCCAAAAGTTGGATAGTCACTTTGGGGTGTTTTTCTATGTTAAAGATTTATTTAATTTTTAAAGCTCTATCCCAAAGACTTTCACTTCCATTTCCATTTCCACAATTCAAAAAAGAGATCGTTGTTTCTTGTTTTAAACTTCCCATATAACAATCAAGTGAATCAGTGAATAAGTGAAATAGACAACCTACTGCGATTGCTTTTAGTTTCCATGATGGTATTAAAAATAAGCAAACATAGGCAATTGCTGCCCAAACCGTATGCATAGGATGAAAACCGATGCCGCAACGATTAGGATCAAAAATTGGCGTCGCCAGTAAATGATCTAAATCGATAGCCATCGTCGATATCATGATTAATGATGCTAATTTCCAATTTTTTCGCCAAAATAGATAGCCAAAAAGAATCGGAACCAGAAAGTGGAAACCGTAGTGTACGATGTTTCTAAAGATCTCAAATATCACAATATAATCTCAATCTTATGATTTATAACTCAATTAATTATTTATTTTCATGTGATTTAAATAATTAATTTTGTATTAACTCGCGTAACTAACTTTGATAAACAAAAAGAGGGAAAATGATATTTCCCCCTCTTTAATCGCTATCTCAATGGTAATAATGAGATAGCACTTGGAAAATGCATTGTGTGAATTTAAAGCTCTTGATCAAACAGCGTTAATATTGCTTCGTAAAGTTCAAGAGTGGTGAAATTATTCGCTGGGGTAGAGAAAATAGTGTCATCACCTGCAATACTACCAAGGATACCTTCTGCTTTACCTAAAGAATCTAACAAACGTGCAATAAGTTGGGCTGCACCAGGACTTGTTCTAATCACTACAACCGAGTGGTTGTAATCAATATCAAGTACAAGATTTTTAAGTGGGCTCGTTGCTGTTGGAACGCCAGGCTCTGATGGTAGGCAGTAAACCATTTCCATTTTTGCATTACGCGTGCGAACCGCGCCAAACTTAGTTAGCATTCTGGAAATTTTAGATTGATTAATGTTATCAAAGCCTTGTTCTTGAAGCGCAATCACTATCTCGGCTTGAGAACTGAATTTTTCTTCTTTAAGTAGGGCTTTAAAAGCCTTAACCAAGTCTTCTTGTTTAGACGGTGTACGCATAATTAACCCATTCTTTGGCATTAAACTAAGTTGTATTATCCGTAAATGTGCATTTTTATGCAACAAAATTGCGTTATGACCGTTTTATAAGCAGCAAGGAATTAATTTTTTACGATTTAAGTGATATATTTTACAGCGACAAAAACTGGCTTATATTAAATTAGCGATGTGAAAATATAATATAGAGTATTAATAAATTTACCTGAGAAAATTGTGAGAATATTGTTAATTTTCTGGTCTTTGTTCGAATAATAAACAGCGAAAACAACTTATTGTGCGAAATACAATAGTGAGAAAAACTATTTGTTAAAAAAGTGCCCGTTATCTCATTAACAGATAAGGAATTTGTTTAGAATAGTGAAAATTAGTATACAAATTATCTCGCGTTAATATCTCTCTATATCTGTTAATAAATTGTTTTTTATACGTAATGTGTTTAGTGCATAATTAGATGAATTCATATTTTTGAAAGTACAATTTAAGGAGTTTCAGAATGAAAGTTGCAGTCCTAGGTGCAGCAGGTGGTATCGGTCAGGCTCTAGCCCTTCTTCTCAAAAATCAGCTTCCAGCAGGTTCAGAACTCTCTCTCTATGACATCGCACCCGTTACTCCAGGTGTTGCCGCCGACCTTAGCCACATCCCAACAGATGTTAAGGTTGTTGGTTTTGCCGGTGAAGATGCCACTCCAGCGCTAAAAGGTGCTGATGTTGTTCTGATTTCTGCGGGTGTTGCGCGTAAACCAGGAATGGATCGCTCTGACCTGTTTAATGTTAACGCAGGCATCGTACGTAATCTGACTCAACAAATAGCGGTGACCTGTCCAAAAGCGCTCATTGGGATTATTACTAACCCAGTTAATACCACTGTGGCAATTGCTGCAGAAGTGCTGAAAAAAGCAGGCGTTTATGATAAAAACCGTTTATTTGGTGTGACTACACTGGATATTATTCGTTCTAATACTTTTGTCGCTGAATTAAAAGGCAAAAAAACACACGAAATTGAAGTGCCTGTTATTGGTGGCCACTCTGGTGTCACCATTTTGCCTCTACTGTCTCAAGTGAAAGGTGTTAGCTTCACTGATGAAGAAGTGGCAGCGCTAACTAAGCGTATCCAAAACGCAGGGACTGAAGTTGTTGAAGCTAAAGCAGGTGGCGGTTCTGCAACTTTGTCTATGGGGCAAGCAGCTGCACGTCTGGGTTTATCATTGATCCGTGGACTGCAAGGCGAAAGCAATGTTGTTGAGTGCGTATACACAGAAGGTGAAGGTGCACATGCACGTTTCTTTGCTCAACCTGTTCTGCTCGGTAAAAACGGTATTGAAAAACACTTGCCTATCGGTGAACTAAGCGCATTTGAACAAAAAGCACTGACTGAAATGTTAGATGTATTGAAAGGCGATATCGAGTTAGGTGAAAAATTTATCAATAATTAATATTGATAAATGAATTGCTCATGAGCAATTCTTATAAATTGTCCTAAAATGTGTCGTTTATAACTAAGGTTGAGCCTCTATACTTAAAGCTCAACCTTTTTTTATTTTTAAAAAATTTTCATTTGATTGAAAGATGCTAGATAGCGATGACTTGATCATTATGATTCAACCGCTATAACATAACGAGATAACGATAAGCTTTAAAATATGAAATGTCTTAAAACTGGAATGATATTACACATCCCACATAGTCTTTATAATTTCATACTTAGATATAGCGCCTAAATACCTTTAAGAATGAATATATTTGTCTGTTAGATAAATTTATCATATTAGTTAAGTCATTTTTTATATTATTAGCTATAAATGAAGTCATGTCTAAAGACAGTCAAAAGATAAAAGCCGTATTTCTGTGTACTACAACCTCAAAATGGCATATCACTGACGGCTTTTGTCTTTGCCTATTCTCAGATTAAATCAGGTGACCGCTCTCTAACCTTCCTTTCTAATAAATCACCTGTAATTGAGTCATAATAACGGCTTGGCCAAATCTCTGATGGGTGTATTCCTAAAAAATTAGCAATAATCCACTCACCTTTAGGCCAAGGTCGTGAAAGTGCATTTGCAAGTGTTGAAGAGCTTAATCCTGCTCCTCGAGAAATTGCGGCGAGTGTTGTTCCACGCTTACGTAAAGCTGCGATGATATCTGCTGGATGCCAGTCGGATTTCCGTAAAATCATTTTTTAGTCCTTTTTTCACTCAGAATCATGTAGAGTTAGTGGTACATGTAACAGGGTATTGTGATACATTCAGTGTAATCTCCCTGTTATTGGAAATAAAATAACAGAATTTTCTCAAAAAGATTTCTAAATTTTTCTTAAAATTCAGTTTTATGAAACTATCGTTGTTTTTATGAAATATATAGAAACTTGGAAATGATAATTGTGAAATAAGCTAATGCTTTGAAAGTAAAACTAACTATTATTAGTTAGTTGTGTAAATGACGTATTTAACGGTTGTCCTTACTTGTATATATAATACCTATATAGTTTTTATGAATTTTGTCTTGGCTATTAACGGTTACGCTATTTAATTAGCTGTTATTAAAAGAAATTAAAATATAAATAACATATATGCTTTATATATTATTTTGTACTAATAAAAAGAAGAATGATTCAACGAGGTTTTAAGAAAATATAGATAGTTTTCAGCAACTGTAAACAAGTTGCCATCATGACTAGGAGGGTCAGTTATGTATAAGGAGTGGTTAATGGCAAAAGAGTTAGTTGGATTACAAGGACTTCCAATGACAACTCAAGGTGTTAATGCTATGGCAAGGCGAGAAAATTGGATTAGTCGTAAAAGAAAAGGTATCCAAGGAAAGGCTTTGGAATATCATGTTAGTTCTTTGCCAATCGATATTTTTGAACATCACTTTGCCAATGAAACGCCGGCTATCTACCAAGTGAAACGTAATGATAACTCATCTATTTGGCAAGAAGTATATAACCAGCTTTCTAGTGATGAACGAGCGCTTATCTTAGCCTTTATTATACGAGAAGGTGCTCTAGCATTAGTTGATTTAATTAATAAAAAATAATTAGCAGAACATTAAGACGAAAATAATTAATTTATAAAAACAATATTATCTTTAGCCTAAAATGCCTTAACAGATAATAATTTATTATAGCTACAGCAGCTAGTTTCATAATATAAGCGTGAATGTGAAAATATGAAAAAATTGTGGTTCACTGCGAAAGAGTTAGCAGGATTAGAGGGTCTTCCAACTTCGCCTCAAGGGGTTAACTTGATGGCAAGAAGAGAAGGCTGGAAAAATCGTCGGAAAAGAGGCGTTCAAGGAAAGGCGGTAGAGTACTATGCCGAGAGTTTACCCGGGGAAATACAAGGTCAATTAAGTCTTGGTGAACCTCCTGCGCCTTACCAAAGCAAAAGGACGGACGCCTTACAAATATGGTCAGAAGCTTACTACCAATTAACGGAAACTGAGCGCAATACTATCGTAAAATATATTTTACGATATGGGCTATCATCACTTCTTGCCCGAATAGAAGAGGAAGAAAAAAGGGTGAAATAGCTTCACCCTTTTTTAAACAAAAATAGCTAACCTATGAGTGGCGCTGGATAGCAACCTGTGCAAGGCTGACTAATGCGTCTTTATATACTGAGTTTTCAATCACACTTAAAGCATCAACCGCTTTTTGAGATTCTTGCTGAGCACGTGCATAGGTATATTCTAATGAACCACAACGCTTCATTGTTGCAAGCACAGTATCTAATAAATGACGCCCATTCCCTTGCTCAATTGCTTGGCGAATTAAAGCTGATTCCTCTTCATTACCATGTTGCATAGCATGGAGAAGAGGTAATGTAGGTTTCCCTTCATCAAGATCATCGCCTGTATTTTTACCTAACTGGGTATTATCAGCGTCATAATCAAGCAGATCGTCAATCAATTGGAATGCAGTACCAATGTAACGACCATAATCCTGTAAAGCTTTCTCTTGTTCAGGTGTTGCATTGGCTAAAATTGCTGATGCATGCGCCGCAGCTTCAAATAAACGCGCCGTTTTACTGTAGATAACTTGCATATAGTTTTCTTCAGTAATATTAGGATCGTTGCAGTTCATCAGCTGTAATACTTCACCTTCAGCGATCACATTAGTTGCTTCAGACATCAATTTGAGCACGCGCATTGAATCAAGATCCGTCATCATTTGAAAGGATCGAGTGTAAATAAAGTCGCCAACTAGTACGCTTGCAGCATTACCAAAAACTGCATTTGCCGTTTGTTTTCCTCGACGCATATCTGATTCATCGACAACATCATCATGTAATAGAGTGGCTGTGTGGATAAACTCAATTAAAGCGGCTACTTGGATGTGTTTTTGGCCTGAATAACCTAAGGATCGACCTGCGAGTATCGCGATCATCGGACGGATCCTTTTTCCACCACCACTCACGATGTAATAACCAAGCTGATTAATCAACGCGACATCTGAATTCAATTGGCTGAGGATCACTTCGTTAACCGCTGACATATCTTCAGTTGTTAGTTCAATAATAGATTCTAAATTCATCGTAAATTATTCATATTATTAGTTTTAGTTCATTCCCTGAATACAAAAAAGGGAAATCGATAGCACATGTATGGCGTAAGCATAACACTATTAATTATAAGATTATCAGGTGTAATGCAAAAAATGTTTAAATAAGTAACAATTTGAGTTATCAATGATAAATCGGCCTCAAAAAGAGAGTCTTGATAAAAAAGTCGTATTTTTTATAATCTGACTGCATTATTGGCTTGTGTTCTGGTGCTTTTTTGCGTAGAATTCGCGCCCTATTGTGAATATTTTATAGCGTGCTCTGGAATTGAAATATTTAGCGAGTACGCGGAAAGCGGAGTTAATATGTACGCGGTTTTCCAAAGTGGTGGTAAACAACACCGAGTTAGCGAAGGTCAAACTGTCCGCCTAGAAAAGCTGGACATCGCAACAGGTGAAACTGTTGAATTTGATCAAGTTCTGATGGTAGCTAATGGCGACGAGATCCAAATCGGCGCTCCTGTCGTTGAAGGCGTTAAAGTGAAAGCGGAAGTGGTTGCACACGGTCGTGGCGAGAAAATTAAAATCGTCAAGTTCCGTCGTCGTAAACATAGCCGTAAACAACAGGGTCACCGTCAGTGGTTCACTGATGTTAAGATCACTGGCATCGCTTAAGATTAGGAGAGCAGATTAATGGCACATAAAAAGGCTGGCGGCTCGACCCGTAATGGTCGCGACTCAGAAGCTAAACGTCTGGGTGTGAAACGTTTCGGTGGTGAAGCTGTATTAGCAGGTAGCATCATTGTTCGTCAACGTGGTACTAAGTTCCACGCAGGTAGCAACGTAGGTTGTGGCCGTGACCACACTCTGTTCGCTCTGGCGGACGGTAAAGTTAAATTTGAAGTTAAAGGTCCTAATAATCGTAAATTTATCAGTATCGAAGCTGAATAAGTTTTCTGACTTTTAATTTAGAATTAAAGCCCTGCAAAACTTTTTGCGGGGCTTTTTATATTTAAAATACGCCATCTCTGGGTAAAACTGCCATCCAGCTCTATAATGGCTAGATACGGAGAAAAATAATGAAATTTGTAGATGAAGCCAAAATATTGGTTGTGGCGGGAGATGGCGGCAATGGTTGTGTCAGCTTTCGTCGTGAAAAATATATCCCAAAAGGCGGGCCTGATGGTGGTGATGGTGGTGATGGTGGTGATGTCTATTTACAGGCAGATGAAAACCTCAACACGCTAATCGACTACCGTTTTGAAAAATCGTTCCGCGCGGAACGTGGTCAAAATGGCCAAAGCCGTGAATGTACAGGTAGACGTGGTCAAGATATCACGATTAAAGTCCCTGTAGGAACGCGTGTACGCGATCTTGGTACTAATGAAGTACTTAGTGACATGACTCGTCATGAACAGCGTCATATGGTTGCTAAGGGCGGTTTTCATGGCCTTGGTAATACTCGCTTTAAAACATCAGTAAACCGTGCTCCGCGTCAACGTACCATGGGTACCAAAGGCGAAGAACGCGAACTCATGTTAGAATTGCTGCTATTAGCGGATGTCGGTATGTTAGGAATGCCGAATGCGGGTAAATCAACCTTCATTCGTTCTGTTTCAGCAGCAAAACCAAAAGTTGCAGATTATCCATTTACTACCTTAGTACCAAGCTTGGGTGTTGTACGCATGGATAACCAACAAAGTTTTGTGGTTGCTGATATTCCAGGTTTGATCGAAGGTGCTGCTGAAGGTGCTGGTTTAGGAATTCAATTTCTTAAACATTTAGAGCGTTGCCGAGTCTTGTTGCATTTGATCGACATCTGTCCAATCGATGAAACTGATCCTGTTGAAAATGCGAAGATCATCATCGGTGAGCTAGAAAAATACAGCGAAAAATTAGCCGCAAAACCGCGTTGGTTAGTTTTCAATAAAATTGATATTTTAGGTGAAGAAGAATCAGCAAAACGTGCTGCTGAGATCGCTAAAGCCATGGGTTGGGAAGAGAAGTACTACATGATCTCTGCCGTAAATCATGAAGGCGTCAAAGCATTATGTTGGGATATCATGGAGTTCATGAATACTCAACCACGTAATATGCTAACAACAGAAGATGAGCTGCAACCAGAAAAAATTGAATTTATGTGGGATGACTATCATAAAGAGCAATTGGCTGAAGCTGAAGAAGTTGATGAAGACTGGGATGATGATTGGGACGAAGAAGACGATGAAGGTATCGAGTTCATCTACCAAAAATAGTTAATACCAGCTAATTAGCATTAGCGATAAATAAAAGGCGCAAAATTCCGTATGTAACATTAGGAATTGCGCCTTTTTTATTGGATCTTATCTAAGGATAGGATCAATTTTTTTGATAAAGATCTTTATACAATCGACTTTCAAAGCGCACCAGCGGTACTCGTCGGCTACGTTGTTGGCTTTGTGGAACTGCATATGCCGAGATAAATTGTACGAAAGCAACGCGTTGCCCACTTGCTGTCGTTAGAAAGCCAGCAAGATTATAGACTCCTTGTAATGCGCCTGTTTTTGCAGAAACCTTACCATTTACACCTGCCTCATCAAAACCACCACGATAACGCAATGTGCCATCATGTCCTGCCAAAGGTAGCATTGAGATAAAATCAAGTTGTTGATCGTTTTTGGCAATGAATTGTAAAACTTCCATCATGGTTGCGGGGCTAATCAGATTATGACGTGATAATCCTGAGCCATCGACCATAACGGTATTGCCGATATCAATACCTGCTTTTTGCTTTAGAACTTGCCTTACGGCATCAGAACCTGAACGCCAGGTACCTGGAACACCATAATAATCTCGGCCAATAGTGCGAAAAACAGTATCGGCGATCATATTGTCTGATTTTTTTAACATGACTTTTAATAAATCATGTAAAGGCTTCGATTCTGTTTTTACGAGGACTTGAGATTGTGGTGTCAGTTGAGTTCTTTTCTTCACATGTCCTGTTAACTCAATACCCGCTGTTGTGAGTTCATTTTTAACAATTGCCCCTGAATAACTTGCACCATTTTGCACGGCAAATGCGAGAGGCAAAGGCTCACTTCTTTGCATTAAACAGCCGGTTAATGTGTAGCGATTAAGTTCGCCGGGAACAACATCCAACTCACAATAGCGTGCTTCAGTAGAGCCTTTAGCGAGTGTTCTCACTTCGCTAAACATATTCACGGGATAAAAATTTGCCGTTTTTATATAAGCCATCTCACCTGCTTTTTCAGCAGGGTAGAGTGACACTGAAAAACAGTTTCTATCAATGATTGCAGCGGCAGGAGGAGCACTAAAACATTGGGTCATATCATTCCACACCCAACCCGGAGCTTTATCATGACTGGCAAATGCTGAGATATCGACAATTAAATCCCCCTCAACTTTTTGAATACCAATTTGTTTTAATGCATTAGCCATATTGCGAATTTGTTGACGCGTCAATGTTGGATCACCGCTAAATCGGATAACAAGGTCACCCGCTAATGTTTTATCATTTAGCTTTGCACTGGTTTCAAAATTGGTCACAAAACGATAATCAGGACCCAACTGTAGTAATGCGGCAAGGGCGGTAACAACTTTTTGTGTACTGGCAGGAAGCGCCATTTGTTGAGCGTTATAATCGATAAGAGGGGTATTACTCCCGACTTTCTGCGCGACCAGAGCAAGATTAGTGCCATCCGGTAGATATTGTTTATAGTCATCAATAGGAACAGCTAGCGCCTGTGTGGTAGTCACGGCGACTCCTAAAGTGAAGATCAATTTTCTGGCTAAAGTTAATAACGGCATATATTTCACGCATTAGGCTAGACATACTGTACATACTAAAGTGTAATGCCTTATAAAGTAAACGATGACCCGCGATTAACTCTAAGTTAAAATAGCGAATATTATGATAAGATAAGTCAGTAACTTAGTCTGATTGAGTTATTTACACCTAATAGATAATAAGAACCCCCCTGTATTGCAGCGGTGTTCGGTGTACTGTTGTTACAAAATCAGGAAGATACTTATTTTTTATAGGATTGAATCAGAGGTATTTATCAATGAAACAGATTCCAATGACGGTATTTGGTGCAGATAAGCTTAGAGAAGAGCTCGAGTATCTGAAATCTGTCCGTCGCCCTGAAATTATTACTGCGATTGCAGATGCACGAGAACATGGCGATTTAAAAGAAAATGCGGAATATCATGCGGCTCGTGAGCAGCAGGGCTTCTGTGAAGGCCGTATTCAAGAAATTGAAGCTAAACTTTCACATGCTCAAGTCATTGATGTTACGAAATTAACTAATACTGGACGTGTGATTTTTGGCGCGACGGTAACCGTATTGAATGTCGATACAGATGAAGAGCTGACTTATCGTATTGTTGGTGATGACGAAGCTGATATTAAAATTAATAAAATTTCAGTAAATTCGCCGATCGCGCGTGGTTTGGTAGGTAAAGTCGTCGATGATGCGGTTTCGATTAAAACGCCAGGCGGTGATGTAGAGTTTGAAGTTCTTAAAGTTGAGTATATCTGATTCCTATTTCACTGAATTGGTTATATTATTTTACTGATTTAAAGAGAAAGGCCGCAGGCGGCCTTTTTCCTCATATAAAGCATGCGCTCAATGGCATTTTTATATAAATAAAGCGTGATTATTTAGGTAAAATGATTTTACGATCCGCTGAAGGACGGTAAAGAACAAGTATTTTACCAATGACTTGTACATTTACTGCACCGGTTTCACGAACAATTGCATCAGCGATCAAAGTTTTAGTATCACGATCTTCGCCTGCGATTTTGACTTTGATAAGCTCGTGGTGTGCTAAAGAGAGTTCAATCTCCGCTAATACACCTTCTGTTAATCCATTGTTACCGATCATGACAACAGGATTCAAATGGTGAGCGAGACTTTTCAGGTGTTGATTTTGCTTTTTATTAAGTTTCATCGATTATTTGCTTGGTTAGTATTGAAAAAGGCTTATTCTACCGCCATCTGATATCTATCACCATCAATTATATCTATTTGATGGTAAAGAAGCAGTAATATAGATATATTTCTATTAGTATAGTTGGAAAGTGCAATGGCCAATAAAAAACGTACGGCAAGCTCAAGTCGCTGGTTGCAAGAGCATTTTAGTGATAAATATGTTCTGCAAGCACAAAAAAAAGGGCTACGCTCACGTGCATGGTTTAAACTGGAAGAAATCCAGCAAGGTGATAAAATTTTTAAACCAGGTATGACCGTTGTTGATTTAGGAGCAGCCCCTGGTGGTTGGTCACAATACGTAGTCAGCCAAATAGGTAATAATGGTCGAGTTATCGCATGTGACCTTTTGCCTATGGACCCAATTGTCGGCGTAGATTTCCTACAAGGAGATTTTCGTGATGAGGCAGTGCTTGGTGCTTTGTTAGAACGCGTTGGTGATAAAAAAGTACAGGTAGTCATGTCTGACATGGCGCCAAATATGAGTGGGACACCTGCAGTTGATATCCCTCGCTCTATGTATCTGGTTGAATTAGCATTGGATATGTGCCGTGCGGTACTGGCACCTGGGGGTAGTTTCATTGTCAAAGTATTTCAGGGAGAAGGCTTTGATGAATACCTTAGGGATATCCGTTCCCTGTTTACGAAAGTAAAAGTTCGTAAACCCGAATCTTCGCGGGCACGATCGCGTGAAGTATACATTGTAGCGACAGGACTAAAACTTTAGTAACCTGAGCGTTATTTGTTAACACAGTTGTAATATGAGGTTAATCCCTTGAGTGACATGGCGAAAAACCTGATTCTCTGGTTAGTCATCGCAGTTGTTCTGATGTCCTTGTTCCAGAGTTTTGGCCCAAGCGACTCGAATAGTCGCAGAGTTGATTATTCTACGTTTATCAATGAGTTGGCTCAGGATCAGGTACGTGAAGTTCGTATCACTGGTCGTGAACTAAACGTCAGAAAAGCTGATAATAGCCGCTATACAACTTATCTTCCTATGCAGGATGAGAAGTTGTTAGACACTTTGCTGAACAAGCAAGTGACGGTTGTTGGTGAACCACCAGAAGAACCTAGCTTACTAACATCAATTTTTATTTCCTGGTTCCCAATGCTTCTGTTGATTGGTGTCTGGATCTTCTTTATGCGCCAAATGCAAGGTGGCGGCGGTAAGGGGGCAATGTCATTTGGCAAAAGTAAAGCCCGTATGCTGACAGAAGATCAGATCAAAACAACATTTGCAGACGTTGCAGGTTGCGATGAAGCAAAAGAAGAAGTAGGCGAAATTGTAGAATTCTTACGTGAACCAGCGCGTTTCCAAAAGCTTGGCGGTAAAATTCCAAAAGGCGTCCTGATGGTAGGACCTCCAGGAACGGGTAAAACATTGCTCGCCAAAGCGATTGCTGGTGAAGCTAAGGTTCCTTTCTTTACAATATCGGGTTCCGACTTCGTAGAAATGTTTGTGGGTGTTGGTGCTTCTCGTGTTCGTGATATGTTCGAACAAGCGAAAAAAGCAGCGCCTTGTATCATTTTTATTGATGAAATCGATGCTGTTGGTCGTCAACGTGGAGCTGGTCTTGGTGGTGGTCACGATGAACGTGAACAAACACTGAACCAAATGTTGGTTGAGATGGACGGCTTTGAAGGCAACGAAGGCATTATCGTTATTGCTGCAACTAACCGTGCAGACGTTCTTGACCCTGCGTTATTACGTCCAGGTCGTTTTGACCGTCAGGTTGTTGTTGGTTTACCGGATGTCCGTGGCCGTGAGCAAATTCTTAAAGTTCATATGCGTCGTGTACCGATTGACCCAAGTGTTGATACTTTCATCCTTGCGCGTGCAACGCCTGGTTTCTCAGGTGCGGAGCTTGCAAACTTGGTAAACGAAGCAGCATTGTTTGCTGCACGTGCTGATAAGCGTGTTGTTTCCATGGTTGAGTTTGAAAAAGCGCGTGACAAAATTTGGATGGGTGCTGAACGTCGCTCCTTGATGATGACCGAAGAACAGAAAGAATCGACGGCATATCATGAAGGTGGTCATATGATTATCGGTCATTTGATGCCTGAGCATGACCCTGTTCATAAAGTAACAATCGTTCCTCGTGGACAAGCGCTTGGTGTTGCTTTCTTCTTACCAGAAGGTGATGAAGTTAGCCGTAGCCGCTTGAAGCTTGAAGGTATGATTGCAACTGCGTATGCAGGCCGTATTGCTGAAGAGCTGATTTATGGTCGTGAAAAAGTCACTACCGGTGCGTCATCTGATATTCAGTTTGCAACGAATACAGCACGTAACATGGTAACGCAGTGGGGCTTCTCTGATCGTTTAGGTCCAATGCAATATGCAAAAGAAGAAGGCCCAGCATTTTTAGGTCGTTCTGCGGGTAATGGTTCTGGTATTTCTGATGAAACAGCACGTATTGTTGATGAAGAAATCAAAATTATTTTGGACCATTGTTACCAATTGGCTTATAAAACACTGAAAGACAATATCGATATCTTGCATGCAACTAAAGATGCATTGTTAAAATATGAAACTATCGATATGCCTATGATTGATGATTTAATGAATCGTCGTCCAGTGCGTGAACCTGCAGGTTGGGATGAAGACAAAAAAGTGAGCAATGTGACGGGTACCTTTGGTAAAGGTGCAGCGAAAACTGAGCAAGCGGCTAAACCTCAATCTGAAGAGCCAAAAAATAATTCTGAAGAACCAAGTGCAAACGAGAGTTCTGTAGAACCAAAGAATGACGCTGATGAATCAACATCATCAGATAATAATAACGATAATAAGCCACAGTAAATTATCGTGAAAAGTTAGATGCTAATAAAACCCCAGGTCTCTGGGGTTTTTTACGTTAAGGTAAAATAATAATGCAAATCAAAGCAAGAGGAAGTGTCCTTGACTTGTCTACACCGAAAGTGATGGGGATTTTGAATGTTACTCCTGACTCATTCTCAGATGGTGGCACCCATAATCGTTATCATGATGCTTTAGAACATGTTGCTAAGATGGTTCAAGAAGGCGCAGCAATTATTGATATTGGTGGAGAATCAACGCGCCCAGGCGCAGCTGAGGTTTCTGTTGATGAAGAATTAGCAAGAGTGATCCCTATTGTTGAAGCAATCGCTCAGCGATTTGATGTATGGATTTCCGTGGATACGTCGAAAGCGCAAGTGATGGACGAAGCGGCTAAAGCAGGCATGCATATTATTAACGATATTCGCTCATTACATGAACCTCATGCACTTGAAGTTGCCGCTAGTACAGGCCTGCCCGTTTGTATTATGCATATGAAAGGTCAGCCAAGAACGATGCAAGACGCACCTGATTATGACAATGTGGTGTATGACGTTAAACATTATTTAATGGCTGAAATCGAGCGTTGTGTCAGTGCCGGGATTGATAAACAGCAAATAATACTCGATCCAGGCTTTGGCTTTGGTAAAAACCTGTCGCATAATTATCAGTTATTGGCAAACTTAGAACAGTTTCATAATTTAGGACTTCCGCTATTGGCAGGAATGTCACGAAAATCTATGATTGGGCAATTATTGAATGTTCCACCGCAAGATAGACTTGCAGGTAGTCTGACTTGCGCAGTAATCGCTGCCATGCAAGGCGCGCACATAATTCGTGTTCATGATGTGAAAGAAACTGTACAAGCAATGCAGGTCGTTCAGATGACTCTGTCAGAAAAGGAAAAGTTAGCGTATGAGTAATCGTAAATATTTTGGTACCGATGGTATACGTGGAAAAGTGGGTGATAGCCCAATTACACCTGATTTTGTTTTAAAACTTGGTTGGGCTGCGGGAAAAGTACTTGCTCGCCATGGTTCTCGCAAAATTATTATCGGTAAAGATACGCGTATCTCTGGTTATATGTTGGAGTCATCTTTAGAGGCTGGTTTAGCCGCAGCGGGCTTATCTGCTTCATTCACAGGCCCCATGCCAACACCTGCGGTTGCTTATTTAACGCGTACATTTCGCGCAGAAGCGGGAATTGTTATTTCTGCATCTCATAATCCTTATTATGATAACGGCATTAAGTTCTTCTCAATCGATGGCACCAAATTGCCTGATGAAGTTGAAGAAGCTATCGAAGCTGAAATGGAAAAACCAATTACTTGCGTTGAGTCTGCTGAGTTAGGCCGTGCTAACCGTATTGTAGATGCTGCTGGTCGCTATATTGAATTTTGTAAAGGTACGTTCCCAAGTGAACAAAGCCTTGCGAGTTTGAAAGTTGTGATTGACTGCGCAAATGGTGCGACTTATCACATTGCGCCAAATGTTTTTCGTGAGCTAGGGGCTGAGGTTATTACAATTGGTTGCGATCCTAATGGTATCAATATCAATGAAGAATGTGGTGCAACTGATGTGCGCATGCTACAAGCCAAAGTATTAGCAGAAAAAGCAGATGTTGGCCTCGCATTTGATGGTGATGGCGATCGGATTATCATGGTTGATCACCAAGGTAACAAAGTTGATGGTGACCAAATTCTGTATATTATTGCTCGTGAAGCATTACGCCAAGGCCAGCTAAAAGGTGGTGTAATTGGAACTCTGATGAGTAATATGGGATTAGAAATTGCCCTAAAACAACTCGGCATTCCTTTTGATAGAGCGAAAGTGGGTGACCGCTATGTGCTTGAAAAATTGCAAGAGAAAGGCTGGCGTATGGGCGCTGAAAATTCTGGGCATATTATTTTATTAGATAAAACGACCACGGGTGATGGCATTGTTGCTGGGCTACAAGTGCTTAGTGCAATCGTGCGTAATCATATGAGTTTGCATGACCTGTGTAGTGGTATGAAATTATTACCTCAAATTTTGGTGAATGTCCGCTTCAAAGGTAAACATGACCCGCTGCAAAGTGATAGTGTGATTGCAGTTTATGAGCAAGTTGAAAAAGAACTCGCCGGAAAAGGTCGCGTTTTACTGAGAAAATCAGGTACTGAACCATTGATTCGAGTGATGGTTGAGGGCGAAAACGAGGCCGAAGTTACGGAAATGGCAAATCGGATTGCTGATGCAGTAAAAGCGGCGGGTTAATTTTTTCGCTAACCTTAGTCATTGCTTAATCGTCTGCTTATAAGACGCGATTAAAATATTGAAAAAGGTGAAGTATGGGTGTGGTTGAGCATTATTTTACAGCTTTGATTATTTTTTCTGCAAATAACCAAATCGCGTCAAAATAGACTTGCTTGTCAGCTCAGCTTTGGTTAGTATTCGCACCTGCTCAATCTCGTTAAAGCGCTTTCCTCAAAAGTAGCTTTAAGCGAAATAGTTAAAAATAATTGAGCAGGTGTGCAGTGATATAGGTCATAGCAATGCGCTATGGACCGTAACTGAATAGGTAACTCAAATGTATATAGCTCTTTTAATTATTTTCTTGCTAGCGTCTATTGGGCTTATTTGCCTAGTTATGTTACAGCAAGGTAAAGGTGCTGATATGGGTGCATCATTCGGTGCGGGTGCCTCTGCAACACTGTTTGGTTCATCGGGCTCAGGTAACTTTATGACCCGTATGACTGGAATTTTGGCTGCTGTGTTTTTCATTATCAGTTTAGTGCTTGGCAATATGACTGCCAACAAATACGGAACAGGTAGTAAATGGGAAAACATTAGTGAACCGGCAAAAGTCGAGCAACCAACAGACGTTCCGGCAGCACCAGCAACACCAACGAGCGATATTCCTCGTTAAGTGTGAATAATTCCGGATGAAGGCTTATAGTCATCATCAAAAGCAGTAAGCAGTAAAATAAAGAATTAGAGGTTATTAAGTCAATTAGTAGCCTCACCTCAGTGCCGAGGTGGTGAAATTGGTATACACGCTACCTTGAGGTGGTAGTGCCTACAAAACGGGCGTACGGGTTCAAGTCCCGTTCTCGGCACCATTATTTTAAGATAACTTGAGATTTATAAGTTATCTGTGTAGAATACGACACGTTTTCGAACGCGGGATGGAGCAGTCTGGTAGCTCGTCGGGCTCATAACCCGAAGGTCGTCGGTTCAAATCCGGCTCCCGCAACCATATCTTAGTCAGCATATCTTGTCAGATATAATTATTTATTAGTATAGCTAGCAATTGTTGTTATCAATTTTAGTTATTATCTAGTTATTAAAAAATAATTGTCGGAATTTCTCATCGATTTGTCTAGACTTTCAAGATATACTAAGCATATGGTGAACCCGTGCACTACACGTGCACACAGGGTCCAGTTACTTAAAACCCCGAAATCGGGGTTTTTTGTTATTTGACAACCGAATTAACTGGGCTTTTATAGCCCTTTTTTTATGTCTGGGGGTGGGCTTGTCCACATTAGAACAAAAATTGACAGAGATGATTTCAGCACCTGTGGAAGCACTAGGCTTTGAATTTGTTGGCTTAGAGTTTATTCGTGGGCGTACATCGACACTGCGCATTTTCATTGATAGTGAAGAAGGCATCAATGTCGATGATTGTGCTGATGTAAGCCATCAGGTAAGCGCAGTATTGGATGTCGAAGATCCAATCGCTGTTGTTTATAACCTTGAGGTTTCGTCGCCAGGGCTTGAGCGTCCATTATTCACTATCGCTCATTATGAGCACTTTCTCGGTGAAGAAATATCTTTAACTTTACGTATAGCAATGCAGAACCGCCGCAGATGGCAAGGTATAATCAAGGCTATTGACGGTGAAATGATAACGGTTACTGTAGATGGTAAGGATGAGGTGTTCGCCCTGGGCAACATCCAGAAAGCTAACTTGGTACCCCACTTTTAATTAAGTTCAATGAGGCAACTAGGATGAACAAAGAAATTCTGGCTGTTGTTGAAGCGGTTTCTAACGAAAAATCCCTCCCTCGTGAAAAAATCTTCGAGGCTCTGGAAACTGCGCTTGCGACAGCAACCAAAAAGAAATACGAGCAAGAAATTGAAGTACGTGTAGAGATTGACCGTAAATCAGGTGATTTTGACACGTTTCGTCGTTGGTTGATTGTTGATCAAGTGACAATGCCAACGCGTGAAATTACAATTGAAGCTGCACAGTTTGAAGATCCTGAACTTCAACTGGGCGGTTATGTCGAAGACCAAATCGAATCAGTTGTATTTGACCGTATTACGACTCAAACGGCAAAACAAGTCATCGTTCAGAAAGTGCGTGAAGCTGAACGAGCAATGGTTGTAGAGCAATTTCGCAAGCAACAAGGTGAAATTATCACCGCGCAAGTTAAAAAGGTTAATCGTGAAAATATCACATTAGATCTTGGTAACAATGCTGAAGCTGTGATTTTGCGTGAAGATATGTTGCCACGTGAAAATTTCCGCCCAGGTGACCGCATCCGCGGAGTCCTGTATGATGTTCGTCCAGAAGCACGTGGAGCACAACTTTTTGTGACCCGTTCGCGCCCTGAGATGCTGGTTGAATTATTCCGCATCGAAGTGCCAGAAATTGGCGAAGAAATCATAGAAATTAAAGCTGCGGCTCGTGATCCTGGCTCTCGTGCTAAGATTGCGGTAAAAACTAACGATAAGCGTATCGACCCTGTCGGAGCTTGCGTTGGTATGCGTGGTGCAAGGGTTCAAGCGGTGTCTAGTGAACTAGGCGGCGAGCGAATTGATATTGTATTGTGGGATGATAACCCTGCTCAATTCGTGATTAATGCAATGGCTCCGGCTGATGTTGCATCTATTGTTGTCGATGAAGACAAATGTACAATGGATGTTGCCGTAGAAAGTAGTAATTTAGCGCAAGCAATTGGACGTAATGGACAAAATGTTCGCTTAGCGGCTCAGTTACTGAAATTACATCGTGGTGATGACAAGTGGGAATTGAATGTCATGACCGATGAAGAGCTAAATGCAAAACATCAAGCAGAAGCACATGCTTCTATTGATACATTCACCAAGCATCTTGATATTGATGAAGAGTTCGCCACTACACTTGTTGAAGAAGGCTTCTCGACGTTAGAAGAACTGGCTTACGTGCCAATCAAAGAGCTTCTGGAAATTGACGGTCTTGACTCCGATACCGTTGAACTTCTACGAGATAGAGCAAAAGCGGCCCTCACCACTATAGAATTGGCTCAAAAAGAGAGTCTCGGTGATAATCAGCCAGCAGAAGATTTGTTGAATCTTGAAGGTATGGATCGTACTCTTGCCTATACTTTGGCTACTCGTGGAATCTGTACACTGGAAGATCTTGCTGAGCAGGGCATCGACGACCTGATTGATATCGAAGGTCTGGATAAAGAGACCGCAGGTACACTCATTATGGCCGCGCGTAATATTTGCTGGTTCGGTAACGATGCGTAAACACTGTAGCAGGAAGGAACGGCATGACAGAAACTGTAAAAACATTAGCAACAGAAATTCAAACCACAGTTGATCGTCTGGTACAGCAATTTGCTGAAGCAGGGTTCAATAAAAGTGAAAATGACTCTGTTAGCCAGTCAGAAAAAGAAGCTTTACTGAACCACCTGAACCGCGAGCAAGGCGGAGTGGCGGGGCAGCCAAGCAAATTGACACTACAGCGTAAAACTCGTAGTACGTTGAGTGTCCCCGTCACCGGTGGCAAAAGCAAATCGGTAAATGTTGAAGTCCGCAAAAAACGCACTTATGTGAGCCGTGACGCTGAGCAAGCGAACGCGGAAGAACAGGCGCAGCGTGAAGCGGAAGAGCAAGCACAGCGCGAAGCTGAAGCTAAACGATTAGCAGAAGAAACTGCAAAACGTGAAGCAGAAGTAAACGCTAAACGTGATGCCGAAAATAAAGCAAAACGTGAAGCAGCTGATAAAGCTACGCGCGAAGCAGCGGAAAGAGAAAAAGTGAAACCAAGCGAAAATCATCAAAAACCAGGCAAGGCAAATGAAAGCAATGCCGAAAAACAACGCCGTGAAACTGAAGCTGCGGAGCTGAAGCGCAAAGCTGAAGAAGAAACACAGCGTAAAGTTGAAGCAGAAGCTCTTCGCGTTGCCGAAGAAGCGCGTAAAATGGCTGCTGAAAAAGGCGAAGAATGGACCGCTCCTGTGGTTGCTAAGCCTGAAGACGACAGCGATTATCACACAACTACATCGACTCATGCTCGTGCTGCAGAAGATGAGAATGACGCGAAAGAAGAAGGCCGTCGTTCTCGTAATCGTACCGCAAAAGCACCTCGTCAAAAGAAAGGTAATAAACTTTCTGAGAAAGCAGATCGCGAAGAAGAGCGTGCTGCAGGACGTTCAGGTCGTAATAAAGGGAAGCAACGTAAAGGTAGTTCTTTACAGCAAAGCTTCACTAAACCAGCAGCAGCAGTAAACCGTGATGTTATTATCGGTGAAACGATTTCTGTTGGCGAACTTGCTAATAAAATGGCTGTTAAAGGTTCGCAAGTTATTAAAACCATGATGAAAATGGGTGCAATGGCAACCATTAACCAAGTGATTGACCAAGAAACTGCACAGTTAGTTGCAGAAGAAATGGGTCACAAAGTTATTCTTCGTCGTGAGAATGAGTTAGAAGAAGCAGTAATGAATGACCGTGACATGGGTTCAGCAGCTCAAGAGCCTCGTGCTCCTGTTGTTACCATCATGGGCCACGTTGACCATGGTAAAACATCATTACTTGACTATATTCGTTCGACGAAAGTCGCTTCAGGCGAAGCAGGTGGTATTACTCAGCATATTGGTGCATACCATGTGCAGACTGATAAAGGTATGATTACCTTCCTGGATACCCCAGGTCACGCCGCGTTTACCTCAATGCGTGCTCGTGGTGCTCAAGCGACAGATATCGTTGTACTGGTTGTTGCAGCAGATGATGGTGTAATGCCACAAACAATTGAAGCTATCCAGCATGCTAAAGCGGCGGGTGTACCAATTGTTGTTGCTGTGAACAAAATGGATAAACCAGACGCTGACCTAGATCGTGTTAGAAATGAGCTGTCTCAGTACGGTGTTATTTCTGAAGAATGGGGTGGTGACACTCAGTTCATTGGCGTATCTGCTAAAGTCGGTACTGGTATTGATGAACTGTTAGACGCGCTTTTACTGCAAGCTGAAGTTTTAGAGCTGAAAGCAGTTTATACGGGTATGGCAAGCGGTGTTGTGGTTGAATCTTACCTTGATAAAGGTCGTGGTCCTGTTGCGACTATCCTTGTTCAAGAAGGTACGTTAAACAAAGGCGACATCGTGCTGTGTGGATTTGAATATGGCCGTATTCGTGCGATGCGTAACGAATTAGGTAAAGAAGTTCAATCTGCAGGTCCTTCGATTCCAGTTGAAATTTTGGGACTTTCAAGTGTTCCTTCAGCCGGTGATGAAGCAACCGTTGTTCGTGATGAGAAAAAAGCGCGTGAAGTTGCTCTGTATCGTCAAGGCAAATTCCGTGATGTGAAACTTGCACGTCAGCAGAAATCTAAACTTGAAAACATGTTTGCGAACATGGAAGAAGGTAAAGTTTCTGAACTGAACATCGTTCTAAAAACAGATGTTCAGGGTACCTGTGAAGCGATTACTGACTCATTGATGAAGTTATCTACTGACGAAGTAAAAGTGAAAATCATTGGTTCAGGCGTGGGTGGTATCACTGAGACGGATGCAACTCTGGCTGCAGCATCGAATGCGATTATTCTTGGCTTTAACGTTCGTGCGGATGCTTCTGCTCGTCGTGTTATTGAAAGTGAAAGTGTCGATTTACGTTACTACTCAGTTATCTATAGCTTGATTGATGAAATCAAACAAGCGATGAGCGGTATGCTTGCACCTGAATACAAACAGCAAATTATTGGTCTTGCCTCTGTTCGTGATGTGTTTAAATCACCTAAATTTGGCGCAGTTGCTGGTTGTATGGTTACAGAAGGTACAATCAAACGTAATAATCCGATCCGTGTTCTACGTGATAACGTGGTTATTTACGAAGGCGAGTTGGAATCACTACGTCGCTTTAAAGATGACGTGAGTGAAGTTCGTAACGGTATGGAATGTGGTATCGGTGTTAAGAACTACAATGACGTCCGTGTCGGCGATATGATTGAAGTCTTCGAAATAATTGAAATTAAACGTTCTATTGACGGCTAATCTCTTTTATTTCTTTAAGAATTCATCTTTCATGGGGGGCTATTGCCCCCCAAATTGTCAGGAGAAATAACGATGGCAAAAGAATTCAGTCGTTCTCAGCGCGTAGCGCAAGAAATGCAAAAAGAAATTGCGATTATCTTACAGCGCGAAATTAAAGATCCTCGTATTGGCATGGCCACCGTTTCTGGTGTTGATTTGTCAAGGGATTTAGCATACGGAAAAGTGTTTGTGACCTTTTTTAATATTGCTAGCGAAAAAACTGAAGCTGAAATGGTAAAAGATGGCATTAAAGCATTGAATGAAGCTGCGGGTTTTATTCGTTCTTTACTAGGGAAAGAGATGCGTTTACGTATCGTTCCTGAATTGACGTTCGAATACGATAGCTCATTAGTAGATGGTATGCGTATGTCTAACCTCGTTTCGAATGTTATTCGTGATGATGAAGAACGTCGTGCCGATGCAGAAGATAAAGAGGCAAAATAATGGGTCGTCGTCGTAGCGGTCGTGATATACATGGCGTATTGCTGCTGGATAAACCTACTGATATTTCTTCAAATGATGCGCTGCAAAAAGTGCGGCGCCTTTTCAATGCAAACAAGGCAGGTCATACGGGGGCATTAGATCCGTTAGCAACAGGTATGTTACCTATTTGCCTTGGTGAAGCAACGAAGTTTTCCCAGTTTTTACTCGATTCAGATAAACGTTATCGCGTTATTGCCCGCCTTGGGCAACGCACGGATACTTCAGATTCTCATGGAGAAATTATCAGTGAGCGTAACGTTGAGTTTACACAACAGCAACTTGATGATGCTTTAAATTATTTTCGCGGTGATACTCTTCAGGTTCCTTCCATGTATTCTGCATTAAAGCACCAAGGTCGTCCCTTGTATGAATATGCACGAAAAGGAATCACTATAGAGCGTGAAGCACGTCCTATAACCGTATATGAATTACAGTTTATTGGTTTAGAAAATAATGAGTTAGAATTAGAAGTCCATTGTTCTAAAGGGACTTATATTCGCACTATTATTGATGATTTAGGTGAGATGTTAGGCTGTGGTGCTCATGTTATTTATCTGCGCCGATTGCAAGTAGCCAATTATCCTTATGAAAAAATGGTCACACTCGAACAGCTAGCGGCGTTGAGAGCAAAAATAGATGAAGGTGAAGATTCTTTTGAATCATTACTTGATTCATTACTCTTACCTATGGATACCGCGGTTATCCATTTCCCTACTGTTAATTTAACGGAAGATACTACAATACTTTTTCAGTTAGGTCAGCCTGTTCATGCGGATATACAAGGCCTAGCAGAAGGCGATATGCTCAGAGTTACTAGTGGCGAAGCGCAACGGTTTATTGGTATCGCGCTGGTTAGTGAAGATGGGCGTGTTGCACCAAAGCGCTTAGTCGTAGAAAATGAGCCTTCTGTATAGTGGCTTTTATTGCTTTGCGCTTATAAGCAGCGTAGAATGGCGGCGCTTAATCTGTGAGATGCTAAATTAGAGATTGGCTCTCATTACATACAATTATATCTATTTTTGGAGTTTATTATGTCTCTAAGTACTGAAGCAAAAGCGAAAATCGTTGCTGAGTTTGGTCGCGGCGAAAACGACACTGGTTCAAGCGAAGTTCAAATTGCTTTGCTAACTGCGCAAATTAACCATCTGCAAAGCCACTTTTCAGAGCACAAAAAAGATCACCATAGTCGTCGTGGTCTGCTGCGTATGGTTGCTCAGCGTCGTCGCTTACAAGCTTACTTGAAAGGCAAAGATATCGCGGGTTATACTGCTCTAATCGAGCGTTTAGGTCTGCGTCGCTAATCTAGTCAGTTTCAGAGGAAAGGGGCCAAATGGCCCCTTTTCTTCTAAAAGTTTTTTTAAAAAAATTATTTTGAATGTTGAAGTAATATTCGAATTTTACTTAACTTAAATGTTAAGCTATAACTCATAGTGTATTATTTTAGCTAATATCTCTTTTTAGCTGCATCCAATTCGCGCGGCTAATGAAAGTGTTGATCATTTGAATATCAATTTTTTCATTAGTCGCGAGGCTGTAGTAGGAAGAGCAAGCCAATGCTATCGGAGATGCTCAGGTAGCCTTACAAAAAGGGTAATATTGTGTTAAATCCTATTGTTCGTAAATTTCAGTACGGTCAACATACCGTAACGATTGAAACAGGCATGATGGCTCGTCAGGCAACTGCAGCTGTGATGGTAAATATGGATGATACCGCAGTATTCGTTACTGTGGTTGCTCAGAAAAAAGTTAAAGAAGGTCAAAATTTCTTTCCTTTAACTGTTAACTATCAAGAACGCACCTATGCAGCAGGCCGTATCCCAGGTAGCTTCTTCCGTCGTGAAGGTCGTCCTGGTGAAGGCGAGACGCTGATCGCTCGTTTGATTGACCGTCCACTGCGTCCATTATTCCCAGATAGTTTTTTGAATGAAATTCAAATTATTGCAACAGTTGTTTCGGTTAACCCACAAGTTAACCCTGATATGGTTGCGATGATTGGTGCATCAGCTGCATTAGCACTGTCAGGCGTACCATTTAATGGTCCTATCGGTGCAGCGCGTGTTGGTTTTATCAATGACCAATATGTTCTTAATCCAACTGCTGATGAACTAAAAACAAGCCGTCTTGACTTGGTTGTTGCAGGTACAGATAACGCGGTATTAATGGTTGAGTCAGAAGCTGAACTGTTAAGTGAAGAACAAATGCTGGGTGCCGTTGTGTTTGGTCATGAGCAACAGCAAGTTGTTATTCAAAATATTAATGAGTTAGTGAAAGAAGCTGGTAAAGAGAAATGGGATTGGCAGCCAGAGCCAATTAACCAAGTTCTGCATGACCGTATTGCTGTGTTAGCAGAAAGCCGTATGGGCGATGCTTACCGTATCACTGAAAAACAAGAGCGTTATGCTCAAGTTAATTTGATTAAAGATGAAGTGACTGCAACTTTAGTTGCTGAAGATGAAACTGTTGATGTTTCTGAAGTTTCTGACATTCTTGCTAGCTTAGAAAAACAAGTTGTTCGTAGCCGTGTTATTCGTGGTGAGCCACGTATAGATGGTCGTGAGAAAGATATGGTTCGTGCGCTTGATGTACGTACTGGTGTCCTTCCACGTGCTCATGGTTCTGCACTGTTTACTCGTGGTGAAACTCAGGCTCTAGTGGCAGCAACGTTAGGTACTGAACGTGATGCACAGGTGATTGACCAAATTATGGGTGAATACACTGACCGCTTCTTGTTCCATTACAACTTCCCTCCATACTCTGTTGGTGAAACTGGCATGGTCGGTTCACCTAAACGTCGTGAAATTGGTCATGGCCGTTTAGCAAAACGTGGTGTATTGGCTGTTATGCCAAATCACGCAGACTTCCCATACACGATCCGTGTTGTTTCTGAGATTACAGAATCTAACGGTTCGTCATCTATGGCGTCTGTTTGTGGTGCATCACTTGCTCTTATGGATGCAGGTGTACCAATTAAAGCCGCTGTTGCTGGTATTGCAATGGGTCTGGTTAAAGAAGGCAATGATTTCGTCGTTCTTTCTGATATCTTAGGTGATGAAGATCACTTAGGTGATATGGACTTTAAAGTTGCTGGTAGCCGTGAAGGTATCAGTGCACTGCAAATGGACATTAAAATCGAAGGTATCACAAGTGAAATCATGAAAGTTGCATTGAACCAAGCTAAAGGTGCACGTTTGCATATTCTTGGTACAATGGAACAGGCAATCAATGGTCCACGTGAAGAAATCTCTGAATTTGCACCACGTATCTATACCATCAAAATTAACTCTGACAAAATCAAAGATGTTATCGGTAAAGGCGGCTCAGTCATTCGTGCACTGACCGAAGAAACGGGTACAACTATTGAAATCGAAGATGATGGTACAGTTAAGATTGCTGCAACTGATGGTTTGAAAGCAAAAGAAGCTATTCGCCGCATTGAAGAAATCACGGCTGAAGTTGAAGTTAACCGTGTTTACCAAGGTAAAGTAACTCGTATTGTCGACTTTGGTGCTTTTGTTGCAATCGGTGGTGGTAAAGAAGGTTTAGTCCATATTTCTCAAATCGCTGATAAGCGTGTAGAGAAAGTGACTGATTACCTGCAAATGGGTCAAGAAGTTCCTGTTAAGGTATTAGAAATCGATCGTCAAGGTCGTATTCGCCTTAGCATGAAAGAAGCTGTTGCAACTGATGAAACACCAGTACAACAGGACTCAGCAGAGTAAGCTGAACCAAAAATCCAGCGCTCTAAAGTTTAAGGGCGCTATCAGCTAAATTTGCTGAACAAAGTGGTAATTTAAGGGCGGAGTATGTTGAACGGTATCTGTCTTCGGTTTAGAGACTTTAACACGTTAATTCGTGTGGTTTCTGCGCTTATCTTTTTTGTTATCGTTGGATGTAGCAATCAAGATTGGCGAAAAAACGAGGTTCTTGCTGTTCCACTTCAACCTTCATTACAACAAGAAGTGATACTGGCTCGCATGGAACAAATCCTTGCGAGTCGGTCTTTAACCGATGATGAGTACGCACAGCTTTTATATGAGCGCGGTGTGTTGTATGATAGTCTAGGTTTAAGGGCACTGGCGCGTAACGATTTTTCGACTGCGTTAGCCATACGTCCTGATATTCCTGAGATTTTTAACTTTCTAGGAATATATTTTACGCAGGCAGGCAATTATGATGCTGCCTATGAAGCGTTTGATTCTGTTTTAGAACTTGATCCAACTTACAATTTCGCGCAAATGAATCGTGGCATCGCATTATATTACGGTGGACGATACAAACTAGCGCAGGATGATCTGCTGGCGTATTATCAGATAGATCCAAATGATCCTTTTCGTACTCTATGGCTTTATCTTGTAGAAAAAGACATAGACCCGCGTATGGCGCAAGATAATCTTGCAGCTCGCTACACACAAGCGGAGAAGGGGCAATGGGGCTGGAATATCGTAGAATTTTATCTTGGCAACATTAATGAAAAAACATTAATGGAGCGCTTGAAAGAAACTTCTGCGGATAACACTTCGCTCGCTGAGCATCTCAGTGAAACAAACTTCTATTTAGGTAAACATTACCTAAGTCTGGGGGATAAGGATAGCGCAGCTGCGTTATTCAAACTGACGGTAGCTAACAACGCTCACAGCTTTGTTGAACACCGCTATGCATTGTTGGAATTGGCGCTATTAGGCCAAGAACAAGACGACCTTTCAGAATCGGGCCAGCAATAGCTGACGAACATTTCACTATTATTTTTTAAGTCATCATCCCTAGGGATGACGGCCTATTTGTTCGTTTAATAACACAATTTGAGCCAGTTCACATTTTAAATGATAATGACCGAAATGATTTTCGTGGAGTTATGTAAACTGGCCGCCACTAAGTATAAGGCACCTTTACATGACTACTGAGACCGATATTTCTTTTGCTGAGTTAGGTTTATCAGCACCAATTTTGGCTGCACTAAACGACCTGGGATATGAAAAACCTTCTCCGATTCAGAAACAATGTATTCCATTGTTACTGAGCGGCAATGATGTACTGGGTATGGCACAAACGGGTAGTGGTAAAACTGCTGCGTTTGGTGTGCCATTACTGAATAACATCGACCCAGAATTAAAAGCACCGCAAATCCTAGTATTAGCACCAACTCGTGAGTTGGCGGTACAAGTTGCGGAAGCGATGAGTGATTTCTCTAAACATATGAGCCGCGTTAATGTTGTTGCCCTGTATGGCGGACAACGTTATGACGTGCAATTACGCGCCTTACGCCAAGGTCCACAAATTGTTGTGGGTACACCAGGTCGTCTTCTTGATCACCTGAAGCGTGGGACTTTAGATCTTTCTAAACTGAAAGGCTTAGTATTAGACGAAGCTGATGAAATGTTAAGAATGGGCTTTATTGAAGATGTTGAAAACATCATGAGCCAAATCCCAGCAAATCATCAAACTGCATTGTTCTCTGCTACTATGCCAGATCCGATCCGTCGTATTACACGTCGTTTCATGAAAGATCCTAAAGAAGTTCGCATTCAAGCGAGTGTTACTACACGTCCTGATATCTCACAAAGCTATTGGACAGTAAGTGGCATGCGTAAAAATGAAGCATTAGTTCGTTTCTTAGAAGCGGAAGATTTTGATGCTGCAATTATTTTCGTTCGTACCAAAAATGCAACACTAGAAGTAGCTGAAGCGCTTGAACGTAGTGGCTATAATAGTGCAGCATTGAATGGTGATATGAACCAAGCACTGCGTGAACAAACTCTCGAGCGTTTAAAAGATGGCCGTTTGAACATCCTGATTGCAACTGACGTTGCAGCACGTGGTCTTGATGTTGAGCGTATTAGCTTAGTTGTTAACTACGACATCCCAATGGATGCTGAATCATACGTTCACCGTATTGGCCGTACTGGTCGTGCAGGTCGTGCAGGTCGTGCTTTACTGTTCGTTGAGAACCGTGAACGCCGTCTTCTGCGCAACGTTGAACGCACTATGAAAATGGTTATTCCTGAAGTTGAATTACCAGATGCAAACGTATTAAGCGAGCGTCGTCAGGCTAAATTTGCTGAAAAAGTTCAACAACAACTGGATAGCAGTGATTTAGATAAATACCGTGCATTATTGGCAAAAATATCTCCATCTGAAGATGTAGATATGGAAACATTAGCAGCTGCATTGCTGAAAATGGCCCAAGGTGAACGTGCTTTAATTCTGCCACCAGATGCACCGCGCCGTCCGCGTCGTGAATCAAATGACCGTGACCGTGGTGATGATCGTCGTCGTGGTGACCGTGACCGCAATAGCGGAAACAGCAATGGTAACAGCTTTGACCGTGCAGAACGCGGTGAACGTGGTGGCCGTCGTGAGCGTCGTGATGTTGGTGATATGGAAATGTATCGTATTGAAGTGGGTCGTGATGATGGTGTGGAAGTTCGTCACATTGTTGGTGCGATTGCTAACGAAGCAGATATCAGCAGCCGTTATATTGGTAACATTAAATTGTATGGTACACATACAACGATTGAATTACCAAAAGGCATGCCAACTGAAGTGTTAGGTCACCTAAGCCGTGCACGTGTATTGAATAAACCAATGCAAATGCAATTGATGGGTGATGCACAACCATTTGAACGTCGTACTGAACGCCGTAGTGGTCCTCGTCGTGATGGCGGAAGTGAAGGTGGTTTCGGCGCGGGTCGTCGTAATGACCGTGGTGGAGAGCGCGGTGCTGACCGTGGTGGCGAGCGTCGTGGTGGTGGTGAAAGCCGTGGCCGTGCGAATTCAAGCTCAGCTCCTCGTAGCCAAGATGCGAACACAGCAGCTCCACGTCGTCGTAGCAGCAGCCATAACGCGTAATAGCATGATTTAATGGAAGTGTTTAAAACTTCCATTATGAAATAATATTTAAACTGCACCCTAAAAGTTGAGAATCAACTGATTAAGGTGCAGTTTTTTTTATTTATTCTTAGTTGAGTCGTTTTTTTAATTAAAAGTTTTATTTTTGATTTAACAACGTTTCTGCTTGTTTTTGAGACATTGGTAACTCGTCATGACTTACCACAACTTTTTTCACTTTATGATTGAATGCGCTTACTACGACCTCTTCTAAAACTCGGACCTCAACAGGGCTCAGGCCACCTTCATTTTTTTCGAGTGCTTGGACAACAATTCGATGGTGAGGTGTTAAAGGCATTCTGACATTAAGCTTCATTGCATCAATAAGTTGAAATAAAACATATTCAGCAGTAGCAAAATCACCAATAATTAATCTAGATGAAGAGAACTCCCCTGTTACGCTGTGTTCTTCATGGGTTTCAACATTTTTTAAAGTCATTGAATTTGTACGAATTTGAAGATAAAAATCGGCCATTATATTGCTCCTTTTTATGATGAATTAAATCAACCCAAGTGCTTCTTTTAGCGGTTTCAAATAACGCCGGCTGACAGGGATATGTTCTCCAGAGCTTAGAACTAACTCTGCTTGACCACTATCGCCAAGGAGGATCTCGTTTAATTGGGTCATATTAACGAGATATTGGCGGTGACAACGAATTAATGGTGTGCGCATTTCAAGCGTGCGCAGTGTCAGCTCGGTGAATCCCTCTTGACCTTGCGTACTCATGACGTAGACACCGCTCATACGTGAGGTGATATAGAGAACGTCATCTAATTTCATTAAATAAATACGGCTGTGGCCTGTGCACGGAATAAATTTAAGCGGCTCATTGCTGCTTAGTAATTCCAGATTTTGTTTTTGTTTGCCTTGGCGTAACCGGTGTAAGGTTTTATTTAACCTTTCATTTTCTAATGGTTTTAATAAATAATCAAAAGCATGTTCTTCAAACGCTTGAATCGCAAACTCATTAAAGGCTGTTAGAAAAACGATATGAGGGCGTTCTTCTGAATCAAGCATACTGACCATTTCAAGGCCAGTAATCCGCGGCATTTGGATATCTAAAAAAACAACATCGGGCTTTTTTTTATGGATAATGCCAATAGCTTCAATTGCATTGCTACATTCACCAATGATTTCAATATCATCATGTTCTTCAAGTAAACAACGTAAATTTTCACGGGCAAGTGGTTCATCATCAACAATTAATACATTCATAGAAATTCAATTATGTTATTTTTTTAAAGTGTAGGGTAGGCGTATTTTCATTCGTGTAAATTGTTCAGGTTCACACTCAACATTGATGCCATATTGTTCGCCATATTTTAAGCGAAGGCGCTTATCGACTAAGCTCATTCCCAGTCCATCACATTTCGTTGCGGGTTTATAGAGGCCCGCATTATCTTCAATTTCGATATAAACATGTTCACTGCGAATATAGCTGCGTATTGTAATGTATCCGGTCTCTAATAACTGTGAGGTGCCATGTTTAATTGCATTCTCTACCAAGGGTTGTAACGTGAAAGCAGGCAATTCCACATGTTTTACATCATTAGGGATATCTAAATGAATTTGTAAGTTTTCTCTAAAACGCGCCTTTTCAATTTGTAAGTAGGCATTGATGTGTTCTAGCTCTTCTTCAAATGTTGCATTTTGTTCGGGACGTTTTAAGTTATTGCGAAAGAAGGTCGAAATATACTGCACCAGTTGGCTGGCTTGTTGGCTATCTTTACGAATAACGGCTTGTAAGGTATTAAGCACGTTAAATAAAAAGTGAGGGTTCACTTGTGCGTGAAGCAGCTTTACCTCTGATTGCAGTAAAGATTGTTTATTACGTTCATATTGTCCGGCTAAAATTTGAGCGGAGAATAGGCTGGCAATCCCTTCGCCCAAGGTGCGGTTAATTGAGCTAAAGAGTCGATTTTTAGCTTCATATAGCTTAATTGTGCCAATAACGCGATCGTTCTCACCTCGTAAAGGAATAACAAGTGCAGAACCTAGTTTACAGCTCGGACTAAGGGAGCATTTATAGGGTGTTTCACTACCATCGGCATAGACAACTTCATTGTTTTCAATAGCTCTTCTTGATTGTTCTGAGGCAATTTGCGTTCCGAGCCGATGATGATCGGCACCTAATCCAATAAAAGCCAGTATTTTTTCACGATCGGTAATCGCAACCGCGCCAATTTCTAATTCTTGGTAAATAATTTTTGCAACTTTCATGCTGTTATCAGCGTTGAAGCCTGATCGTAAAATACCATCGGTACAAAGTGCAATCTTGAGGGCTTGCGCTGAAAATGCACTGGTGTATTTTTCAACAATAGCGCGTCTATCCAGTAAGATACGAATAAACATCGCAGCGCCAATTGTATTAGCAATTACCATTGGGGCAGCAATGTTTTTGACTAATTCTAATGCTTCATCAAAAGGACGAGCGAGTAAAAGAATAATGAGCATTTGAATTATTTCAGCGATGAAAGTGACACAACTCGCTGTGACGGGATTAAATATCTTATTAATTTCTCCCCGTTTCATATAATAACGATGTACCAAGCCACCAATGAGACCTTCAACAATAGTCGAAATCATGCAGCTAAATGCGCTCATCCCCCCTAGTGAATAGCGATGTAAGCCTCCAGTGAAACCAACAGCAAAACCAACAACAGGGCCTCCAAGTAAGCCACCAAGAACCGCTCCAATTGCACGAGTATTCGCAATTGAATCATTAATGTGTAAGCCAAAGTATGTCCCGATAATACAAAACACAGAGAAAATCAGGTAACACATCACTTTGTGAGGTAAGCGGATACTCACTTTTAGTAGAGGAATGACGAGTGGGGTTCGACTTAGCGCCCAAGCGATAACCAGGTAGACGCACATTTGTTGGAGTAGGAGTAAAATTAAATCAAATTCGTACATGCTCGTCATACTTCATGTTGTGGGGGTGTTGACTTCACTCGGCTACTTGGGTCACATACTTATGTATGCTCTCCAAGATATCCTCGCTAGTCGCCTACCCACATCATGAATTATTTAGAGCATTGGCTCGTCATATTCATGTTGTGGGGGTGTTGACTTCACTCGGCTACTTGGGTCACATACTTATGTATGCTCCCCAAGATATCCTCGCTAGTCGCCTACCCACATCATGAATTATTTAGAGCATTAGCTCGTGGTATTCATGTTGTGGGGTAATTTCGCTATCTCGTACTAATACATATTTATGTATGTAATTAGTGGGATATGCTATTTGTAGGTCATCGTCGGTAGGCATCCATTAGAATTACAATTATATCGTAAGTCGTTGGTTAAGTAATCGACATTCGCATTATGTTAGTTCATCATTATTTGACATAAGAAATAAATCGCTCCAATATTATACAAAGGCCTCACTTTTTGTGATCTTCCGCACGATTTTATTAACATCTCACTGCATTTATTGTCATACTCTAGAGATGATAGTTACCTACGTTATTATTTAAGGCTCATATAAATAATGAAAAAAAGAACAATAGTACTGATTTTGTTGATGCTTATCTTAATAGCAGCGGCAGCGCTTTTTCATTCCCATAATCAATATCTATTGTTACAGGGTGAAGTTGATGCACCTGAAGTCATCGTGACTTCAAAAGCAAAAGGGCGAGTGATTGAACGACATGTTGAGCGTGGCGATGATGTTAAACAAGGGCAATTACTATTGACCTTAGAAAGCCCAGAGCTACAAGCACAATATTCAGCGTTAAAAGCAGCAAAAGCACAGGCGCAAGCGCAGCTTGACCTCTCAATTAATGGTACCCGTGAAGAAACCCTTCGTGACTTACAAGCTTCTTTAGCGGAAGCAAATTCACAGTATCAAAATGCAACTCGTGAGTTTGCACGTTTAAGCAGTCTTTCTGGTAAAGGCTACGTTTCTGCAAATGAATTGGATAGCGCGCGAAAAGCTAAAGATGTGGCGTTCCAGCAGGTTCAAGGTGCGAAGGCGCGTTTAGATGAAGGCCAACATGGTGACCGTGTTGAATTACGTCATCAATATGAAGCCGCGCTTAATCAAGCTGAGCAAAAACTCGCAGAAATACAAGTACAAGTGGATGATTTACAGGTTAAGGCACCTGTAGATGGTGAAGTGGGTCCTATCCCTGCTGAAATTGGCGAATTATTCAATGCGGGCAGCCCGCTGGTATCATTAATTCGTATTCCTCAAGCCTATTTTATTTATAATTTACGCGAAGATATTTTAGTCGATGTAAAAAAAGGGGATAAGATTCAGTTATCTGTACCTGCTTTGGGGGATAAACTGATTGAGGCACAAATTCGTTATATTGCACCAAAAGGTGATTACGCCACAAAGCGTGCGACCAGAGCTACAGGGGATTTTGATTTAAAAACGTTTGAAGTGCGCCTATATCCGTTAGAGCCTGTGAACGGTTTAAGACCTGGGATGAGTGTGTTATGGCACTGGGATAAATAAAAAGGTGCTGGAATGAAATTAAAGTTCGCTTGGCATGGCTTTGAACACGCCTTTAGTCGCGAAACCAAGATGGCTATCCGCAGCCCAGTATTTCACTGGCTAAGTTGGTTATTTCCTTTGATGTTGTTTACGCTAATTAGTGCTAACTTTTCAGAGGGAACCTTGATGGATCTGCCCGTTTCAGTGGTGGATAACAACCATAGTCCGATTTCTAGACAAATTATTAGAGACTTGAATGCAGGGCCTCACGCTGATGTTAAAACCGTCGATGATAATTTAAATACCTCTTTAAAAAGATTGGGAAGTTCAAAAGATTATGCCTTGTTGTATATCCCACATAACTTTGAAGAGGATATTTTACGAGGTCGTCAGCCAGAGCTGCGCATGTACTACAACGCATTATTTTATGCATCAGGTAGTTATGCGATTCAAGACTTTAGTGGGTTAGTGGCCGAGCTTAATGCAAAGTACCGCCAAGAAATGGCTAAGTCGATGGGGCGTTCATTACCGCCACTAGCGCAGGTTGCGTTGTCTTATGACAGTCTGTTTAATCCGAGTGGTAGCTATATTTACTATCAGCAATTTGCCGCCACTATTCATATGCTGCAATTGTTTGTGGTGACTTGTACCATTTATACCATGTCTCGAGGCACAACATTACAAAGCGTGAAGCCGTTTACCATGGCTTTGTTAGGTAAGATGGCGCCTTATACTTTGTTTTTTACAACCTTATTAATTGTTGAGCTCGCGGCGTTAGTGACTATTTTCGATGCAAAAGTTATCGGTAATCCCCTTTATATGGTTATGGTGGGCTTTTTCTATGTGATAGCGGCGCAGAGTATTGGATTACTACTCTTTAGCTTTACCTCAAGCGCCATTATGGCTTACAGCTTAATCGGGATGTTAGTCAGTATCGCCTTAGCTTTTTCTGGGATGGCGGTGCCTGAATTATCAATGATTTTGCCGGCTCAAATTATTTCGAATATTGAACCGCTTACGCATACATTAAATGCCATGTTTGACATCTTTTTGCGCGAAATTTCATTTTCTCGCATTATTCAAGTGTGTCTATTTTTGCTGATTTATCCGGTAGTGACTGCATTTTTGATCCGTAAAAGATTGGTTAAACGGCTCGAAATGCAAGGGGAGGTCGCTTAATGTCAATGTATTTTGCTACTTTCCGTAAAGTGCTATTGGGTATGCTAGAGAAACCTATGTGGTTGTTGTTATTGGTGTCTTTATGCGTGATGAGCTTAGTGTATGCAAAACCCGTGCTGTGGGATTTACCTGTAGCTGTCATCGATATGGATCATAGCGTGGCGAGCCGCACACTTATTCGTGATTTAGATGCGACGCCGAAAGTGCAATTGCATGGTTATGATAATTTAGCGCAAGCTCGGCAGGATATGATTGCAAGAAAATTATTTGCGATTGTTATTGTTCCAACGGATTTTGAGCAACACCTTTTAAGCGGTAAAAATATTACGGTGCCGGTTTATGGGGATGCAACAAACCGTCTTGCGAGTGGGCAAATTCAGCAAGAGCTGGCTAATGCATATCAATCTTTGTTGAGCGCTTATAATCTGCAACTTCTTCAAAATGCAGGCTACAGTAAAGAGCAAGCGAAAGTTATTATTACGCCGATACGTAGTGAAACTGAACCTTTGTATAACCCAGGTGTAAGCTTTGCGGCGATTGTTTTTCCCGGCTTATTGGTGATGTTATTACAGCATTCATTGTTAATTGCTTGTGTACGAGTCAGTATTGCAATTCGCTCAACACCAAAAGGTAAGCCACCGTTGGCGGTTTATTTAGGTGCGCTTTCGGCGTTAATTCCAATTTGGTTATTTCTATCGACTGTTTTTTTCGCGTTGTGGCCGTGGATATTAGGTTATCGACAAGAAGCACCGTTATACCAAATTTGGATGCTTACTTTTCCTTTCCTGCTAGCGGTTATTGGTTTAGGAAAACTCGTCACTGAGTGCTTACGTAGTGTCGAAATGATTTATCTAACGCTCGCGTTTATTACAACACCGGTCTTTTATATGTCAGGGACAATTTGGCCACTGCAAGCGATGCCTGATTGGGTTCGAATGATTGCATCTGCATTGCCTTCCACATGGGCTACAAGCGCTATGGCGGGGATTAATCAAATGGGATTACCGTTTAGTGACGTATTAATGGATATCGTTATGATGCTAATTCTAGGCGTAATTTATTCAGTAATTGGTGTGTTAATCGGTATGTTACGTGATGGCGAACTACGCCATATTAGCCATGTATTTAATCGCTGGCGTAAACATCATAAAGAATCTTAAATCAGATAGGGCTGAATATATAATTTATTAGCCCTATTTTGCTTTAAATATTACGATATCATTGATAAACCAGCAATTTGTCGCCAATAACCATTACAGCTTTTATCTGCAATAGCGATAGGGGCAATTCCATTTTCGTTGGCTTTAAATTGTGAGAGTATCTCAAGTGAATGCTCACTTTCTGGGGAAACTCGGACGATATCAACCAAATCTTTCATTGACTCCAATTCGTTTCCAAGATTGTAGCAATAACCACTAAGAGTTTGTATTCCATTAAGTATAAAGACTTGTTGTTGTTCCTGAGAGAGCACTTCACGCCCTTGTGGATAGTTAATACAGCAGGTTTCGCACTCATCTTTTTGCTTGTTTTCTGAACGAGCCGTGAAGCATCTTGCTGAATAGGCGAGGGGAAGATGTCCGTAGCTCATGACTTCAACTTCAAATTTCCCGCGAATACCAATATCGTCACATTGATTGAGCAAGTTTATCAGCCAGTCGCGTGAGAGCTCAACAGGCATACACCAACGTGTCATACCTTCACGTAATAAAATATTGAGTGTTTGTGCGTTGTAACAGTTGAGGCCATGCCCTGCGACGAAAGGGAGCTTTTTTTCTGCTAGCATGTTTATTACACCAAAATCATGTGCCTCAACGAGAAACTCGCCGTTATCAACCAGTTTACTGATTTCCTTCAATTCTGAAGGTGCCTGCAATAAAGCTAGTGAGCTTAAGACTATTTGTTTGCCACTACTGGCGAGTTGGCGGGCAAGCTCTATCCAGTCGCTTGGTTTCATTTCGCGACGTTTACTGCAAACGGTTTCACCGATGTAAATAATGTCGGCTTCACTTTGCATGGCAAGTTGATAAAAATCGTTCAAAGTTTGTTTTGGCCAGTAATAGAGAACTGACCCTAAAGCGTACTTCATGATATTCCCCTAATTACTGCCATTTGCGGTGATATGCACCCAGAGTGGTTTGGCTACCTTCGGAAAGGTTACCAAGAACTTTCAGCCATTTAGGGTCAGTTACAAATTGTTCTGGGTTTGCTTTATAGCAGTCGATAGCGCGTCGCCAAATTCTTGTTACTTCAGTCACATAGGCAGGACTACGTTGCCGGCCTTCAATTTTGACTGATGCGATATTGGCTGCCATTAAATCAGGAAGCAGTTCAATCGTATTTAAGCTGGTGGGTTCTTCGAGCACATGATATTTCTGTTCATCAACCAGATATCGGCCTTTACACAATGTCGGATAACCCGCATTTTCATTTTTTTCGTAGCGGTCAATTAGCACGTCATTTAGGCGTGATTCCATCCCATTTGGCGTTTGTTGCCAGCGAACAAAGCGTGCTGGTGAGCAAGCACCGACGGTATTGGGTGATTCTCCGGTCAAATAAGACGAAAGATAACAGCGGCCTTCAGCCATAATACACAGGCTGCCAAAAGCAAAGACTTCAAGAGGCACAGGGCTATTTTTAGCGAGTTGTTTTACTTGATGAATAGATAAGACGCGAGGGAGGACAACACGATGAACTTGAAAATTACGTTCATAAAATCGTATGGCTTCAGTATTTGTGGCTGAGGCTTGCACAGAAACATGACGTTCAATATGTGGATATTTATTGGCCGCATATTCTAACATCGCAATATCAGCGATGATCAAGGCATCAGCACCTAGATCAGCGGCAAGATCGACGGAATCTTTCCAACGCTGATAACTCTCTGGATGGGCAAATGTATTAATCGCAATATGTAATTTACGTTTACGACTATGGATATATCGCTCTGCCTCATGCAGTTTTTTTTCAGTAAAATTTAATCCTGCGAAGTGACGTGCATTGGTATCATTTTTGAGTCCAATATAAACTGCATCGGCACCATTATCCACCGCCGCTTTTAAGGCTGGCAGGCTTCCTGCTGGGCAAAGTAATTCCATTACATCTATCCCTGTATCGATTTCACAACAGCATATTTTAATCAAATGGTCTGTTATCGGTTTTGATTTAGAGCAGAGAAATTGTTAATGGCTATCAGTATTCGTTGCTAGGGTCTGCAAGTTAAAAAATAAATATTGGCGAGATGAGTAAAAATTGATATAGGATCAAGCTAATAATGTATTTTTTTGGCAAGATAGCTATCATAAATTAAGTCACAACTTAAGCTGCTACTCCAACCCAGTAGTTATGCGGAAACGGACCAATAATTGATACGGGAGTCAGTATTGTGTTAGGTAAAATTCGTTCTCAACTCATAACAAAAGGGCCTTCTTTATTGAAGTTACCTTTAAAAGTGACCCCATTTGCCTTGCAACGCCAAGTACTTGAGCAACTATTAAGTTGGCAGTTTCGTGAGTCGGTAAAAGAGGGTGAGCTAGACTTTCTTGAAGGTAAATGGCTAAAAGTAGCAATCAACGATTTAGCATTAGTGTGGTTTATTAGTTTGCAAGAAGGCGTTCTCGTCGTTAAGCAACATGCACAAGCTGATGTAAGTGTCAGTGGGAATGCTAATGACTTGATTTTGATTGCTGCACGTAAAGAAGATCCAGATACGTTGTTTTTCCAACGTAGGCTAGTTATTGAAGGTGATACGGAATTAGGTTTGTATGTTAAAAACTTAATGGATGCTTTTGAACTTGAAAATATGCCTGCGCCATTGCGTTTTACACTCCTTCAATTGGCGGATGTGATTAAAGCAGTACAAGAAGATGAGGGCGCAGAGCAAAAAACACTTGCGCTAACTTCATGTTGATCCGAGTAGAGATCCCAGTTGATGCTATGGGTATCGACAGATTATTACGTGCAACGTTTCCGACAGGATCGGAAGCGGATCTTGTTCAACATTTACGTGAAGATGGCCTGCTGACACTCGGTGTCGTTGCCACGAATGACGATGGTGAAGTGATAGGTTATATCGGTTTCACCCCTGTGGATGTTAATGGTGAAGATGTTCAGTGGGTAGGTTTAGCCCCCCTTGCCGTTAGTAAATTATATCAAGGCCAAGGTATTGGTGAAAAACTGGTTTATGAGGGCTTAGATAGCTTAAATGAGTTTGGTTATGGTGCTGTAGTGGTATTAGGGGATACTGATTATTATCGCCGCTTTGGTTTTAAGCTTGCATCAAACCATGATATTCACTGTCAATGGCCAGAACATCAATCGCATTTTATGATTTGTGGGCTTGAAAATGGTGAAATGAATGATCACACCGGTCAAGTGACCTATTCTTCGCATTTTGATAACGTATAATTTGCTAAGTAATCAATAATATTATCAGGCTGGCTAATAACCAGCCTTTCTTTTGTCTTTTTATTCAACTGTTTAATTTTATATTCTACTTGTGATGCACTAGAACGATTGCCGACTGCACATTGGAAGACTAGTGTGAGTGGTGCCTTCCCTTTCAATGCTTTTGCGCCTTTTCCTTCTTTATGTTGGGTAAAACGTCGCTGCACGTCAGTGGTTATTCCACAATATAACGCGTTGTTCTTCTGCCTAATTAAGTATAAATACCAATTATTCTGTTTCATAACCCTATTTTTAATCTTTAAATTTATCATTCTGTGCTGATATATAAGGAAAAATATCAGCAGTAAGGTCGAATATACTCTTGAATAGTAATGTTTATAACATACTAAATTCTAACTAGAAATTGATATAAATCTGTCACAAATCTGAAGCCTCAACCTAGGTTCATGTTCAAATAAGTTGAATAACTATAGCAAAATTAGCTAATTTTCATTTCTAATTAAAGCGCATAATATGATCCACATCACAGGGAAACAGTAAAACCCCTGTTAAAAATCAAATTCACCAAAGGAATATATTATGAAAATGTCAAAACTATTTGCTACAGCTTTAACTTTAGGTGCTTTTTCATTCGGTACAATGGCAGCAACTGAAGTTCAAAATACCGATAAAGCAGCAACAGGCTATGTTTCAGTAACAGGTGCAGTAAGCGTTAATGATTTAACCGCACAATTAGCCAAAAAAGCTGATGAAGCTGGTGCAACTTCATTCCGTGTGATTTCTGCTGGCGGTGAAAATTCAATGAATGGTACCGCGGCTATCTATAAATAATCTTTTACTCGTCATACTTCGAGCCGTAGCGTTGTTGGCCGTGTTCATTCGCACTAGTCACATACTTGTGTATG
>NZ_JBQDNB010000003.1:80457-288510 GCF_052096715.1 Providencia sp.
CTCCTAGCGTCTCGTTCACTTGCCGCCTAGCTACAACTCGAATTATTTAGAGTAAATCTGTTACTCGTCATACTTCGAGCCGTAGCGTTGTTGGCCGCGTTCATTCGCACTAGTCACATACTTGTGTATGCTCCTAGCGTCTCGTTCACTTGCCGCCTAGCTACAACTCGAATTATTTAGAGTAATACTCAAATTATTCTGAGTAAAAATTTTAAGTATTTAGAGTATAGTAATAGCGAATTTACGCCTACGTTCAGAACAGTTTAAGCAAGCTTAAGGGGAATCTCCCAAAAGCTTGTTCTGAACGGGTTAATCAGGAAAACGCTATGACGCCAGAACAATCTCTAAAACATATTCAGCGCTATTTTTCCCGCCAACACGTCTTTTCTTTATTTACTTATCATGAATATGATATCTGGCCTGCCAGTTGTTATTATGCATTTGATGCGCAAGTGATGAGCTTAATTCTAATGACTGACCCAAATTCGACCCATGGAAAATTGATGCTAGCTAACCCGCAAGTTGCAGGTACAGTTTCGGCACAAACTAAAGAGGTGAGTAAAATTCAGGGTGTTCAATTCACAGGAAGCATTGAAGTACTTGACGGTGTTGTTGAACAACAGGCTAGAGCGGCTTATTGCCAGCGCTTTCCTATCGCATTGACAGCGAAACTACCCGTTTGGCAGCTTTGCTTACAAAAGGTTAAAATGGTCGATAATAAATTAGGTTTTGGTACTAAGCTCCTCTGGGAGAGAGAAGCTTAATTATGTATCAATGAGTTAACGTAGTTTATGGATCACTTGATTGCTGCTTCCACGCCAGACCAAAGAAGGGTTATATAAATCCTGTTCAAACTTGCCATCAATGAGTGTGTTGATGAGTCGAGCCACTTTTTGTTGCTCTAACGTCAATTCATTCAATTCATAACCTGTCCACAGCCAAATGTCTTTATCGGGACAAACTGTTTTTACCCGTTTAATTAATTTCAGTATCGCCGGTAGATTAGCAGGATGCAGAGGATCGCCGCCTGAAAGGGACAGGCCTTGTCGGCGGATCCGCGTATCTTGTAAATCTTGAATTATCCTATCTTCCATTTCTTGCGTGAATGGAATGCCTGAATCTACCCGCCATGTGCTTTTATTATAACAACCTCGGCATTGGTGAACGCACCCTGAAACAAACAGGGTGCAACGTGTACCGGGGCCATTAACGACATCAACGGGATAATATTGATGGTAATTCATGTTATTAACCTAATATTTACCCAAGTTGCCCATTACCTAAGTGCTTAATTCGACGTTTTACTTCTTCTTGTTTTCCTGCATTAAATGGCCTTGCATCCGGGCTGCCTAAATAACCGCAGACGCGGCGAATTACAGAAACTCGCGTTGTATCATGATTGCCACAGGCAGGGCAGGTAAACCCTTTGCTGGTACAGGAAAATTCGCCTGAAAAACCGCATTCATAACATTCATCAATAGGTGTGTTGGTACCATAGTAAGGAACGTGCTGATAGCTGTAATCCCAAACATCTTCAAGGGCTTTAACGTTATGTTGTAAGTTTGGATATTCGCCATAGCAGATGAATCCCCCATTTGCGAGAGGTGGATAAGGCGATTCAAAATCAATTTTATCGTAAGGATTAACTTGTTTTTCAACATCCAAATGGAAGCTATTGGTGTAATAACCTTTATCTGTTACGCCCGGGATCACACCAAATTCGGCAGTATCAATGCGGCAAAAGCGATCGCATAAATTCTCACTTGGTGTGCTGTATAAACTAAAACCATAGCCAGTTTCTTCTTTCCACTTATCAGTAGCTTGGCGTAGTCGATCAACAATGGCGACGGCTTTTTCTCTGAGTTTTTCACTGTCATAGACGTGAGTTTGGTTGCCAAATAGTGCATTAATTGTTTCGTGTAAGCCAATGTAGCCCAGCGAAATAGAGGCGCGACCATTTTTAAAGATCTCTGCGATATTATCATCCGCTTTTAATCTTACGCCACAAGCACCTTCCATGTAGAGGATTGGGGCGACACGGGCTTTGACATTTTCGAGGCGCGCAATACGGGTCATTAAGGCTTTTTTCGCAATAGATAGACGCTCTTCGAGCAATATCCAAAATGCATCTTCATTGCCTTGCGCTTCAATAGCAATACGTGGCAAGTTAAGGCTGATGACGCCGATATTGTTGCGTCCATCATGGATTTGCTGGCCATCTTCTTCATAGACGCCTAAGAAGCTGCGGCAACCCATTGGGGTTTTAAATGAGCCAGTGACTTCAACAACTTTGTCATAGTTAAGAATATCGGGGTACATGCGTTTGCTAGCGCACTCAAGAGCGAGTTGTTTGATATCATAGCTCGGGTCGCCAAGCTGGTGGTTTAAGCCTTTTTTAATGGCAAACACCAGTTTTGGGAACACCGCTGTTTTACGATTTTTGCCAAGACCTGCAATCCGATTTTTCAAAATAGATTGTTGAATGAGGCGTGCTTCTTTTGAAGTCCCCAAGCCAAAACCAAAGGTGACAAATGGCGTTTGTCCATTAGCGGTATGTAAGGTATTAACTTCATATTCTAAAGATTGGAAAGCATCGTAACACTCTTTTTCAGTACGACTTTGTGCATAGCCTTCGGCATCCGCAATATTCCATTCTTTGGCGACTTTAAGATGTTTGTCATAACTTGTTTTGACATAAGGCGCTAAAATTTCGTCAATACGGTTAATCGTTGTACCGCCATAAATATGGCTAGCAACTTGAGCAATAATCTGTGCGGTTACTGCGGTTGCAGTTGAAATTGATTTAGGGTGTTCAATTTCTGCATTTCCCATTTTAAAACCATTAGTTAACATGCCTTCAAGGTCGATTAACATACAGTTGAACATTGGGAAAAATGGCGCGTAATCAAGGTCGTGATAGTGAATTTCACCGCGTTCATGGGCTTGAACGATGTCGCGTGGCAAAATATGTTGTTTGGCATAATGTTTAGCTACAATGCCAGCCAGTAGGTCGCGCTGAGTGGGGATAACTTTGCTGTCTTTATTGGCATTTTCATTGAGTAAAGAAACATTGCTTTGTTCAATGAGGCCGCGGATATCATGCGTGAGCTGGCTGCGCTTTTCGCGTTCGCTATCTCTATCGTGACGATATTCAATATAGGCGCGAGCCAAGTCCTTATAAGGGCCTGCCATGAGTTGGTTTTCTACCGCATCTTGAATTTCGCGAATATCGACTTTGTCACGGTTGCACAGTTGTTCCGTTACAACGGAGGCAACCTGAAGACAGTAATCGTCATCCTTAACATTCGCCGCAGCGGCAGCGCGCTTGACGGCTTCTTGAATTCTCGGAAGGCCAAAGCTGACCTGACAACCATCTCTTTTAATAACAACCGTTCCCACTTTAAAGCTCCTTCTTTAGTTATCCACAGATAAACAGTGTTATCTATTATTCATAGTTGTGTGAGTCAATCTGTGGATAAAATGTGAATAAACACTACATATTGTGTCTTGTGTTGTAATTAAAGCACAATATATAGGTTATTGCTTTTTTTTAGATGACGCTAGTTTGATTTAAAACAAGGAAAAAAATAATTTGTATGAATATCAAAAGCGCAGAGATAAAAATAAAAAAAGGATTATTCGCGTTTTTTTGTTTGCAATGAATGAGAATAATTGCTAATTGGCGATGAGGAGTAAAAGGCGGATAAATAAAAAGAGACTGCCTTCTAATAGCGCATTGCTATCAATAGAAGGCAGTGACTACATTCAATTCACTAGTTTGATAGTTTTATTAATTGTTAGTCATTATTTACGAACTGCAATAGCTTCGATTTCGATTTTGACATCTTTTGGAAGGCGAGCTACTTCAACACATGAACGCGCAGGGAATGGTGCATTATGTTGTTTGAAGAATTCTTCATAAGTCGCATTAACAGTAGCGAAATCATTCAAATCTTTCACAAATACCGTTGTTTTCACGATATCAGAGGCTTTTAAGCCTGCTTTTTCTAAAATTGCTTTTACGTTATCGAGTGATTGACGAGTTTGCGCAGCAATATCTTCAGGTACTTCGCCGGTTTTTGGATTAACAGGGATTTGACCTGAAGTGATAACCATACTGCCTAAATCAACACCTTGTACATAAGGACCGATAGCGGCTGGTGCGTTTTCTGTATTAATTTCGTATGACATAACTACTCCGTTTAATCGAGGAAACAACTTTACGAGCTATTGACTGTTAGTATAAGCGCTGATAGCGCCCATACAAAGCAACAGTTTACGCTTAAATTGTTTACTGATTATTGATCACTGCATCTCTATCGAATTCTTTTTCGCAGAATCGACAGGTAAGTGCGACTTCTTTATCAATTTTCTTAACGCGAAAACTGCTAGAAACGGGTTCATTATGGCTGATGCAGTTACTATTTGGGCACACCAACACATTATCAATATGCTCAGGTAATGTGAGCTCTAGTTTTTCAACAACTTGATAATCTTCGATACGATTTACGGTAGCTTCCGGTGCGTACATCGCTAATTGGTTGGCTTGTTCAGGAGTCAAAAAAGTATTCTCAATTTTAATTATATCTTTTTTGCCTAAATTACTTGAGGGTAAATTCAATCCAATAGTAATACGTTCATCAGTTTTGGTCAGCTTAAACAGTTTTAGCAGTTTGAAACCAATTTGAGCGGGAATATGGTCGATGACAGTACCGTGGCTGATGGCTTCAACTTGTAATTTATGATCGTGAGTCATGATTATTTTCTCCTCAGATGGCCAATTCTTTATTTAACACCAGTGACAACAATGCTTGTCGCGCATAAATCCCATTTCCTGCTTGTTGGAAATAGTAGGCGTAAGGAGTGCTATCAACGTCGACGGTAATTTCATCGATACGAGGTAATGGGTGTAAAACTTTTAAATTCGGTTTGGCAGAATGCAGGTCTTCGGCGCGTAAAATAAACTGTGCTTTGACATTGGCATACTCAGATGGATCTAGGCGCTCTTTTTGTACGCGAGTCATATAAAGGATATCGAGTTCAGGCATAACTTCATCGATGTTGCTATGTAGGCTATAAGTTGCGCCTTTTTCTTCAAGGATATTCAAAATATGATTTGGCATCGCCAGTACTTCAGGGGCGATAAAATAAAAGTGATTGCCTTTAAATTTGGAGAGCGCTTGAGTGAGTGAATGTACGGTTCTGCCATATTTAAGGTCACCCACCATTGCCACTTGTAGATTTTCTAAACGGCCTTGGGTTTCTTGAATGGTAAACAAGTCGAGTAAAGTTTGTGTTGGATGCTGGTTAGAGCCATCTCCGGCATTAATGACGGGGATCTGCCCTGCAAATTGACTTGCTAGACGTGCGGCACCTTCTTGAGGGTGGCGCATGACTATCGCATCAACATATTGGCTGATGACCGAGATAGTGTCTGCTAAGGTTTCCCCTTTCTTACCTAGCGATGTATTGGTGCTGTCAGAAAAACCGACCACAGATGCGCCAAGGCGATGAATTGCAGTTTCAAAAGACAAACGAGTTCTAGTCGAGGCTTCAAAGAAACAACTAGCAATAACTTTATGCTTAAGAAACTCGGGTTGTGGTTGTTTTTTTAGTGCGGCAGCAACTTTAAGCACTAGCTCTAGATCAGAGCGATCGAGATCGTTAATAGAAATTATGTCGCGAAGGTATAGAGGGTTCGGCATCGTTATTCTCCTGTGTCAGCAAGACGCGTTAGGGGATAGGCCAAAAAAAAGCCCCTCAATGAGGGGCTTTTTTTCAAATACGGAGGGGAAAAACTGGCTGTCCAGACCGCTCGAAGGCAGTGCGGTGGAGGTATTCTGAGTCAATAATAGAATAGCAGCGTTCATGGTTTCTCCCGACAAATTGTGGCGAATTATACGCATCTCTTTGTTTGACGCAAGCGTTTGCATAAAGAAAAATGAATTTTTTTTCATTTTGCAATTTGGTTGATATTTAATCTAAAAAGATAAAACCGAAAAATCATAGAGATGATTACGGTTGAAGAAGAAAATGGTAAGTTCAGTGATTAGCTGTCTATTTGACATATGTTGACATATGCTAATTGGTGCATATACTTAACATATGTTAGAGCTGATTCAAAGGAGGTACCTGATGAGGACAAAAACAGTTTCTATATTTAGAAACGGTAATAATCGAGCCATCCGTTTACCTAAAGATTTCGATTTTGAGGGTGTAAATGAGTTAGAAATTAGTCGTGAAGGGGACAGTATTATTTTACGACCTGTAAAACCTAATTGGTTGTCATTTACTGATGAAGGTAAAGCAGATAGTGACTTTTTACTTGATAGGGAAGATGTTATCGAAGATGGACGGGTGATTTTGTGAAAAGAATTTATATGCTTGATACAAATATTTGCTCATTCATTATGAGAGAGCAACCAATATATTTACTTGAAAAACTACAAGATTGTGTAATGAAACGATATTCAATTGTCGTTTCAGCAATCACATACTCAGAAATGCGTTTTGGGGCGGTTGGCAAAAAAGCATCTGCTAAGCACAATGTATTAGTGGATGCTTTTTGTGAGCGCCTCGATGCTATCTTACCTTGGGATAAGGCTGCAATTGATGCGACCACAACAATTAAAAAGATGCTATCAGATATAGGTACACCGATCGGCAACAATGATACTGCAATTGCAGGTCATGCAATTTCATCTAACTCAATTTTGGTGACAAATAATACGCGTGAATTTTCACGGGTATCTGGGCTTAAATTAGAAGATTGGACGAAATCATCATCGTCAGTTTGAAATTTGTTAAAATTACAAAGCCCATTCAGGGCTTTGCATGATAATTTGTATTCAATAATTATTTTTGCCCCAGCCGCTTAGCCACTCTTTCGAGTAACCTCATTAGAATCAATGTTATCACCACTAATACTATTGTTAATGCAGAGCCATCAGCGATATTTCCTCTGTCGGTTAGGCTAAAAATAGACACAGGTAACGTTGCCCAACCCGGAGGATATAACATCATGGTCGCCCCCAATTCGCCTAATGAAAGGGAAAGGCTGAGTGCAAGCGCTGAAATTATCCAAGGCATCAATAATGGTAGCGTGACATGGAATAATCGATACCCTGGAGAGGCGCCTAAACTGAAGGCAACATTTTCGATATCAGGTGAAATTTGGGTTAAACCAGTCGAGACATTGCTAAAGGTGAATGCTGAAATTAAGACAAAGTGGGCAGAAAAAATAATCCAAAATGTCCCATTCATTTGCAAGTAACCTTGACTGAAAGCCACGAGGGTTCCAAGACCAATGGAAACTGATGGAATAGCACTGGGTAAATAGAACATGATACTGAGATATTTTTGTAATCTACCACTATAGTGCCGTAACGCTAATGCCGCCCATAAACCGCATACCAAAGCGAACAAGCTCGCACTGAACCCAATAATTAAACTGGATAATATGGCGTCCCAAGCGGAACCACTAAATGCATTGATGAAATGAGAAATGGTAAAACCTGATGGTAAAATACCATTCCATTGCTTAGTTAAGCTGGACAGTAAGATCATACCCAGCGGCAATAAAAATAGTAATGAAAATAGAGCGATGGCGATAATGCTCGCTGTAATTCGCCCTTTTTTAGACCAAATAAGCATACTTACCCCTTTGCACTGAGGCGAGTTGTCGCCACTCGGTATAAGAAAAACAATCCTAATGAGATAAGTATATTTATCAGCGCTATCATACAGGCCACAGTGTAATCAGATTCAAGAATCGCTTTACTGTAGACCATCATAGGTAGTGTATTCACACCTTTGGCACCGATGAACAATACGATGCCAAACTCATTCGTTGTAAGTAATAAACATAAACTTCCACCAGCTAATAAGGCGGGAAGCGCGGCAGGAAAAATAATTTGTCTGATAACACGAGCAGGATGAGCACCTAAAATACTTGCTGCCTCTAGTTGGCTTTTATCTATTTGTCTTAATGCTGCCATCAAAGGGCGCATAACAAGTGGTGTGAATACAGTGATTTCAGCCAAAATAACGCCGTTGATTGAATATAAAAAATCAATGGGAGGGAGTTCAATATTAAAAACGGCCATCAATGACCCATTTAATAAACCTGCGGAGCCATAAATAAAGGTAAAAGCGAGTGTAATCAAAAAAGTGGGTAATGCGATGAAAGTATCAATAACTTGAGTGATTAAACGGCTGCCAGGAAAAGGAATAAACACTAATATTATCGCGAATAGACTACCTACCATTAAGCAGCCCAGTGTCGCGAAAAAAGCAATTTGCAGCGTATTCCATAATCCATTGATAAATCGACGTGATTCAATCACTTGCCAAAAGGTTTCCAATCCCCAATGCCCTGATTGTGTTTGTATGGCTTGTTCCGCTATCAGTAAAAGTGGATAGAAAAATAACGTGGCTAATACCAATAATGGCGGTAGCAACCAGTAAATAGGTCTTAGCTTAATAAAGGGTTGCTTGAATGCACTAATGTGAGACATATCAATCCTCAATTAAAATGGTATTGGTTGGTGAAAACCACAGCGTGAGTTTATCCCCTACCCGTGGTGCAGAGGATAAATGCGTCACGGCGACCGTCACGCTTTCACCTGAAACATCACAGACAAGATGGGTTAAATCCCCTTGCCATCGAATAGCACATAAAGTGGCATGTAATTGATTCGAAGTATCATTTCTTGGTGTGAGACTAATGTGCTGAGGTCGTAGGCACACCCATTTATGTGTTCCTGTACGCATTGTGGTGGCTTGAGCTTCAATCAATGAACCACCACAACTCACATTGATTTGGTTTGGTATTGTTGATAAACCCAAAACCGTCGCGGATAAAATATTTGCACGACCTAAGAATTCCGCAGCGAAGCGATTTGGGGGTTGATGATAAAGCGCCTCTTTCTCACCATGAGCCACTAAATATCCATCTTTCATGATGCCAATTTTATCGCCAAGTGCGAGGGCTTCAGTTTGATCATGTGTGACATAGAGAATCGTTAATTCAGGGAGTTCGCGATGCAAACGTGCAATTTCTTCAACCATATTATGGCGAATTTGCGCATCTAAAGCTGAAAGTGGCTCATCGAGCAATAACACTCGAGGTCGCACGGCAATGGCGCGAGCAATAGCGATTCGTTGTTGTTGACCTCCAGACAGTTGGTGCGGATAACGTGTTGCATAATCGCTCATGCCGACAATGTTTAAGGCTTCAACTACGCGCTCAGTGATTAATGTTTTTGGCTGTTTTTGAGCGCGCAGACCAAATGCGACATTCTCTTCCACTTTCATATGGGGAAAGAGCGCATAGTTTTGCACAACCATACCCAGCCCCCTCTGGAAAGGGGGAAGGTTAGTAATATCCTTATTGCCAATTAAAATTCGGCCACTGTCGGGTTGTGCAAAACCGGCAATAGCGCGTAATACTGTCGTTTTACCTGAACCTGAAGGGCCGATCAGCGCTAATATCTCACCCGGTTCAATCGTTAGCGATAAAGGTTTCAGTACCACATTGTGATGGTAGGAAACCCGTAACGACTCTAATGTGATCCCCGAATGTTCGGCTATTTTCAACGGGGTGCTTAATGTCCTTTTCATCAACATAGAAAATTACTCGCTCTCAGTTACTTGGTGCCAACGAGAAATATCTGCTGATAACGATAATTCAACTTGATCCCAGTTAGGATGCCATGTTGTTACCCCTTTCATTGTATTGATGGCGGTACGGTATTGTTCGTCATTAGGGGTGATATCGGAACGTACAGGTAGCCCCCATGAAAGTTCACTCACACGGCTTTGAGATTGCTTATTGAGTAGGAAATTAATTAGCTTTTTGCCATTTTCGGTTTCGGGCCCTTGGTTGACAAGGCTGACAACATAAGGGAGATCAAGCGCGCTGCGTTGGCCTTTTTCATCTGCGGGCCAGAAAATCTTGATGTTAGGATTACGTGCCATTTGTGACAAATTCATTTGTAAGTCGCCGTTTGCCACGTAAATCTCACCTTTATTCACTAACGCAGTTAATTTCCCCGTTGAAGCTGATGGACCCACATTGTTAGCTTGAAGTTTGCCGAGATAATCAAACCCCGCATCTTTGCTCGCAAAGCTGTGGAAGACTTGTAGCATGACAGCTGTACCATCACCTGCTTGTCCCGGCGTAGAGTACTGCAATTTATTTTTAAAGCGCTTGTCGAGCAAATCTGCCCAGTTTGCTGGTGGGGTTTTTAGCAGTTTGGCATTATAAATAAAGGTGAGGTAATTATTGACCAGCGGGGTGTAGTAAGGGGTTGAGTTAGGAATAACAGCGGCAGCTTCTGGCGTAAATTGTGCTAGTAATTGTGTTTTAGCGGCTCGTTGAATAAAGGGTGAAACTGAAATTAAAACATCGGCTTGTGGATTTGTTCGCTCTTTCGCTAGGCGTTCAACAATCGCCCCCGAACCACTTTCCACATACTGTACTTTAATGCCAGTTTGTTGGGTAAACGCAGCAAATTGATTTTGATACCAACTATTATTGCCATCATGTAGCCCGTCGGAAGAGTAAACAGTAACCACAGGAGCAGCCAAAGCCGAAGTAGAACAAAAAGCAGCCATCAGTAAGCAAGTTAGGTAGGAATGTTTCATCGTTGTCTCCAATTAGCGGTAAAGGTAATCTGGTATATACCAGTTGTTTTCTACGCTAATGAACTAATGTGACAAAAAGATGAAACAGAATTATTAATTTAAAAATTATCTTGCTTAAAATAGTCGATCAACTAAAGCGTATCGACCTCAATTCGTAGGCTATCATGACGCCAATATTCGACATCATAGTCTAGAATTCGCCCATGTTGATCGTAGTTCAATCGTTGTAATAACAAGGCTGGGCGACCAACGGTAACGCCTAAAGCATTCGCGGCTTGAGGGGGCATCGCTGTAGGATAAAAAGATAAATGCATACTGGTGTATATCAAACCAAAATGTGTTTCATAAACTTCGGTTAAGCTGCCGTTAAGATCATGGCGTAGTAATTCAGGTACGCGGGCGGGTAAACAATGATTTTCGCAATAACACACTGCACGGTTATCCGCAAAACGGACGCGTGTGAGTAAATAAATTTGTTCAAAGGGTTGTAATTGTAGCGGTACCATTGCATCGGTAGGGACGGTTGCAACTCGACCATCAAGTAAGGTCGTTTTCGGTAATCGACCCTGCTCAAGACACAGTTTATGAAAATTGGTATTTTGAGTTGGATTTAACCACAACCGCTCAGGTGTAACGAACCAGCCGCGTCTTTCTGAGCGATAGATTGCTCCACTAGATTCTAATTGTGCCAAACTTTCGCGAATAGTGACTCTAGTGGTATTGAAAATAGTACAGAGTTCCCGTTCTGACGGTAATTTATCACCACTTTTTAGCGCCCCGTTTTGAATTCTTGCCTGTAGCTGCGCTTTGATTAGTAAGTATTGAGGCATCTCATCTGCGGATAGTTTCATAGATTCTCACAATTATTTTTTCTTGCCCATTATACATAGTTATATGAATTTTTTGTTGCATGGCTATTTTTCCTTTGACCTTTTAGTCAGCCTACCATCATTATAAGAGCAATCTGGTATAGACCAATGGTGGGTTTTTTAATGACAGTCAGTAACTATTTGCTTTTAACACCTGGGCCGCTCACAACTTCAAACACGGTTAAGCAGGCGATGTTGTTTGATAGTTGTACATGGGACGATGATTATAACCTCGATGTGGTGCAATCCATTCGTCAGCAGCTTGTTTCCCTTGCAACAACACAAACAGGTTATTCATCCGTCTTATTACAAGGCAGCGGCAGCTATGCGGTGGAAGCCGTTTTAGGCGGAGCCATCGGTTCACAAGATAAAATATTGATTATTAGCAATGGTGCCTATGGTGCGCGGATGGTTGAAATGGCGCAGCGTATGGGACTTCAACATACAGTATATGCATGTGATGAGGTCATGTTACCGGATATCGAAAAAATTGAGCAACGGTTACAGCAGGATAGCCAAATTACCCATATTGCGATGGTGCACTGTGAAACAACAACGGGGATCCTCAATCCAATTGAGAAAGTAGCGAGGCTAGCTCTGCGTTATCACAAATGTTACATCGTGGATGCGATGAGTAGTTTTGGTGGCATTCCAATGGATATCGCCGCGCTGAATATTGATTTTTTGATTAGCTCGGCAAATAAGTGCATTCAAGGGGTGCCTGGATTTGCTTTTGTCATAGCGCGAACAGAAGAGCTCGAAAAATGTGAGGGGCGCTCTCGTTCTTTATCTTTAGATTTGCATGCACAATGGCGCTGCATGGAAGATTTTCAGGGTAAATGGCGTTTTACTTCCCCAACTCATACGGTATTGGCTTTTGCGCAAGCCTTACAGGAATTAGCGCAAGAAGGCGGGATAGCAGCACGTTACCAACGTTACCAACGCAATCAACTCAAATTGGTCGCTGGTATGAAAGCGTTGGGGTTTAACACGTTATTGGAAGATGCTCTACATTCACCAATTATTACTGCTTTCTACTCGCCAAAAACAACAGATTATCAATTTAAAACATTTTATTTACGTTTGAAATCACAAGGTTTTGTTATCTACCCCGGAAAAGTATCTCAGCGTGATTGCTTTCGTATTGGCAATATTGGGGAAGTGTACGAAAACGATATTACCGCGTTATTAATCGCAATCGAAAACGCTATTGACTGGGAAAATAAGGACGAGAAATGAACCGAATTCAGGCTGTTATTCTTGATTGGGCAGGAACCACTGTTGATTTTGGTTCATTTGCCCCGACACAAATTTTTATTGAGGCATTTCATCGCGCATTTGATATTGATATTACGCTGGAACAAGCACGTATACCAATGGGCTTAGGGAAGTGGCAACATATTGAAGCATTAGGAAAGTTACCTGAAATAGATATTTGTTGGCAAAACAAATTTGGCCGTTCGATGAACAATGACGATATTGACGCTATTTATGCTACGTTTATGCCATTGCAAATAGCTAAAGTTGTTGATTTTGCGGCACCTATTTCGGGTGTGATTCAAACTATTGCAGCACTTCGTACTCAGGAAATAAAAATAGGTTCTTGTTCAGGATATCCAAGAGCGGTGATGGAAAAATTAGTGCCTGCCGCAGCGCGACTAGGTTATAGCCCTGATTATTGGGTAGCGAGTGATGATATACCGGCTGGTGGTAGGCCGGGGCCTTGGATGGCGCTACAGAATGTGATTGAGCTTAGTATTGATTCAGTCGCTTCATGTATTAAAGTAGATGATGCTGTGCCGGGGATTGCTGAAGGGCTCAATGCAGGAATGTGGAGTGTTGGAGTTGCGCTATCAGGCAATGAATTTGGTAAAACGTGGGATGAATACCAAACAATGCCCCATGATGCCATTTTAGAACTTCGCCAAAAAGCCACTGCTAAGTTATTTGCCGCAGGTGCTCATTACGTTATTGATACATTAGCTGATTTGCCACAACTTATTGGTGTGATAAATGATCGGTTAGCCAAAGGCGAACGACCATAGATAATGGGCGGCCTAAGTAGGTGTTTTATTAAGGTAAACGCCTACTTGGCCTGAATATTATTACTTTGAATATCATTGTGCTAAATATGCTTGAGCTAAGCATAATTCAACGAAATATTAAAAACTGCCAACAGGTAACTCAGGTGCTAATGTTGCGACCATGACGGCTTTGATAGTATGAAGACGGTTTTCGGCTTGATCAAACACAATACTATAAGGCGATTCAAATACTTCTTCAGTCACTTCTAATCCACCGAACATATTGAATTCTTTTGCTAACTGCGCACCAAGGGTTGTGTCCTCATTGTGAAATGCAGGTAAGCAATGCAAAAATTTCACGTTAGGATTACCGGTGAGTTTGATGACATCCATGTTGACTTGATAAGGCTTTAATAAATTAATACGCTGTGCCCAAACTTCCTTAGGTTCACCCATTGAAACCCATACATCAGTATAAATAAAGTCAGCATCTTTAACGCCTTGCGCGACGTCTTCCGTTAGCGTGATTTTTGCGCCGGTTGTTTTGGCTATTTTTTGACAATCTTCAACCAGTTGCTCTTCTGGCCAACAGCTTTTGGGGGCGACTAAACGTAAGTCCAAGCCTGTGAGGGCTGCGGCTTCTAGCAATGAATTGCCCATGTTATTGCGCGCATCGCCGAGGTAAGCGAATTTAATTTCTGATAATGGTTTATTGGGTTGATGTTCCTGAATGGTAAGCAAGTCGGCTAATAACTGTGTGGGATGGAATTCGTTGGTTAGTCCATTCCATACAGGCACTCCCGAGTGCGTGGCTAAGGTTTCAACATTGTTTTGGCTGAATCCCCGATACTGAATACCGTCATACATCCGTCCAAGTACTCTCGCGGTGTCTTTCATGGTTTCTTTGTGGCCGATTTGGCTACCAGAAGGGCCGAGGTAAGTGACTTTAGCACCTTGGTCGAAAGCACCGACCTCGAAAGCACAGCGAGTACGAGTCGAATCTTTTTCAAAAATGAGGGCGAAATTTTTACCCGTAAGGAGGGGTTGTTCAGTACCGGCTTTTTTTTGTGATTTTAACCAAGCGGATAGTTTTAAAAGTGAATTAATTTCGGTAGATGTAAAATCAAGTAACCTTAAAAAATGCCTACTATATAAGGGATTCATAAATACATGCCTTTTATTATTGAATTAATATTCAATTTATATCCATAAAAATTCAAAATCAACCCCTTATCAAAAAGAAATTATTGTCATGGGTATGGTTTCACTGTCAACCCTATGGGAGAATGGCATAAGACAAGCGATTACGGAATAAGGGGTGTGACATGGTAGATAAAGCTGAACTAGAGGCACAGAACGAAGAAACGCGTTTAATTATTGAAGAGCTGCTCGAAGATGGTAGCGATCCTGATGCGCTGTATGCAATTGAGCATCACTTCTCAGCAGACGATTTTGCTTTACTTGAAAAAGCCGCCGTTGAAGCATTTAAACTCGGTTATGAAGTGACTGATGCAGAAGAGTTAGAAGTTGAAAACGGTATCACATTAATGTGTTGTGATGTTGTTAGTGAATCGCCATTAAAGGCAGAATTGATCGACGCGCAAGTTGACCAACTCATTAAGCTCGCTGAAAAAATGGGCGTTAATTATGATGGTTGGGGCACCTATTTTGAAGATCCAAACGGTGAAGATGATGAAGACGGTGATGATGAAGGTGATGAAGAGCCTGAAGATCGTATTCACTAAGTTTAATTTTCAGTGTTGTTGAATTAAAAAGGATAGCGAAATGCTATCCTTTTTTGTGTTGAAAATGTGTGTTTTACAACGTTTTTAGCATTCTGATTTCACAGTCACCATGGCCAGTGTGACCTAGCGGCTCATCAATAAACTCAAAACCTAATTTCTCGTATAATTTAATTGCAGCTTGTAAATCTGCCGTTGTTTCTAAATAACAACGTGTATAGCCTTGTGCTTTGGCGAATTCCAACGACATTAGGACGATTTTCTTTGCCAGCCCTTTACCGCGCAGTGCCGAAGACAAATACATTTTCTGTAGTTCTACCGTTTTGCTATCACCACCTGCAAGTTGAGATATTCCACCGCCACCGACAATTTCACCCTGCATTTCAACAACCCAATATGCGCTACGAGGCTGGCTATAAACATCATAAAGTGTATCTAAAATCGGGTCAGCGATCGCATAGCCTTTATCAGCAGTAAGTCCATGCTCCGCAGAAACTTTACGAATAATAGCGGCAATTCCAGCGTTGTCACGTTGTTCAAGAAGGCGAATTTGGTAATTTTGAGTTGTGTCTGGTGTATTTATTGTCATATGAAACTCTTCATTATTATTGTGTATAACTCAGTGCAAAGAGAACCAGAAGGGAACTTCAATCTGAGAGTTGTGAAGGTAGTAAGTCGATAATGCTTGAATTAAGATGCAATAAAAAGCCCTGAGTAGCAAGCTAATCAGGGCGTTAATACTTATATGGAAAATTGATTACAAAGAGGCAATCGTCACTTTCTGTGCTTCAATTTTAGCTTTCGCTTCAATATTAACACCTAAACGCTCACGTTCTTTTTCAACAACGGCAGCAGGGGCGCGACTTACAAAACCTTCATTTGCCAGCTTGCTTTCGATTGATTCAATTTCTTTGGTGACTTTTTCCAGCTCTTTATCTAGGCGAGCGAGTTCAGCGTCTTTATCAACTAGACCTGCCATTGGAATTAATAGCTCAGCGCCATTAATCAATTTAGTGACAGAAACTGGCGCTTCTTCCCCTTCAGATAATATGCGGATACTGGCTAACCGAGCCATAGATTGAATAAAGTTTTGGTTTTCAGCGATACGACGTTTAGCATCTTCAGATGCACCACGTAGTATTAATTCAAGTGGTTTACCCGGCGAAATATTCATTTCAGCACGAATATTACGTACCGCAATAATGGCTTCTTTAATCCACTCTAAATCACTTAATGCCAGTTCATCAACTTTTGCTGCATCAAATTCAGGGAAAGGCTGCAACATAATGGTATCGGCATCAATCCCTTTAACCACTTTAACACGCTGCCAAATGGTTTCGGTGATAAATGGAATGATAGGGTGAGCAAGACGCAATAGACCTTCAAGCACTTCAATCAGGGTAAAGCGTGCTGCGCGAACTTGAGCATCATTACCTTTATGAACCGCAGGTTTTGATAGCTCTAAATACCAGTCACAGAACTCATTCCATGTGAAATCATACAGAATATTTGCTGCGATATCATAACGATAGGTATCAAGCGCTTCACGATAAGATTTTATGGTTTGATTAAACTGCGCCATGATCCAACGATCGGCCAATGAGAAACTCATTTCGCCGCCATTTTGGCCGCAATCTTGATTTTCTGTATTCATCAACACAAAACGGCTCGCATTCCATAATTTATTACAGAAATTGCGGTAGCCTGATAGACGTTTCATATCCCAATTGATATCACGTCCGGTTGATGCAAGGGCAGCTAAAGTGAAGCGTAGGGCATCAGTACCATGAGCCTCAATACCTTCTGGGTACTCTTTTTGAGTACGTTTAGCAATTTTTTCAGCCAATTGTGGCTGCATCATATTGCCTGTACGCTTTTCGAGTAACGCTTCTAGCGAAATACCGTCAATCATATCCAGCGGGTCAATAACGTTCCCTTTGGATTTAGACATTTTTTGGCCTTCTTCATCACGAATCAGACCCGTCATATAGACAGTTTTGAATGGAACTTGTGGCTCACCGTTTTCATCTTTGACGAAATGCATGGTCATCATGATCATGCGGGCAATCCAGAAGAAAATAATATCAAAGCCGCTGACTAATACATCAGTTGGATGGAAAGTTTTTAGTGCTTCGGTATTTTCTGGCCAGCCTTGAGTTGAGAACGTCCAAAGACCAGAGGAGAACCAAGTATCCAATACATCGTCATCTTGACGCAGGGCAATATCATCGCTGAGATTGTTTTCACGACGCACTTCAGCTTCATCGCGACCAACGTAGACGTTGCCTTTCTCATCATACCAAGCAGGGATACGGTGACCCCACCACAATTGGCGAGAAATACACCAATCTTGGATATCACGCATCCATGAAAAATACATATTTTCATATTGGCGAGGGACAAACTGAATGCGGCCATCTTCAACCGCTTTGATTGCATCTTTAGCCAAAGGTGCAGTGCGAACATACCATTGGTCAGTTAGCATCGGCTCAATAACCACGCCACCACGGTCACCATAAGGCACAGTTAAATCGTGTGGTTTAACTTCAACCAGTAGACCAGATTGCTCAAACGCAGCGACAATCGCTTTACGGGCAGCAAAACGCTCTACACCACGGTAAGCTTCTGGGATTTCACAACTGAAGGCCGTTGATGGGTTACCATTGGTATCGAACACTTCCGCTTCACTGCGAATGTTGCCATCGAGATCCATGATGTTAATCATGGTTAACTGGTGGCGTTTACCGACTTCATAGTCATTAAAGTCGTGAGCAGGTGTGATTTTCACACAACCTGTTCCTTTTTCCATATCAGCGTGTTCATCACCAATAATTGGGATACGACGATTAACGATTGGCAGAATAATATCTTTGCCAATTAAATCTTTGTAGCGAGGATCTTCTGGGTTTACGGCAACAGCAGTATCACCGAGCATGGTTTCTGGGCGCGTGGTCGCGACGACTAAGTAGTCATTGCCTTCAGCTGTTTTTTCACCATCTGCTAGTGGGTAGCGTAAATGCCAGATTGAACCTTTGATATCGCGGTTCTCAACTTCGAGATCTGAAATTGCAGTGTGCAGTTTTGGATCCCAGTTAACGAGGCGCTTACCACGATAAATTAAATTTTCTTTGTACATACGAACGAAAGCTTCTTTAACTGCTTTAGATAAGCCCTCATCCATCGTAAAACGTTCGCGATCCCAGTCAACTGAATCGCCTAGGCGACGCATTTGTTGAGAAATAGTACCGCCTGATTCGGCTTTCCATTGCCAAATTTTATCAATGAACTGATCGCGGCCGTAGTCATAACGCGTTTTGCCTTCTTCAGCTGCAATTTTACGCTCAACTACCATTTGAGTCGCGATACCCGCATGGTCTGTTCCTGTTTGCCATAAGGTATTTTTACCTTGCATACGTTGGTAACGGATCATGGTATCCATGATAGTTTGCTGGAAGGCATGGCCCATGTGCAGGCTACCGGTGACGTTCGGTGGCGGAATAACGACACAGAAGCTCTCTTGGCTAGTATCACCATGAGGTTTAAAATAGCCATTTTTCTCCCACTGAGCGTAAAGTGATTGCTCAATCTCGGTAGGATTATAGGTTTTATCGAGGGAAGGCTCGTTTATTGTGTTTTCTGGTTTATTTTCCATCATTTCGTATTCAGTAAGTTGGCGGTGCGGCCATAGTCAAATTGAAGCCGACGCTACGGTAGATTTTATACCGCTCACGCGCCAACTGTTTTAAAGTTTCTTCGATAGGGACGAAGTCTATCACTTCATGGAATGCGGTGGCAAAATCTGCAAACTGATTTTGTAAATTAATCAGTATATCTCGAGGTGTATTGCCCCTTTTAGCGGGCCAACAAATCTCAACGGGGGCGCCATAGCGGGGCCCTTCTCCTGCAAGATTATGAGGCACAAATTGATTCGGCTCTCTTTGCCAGAGTGCTTCATCTATTTTTTCGGCCTGTTGCGCGGTTTCACACGCAATTAAAACACGTTTCCCATTGCGCCACATTTGCGCCGCAAGTTGACAAGTCAGCCATTCATGGGCTTCTAACTCGGCCTGTGGAGACGGTTGTTCTAGTAAATAAAAAGTGCCGTTCTTCATCATATACCCGTCATACTTCGTGCCGCAGAATTGTTGACTACGTTCATTTGCACTAGTCACATACTGATGAGCGTCTCATTTTTAAACACGACAAGTTTAATTGGTGATTTGCTGTGCATCAATTTGCAAGAGCGGCTATTACCGTAAGATTGGTGAATTATAACTTGTTTTGCAGCAGCCGCAAAATCGGTTGATGGTTGCTCAAATTATATTGAACTTGATTTGATATTGCTAAAAAATAATATCCCGAATCACAGAAATTGGTGATTCGGGATTGATTTAGTTTCTACCTAATTTAAAGGAAGAAAATTAGCTCAGACTAATCATCACCATTTAGGCCTGCGCGGTTCAGTAGAAACTGTGCCAGCATAGATACAGGACGGCCTGTCGCGCCTTTTGCTTTGCCTGAACGCCAAGCAGTACCGGCGATATCCAAGTGAGCCCAATTATACTTCGTTGCAAAGCGAGAAAGGAAACAGCCTGCGGTAATTGCACCCGCTGGACGGCCACCGGTGTTCGCTAAATCAGCAAAGTTAGGCGTTATCTGATCAAAATACTCATCCGCTAATGGTAAACGCCAAGCACGGTCACCCGCTTGCTCTGATGCATTAAGCAATTCATGTGCGAGTGGATTATGGTTCGACATTAATCCCGTATAGTGGCTACCTAACGCGATAACACAAGCACCTGTTAAGGTCGCGATATCAATAACTAGCTCAGGTTCGAAACGTTCAACGTAAGTGAGGGCATCACATAACACTAAACGACCTTCGGCATCGGTATTTAGTACTTCAACCGTTTGACCTGACATCGTCGTTAAAATATCACCCGGACGATATGCTTTACCGCCAGGCATGTTTTCACAACCTGCTAAGATACCAACGACATTGATAGGTAACTGTAATTCGGTGATAAAACGCATCACGCCATAAACCGATGCCGCGCCACACATGTCATATTTCATTTCATCCATGCCATCGGCAGGTTTGATTGAAATACCACCTGAGTCAAAGGTCAAACCTTTGCCCAATAACACAATAGGCTTAGTATCTGGGTCTGGATTGCCTTTATATTCCATAATCGACATCAGTGATTCGTTTTGTGAACCCTGACCGACGGCAAGATAGGCATTCATACCTAAATCTTTCATTTGCTCTTCACCGATAACACGGGTGGTGAGCTTGTTATCTGAAATATCAGCTAATTGGCGAGCTTGTGATGCTAAATAACCAGCGTTACAGATATTTGGCGGCATATTACTCAAGTCTTTTGCTGCTTTAACGCCAGAGGCGATAGCGAGGCCATGAGAAATTGCACGTTCACCGCTAGTCAATTCACGACGCGTTGGTACATTGAAGACCAATTTACGCAGTGGACGGCGATGTTCTGTTTTATTACTTTTCAGTTGATCAAAGACGTAGAGCGACTCTTTTGCCGTTTCTACCGCTTGGCGAACTTTCCAGTAATTGTTGCGACCTTTAACATGCAGCTCAGTTAAGAAACAAACTGCTTCCATTGAGCCGGTTTCATTCAGAGTACTAATTGTTTTCTGAATAATTTGTTTAAATTGACGCTCATCTAATTCACGCTCTTTACCACAACCGATAAGGAGAATGCGTTCAGATAGAACATTAGGTACATGATGGAGTAGCAGGGATTGCCCTACTTTACCTTCAAGTTCCCCGCGGCGCAGCAGGGCGCTGATATATCCGTCACTAATTTTGTCCAGCTGTTCAGCTATAGGGGACAGACGGCGTGGTTCAAAGACTCCGACAACAATACATGCGCTGCGTTGTTTTTCCGGGCTACCACTTTTTACACTAAACTCCATGCGTTCTCCTGAATCTTAAAGACAAAGGCCAATGCGCTCGTTAGAATTAACGTTTCGCATGATCTACCTCATAGAGAGTGAACTCTTTATGTTAAACTGCGTGAACATCTGGTTTTTTACTAAAATTAAGCATGTTCTGATTTGTCTATCAGTATAGAGAATGCTTTTATATCATTCTAGCCTTACAATAAACCAGAGTATATGTTAGTAAATGGCAGACATGAAACGAACTTAGCCATTTTCTACCCAAAAGACAAGTTTTCACAGGCGTAATAAGCGTGATAATTATTAGATATTTGGTACGAGAAACCCTGAAAAGTCAATTAGCGATACTTTTTGTGCTGATGTTGATCTTTTTTAGTCAAAAGTCCATCGATATTCTCGGTGCGGCGGTACAGGGTAATATTCCATCAAACTTAGTACTTCCTTTGCTAGGGTTAGGTGTGCCTGAAATGGCGCAATTGATCCTGCCCTTGAGCCTATTTCTTGGGCTATTAATGACATACAGTCGACTTTACACTGAAAGCGAAATCACGGTGATGCATGCCTGTGGTCTTGGTAAAGATGTATTGGTGAAAGCAGCACTAGTACTCGCAACCCTCACGGCACTCGTTGCTATCGGTAATATTACCTGGATGTTGCCTTGGTCATCTCAATATCAAGAACAGGTATTAGCGGATGCAAAAGCTAACCCAGGCCTCGCGGCGATGGTGGAAGGGCAATTTAAAACCACCAAAGATGGCAATTTTGTGTTGTATATTGGGGATGTTAAAGGAAATAATTTTCAACATGTTTTCTTAGCCCAATTACGTGCTGCCAATGAACAGCGACCATCTGTCGTTGTGGCAGATAGCGGCTATATGAAAGAAGACCAAGAAGGTCGTCAAGTCGTCGTTCTCAATGAAGGCACTCGTTACGAGGGCACTGCATTATTACGCGATTTTCGAATTACTGATTTTGTGAACTATCAGGCGGTTGTTGACCATAAATCCACTGAAGCCCGTCAGGATAGAGTTGAACAAAAAAATATGTTGCAGCTGTGGAAAGAGAACACGCCTGACGTCAATGCTGAGTTCCACTGGCGCTTAACCATTGTTTTCTCCGTAGTGGTAATGGCCTTGATGGTGGTGCCGTTAAGTGAAGTGAATCCTCGCCAAGGCCGTGTATTGAGCATGCTACCGGCAATGCTTTTGTACCTAATATTCTTCTTGCTGCAAAGTACGCTCCGCAATAGCGCAAGTAAAGATGACATTGACCCTAAATATGCTATGTGGATAGTCAATTTTGGCTATTTAGCCTTAGCGATAGTCTTAAATATGTGGAATACATTGCCAATGCGCCGTATACGCGTCAAATTTAGTAAAGGGGTAGCCTGATGTTTGGTGTTTTAGATAGATATATCGGTCGAACCATCCTAAATTCTATTCTGATGACGCTATTTTTATTGGTTTCCCTTGCGGGGATCATCAAGTTTGTCGAACAATTACGTAAAGTCGGTGATGGTGATTATACCGCGCTTAGCGCAGGGGTTTTTACCTTACTAACGGTACCGAAAGATATCGATATCTTTTTTCCTATGGCGGCGCTGCTTGGTGCATTAATGGGGCTTGGTGCTCTCGCTTCGCGTAGTGAACTGGTGGTGATGCAAGCTTCTGGCTTTACCCGTTTACAGATAGCGCTTTCCGTGATGAAAACCGCTGTTCCATTGGTTATTATTGCAATGTTTATTGGGGAATGGATAGCGCCAGCAGGGGAGCAATGGGCCAGAAATTATCGCGCTGAAAAGATTGTGGGTAATTCATTAGTGGTGACGGACGAAGGTATGTGGGCGAAGGATGGTCGTGATTTCATTCACATTCAGCGCATCAATAATTCCACTTCAATACAAGATGTTTCTATTTATCGCTTTAATGAGCAACAAAAACTGCAATCTGTGATGTTTGCCTCGAGCGGGGCTTACGATACCGAAAATCAATTTTGGGTTTTATCGCAAGTCGATGAATCAATATTAAGCAGTGAAAAGAAAATTAACGGTTCCCAACGTTTAACCGTTGATTGGAAAACCAATTTAACGCCTGAGAAATTAGGAATAGTTTCTCTTAATGCGGATTCGCTTTCTATTCGCGGCCTGTATCAATACGTCTCTTATTTAAAAGAGAGTGGTCAGGTAGCTGCGGTATATCAGCTCAGTATGTGGAAAAAAATATTAGCGCCACTGTCTGCGGCGGTCATGATGCTGATGGCGGTTTCGTTCATCTTTGGGCCATTACGTACAGTGCCAATGGGTGTCCGCGTCATTTCAGGTATTGTGGGGGGCTTCTTGTTTTATGTGCTCAATGAAGGGTTTGGTAACTGGAGTTTAGTCTATTCCGTGCCTCCGATTATTGCTGCGGCATTGCCGAGCCTATTATTCCTAGCGGTGAGTATTGTGTTATTGGTTAAACGAAAATAAAACAGTATTAATCTCGATAAAAAGGGCGGTGGAGTCGAATGAACTCACTGCCTTTTTTATCTACATGTATATTATTTGCCGAAGATAAAATTACCCATACTACAGAGTACGGCTTTAATTTTTCCTTGTGGCTGAAAAAATACTTGTTGGGTTGTGTTTTCCTCTTTGTCTTTGCCGCTTCTTTCACCTTTAATTCCTATCACACAGCTTTTAGTTTTATTCGCCATCCTTTGTGCGTAAGAAAACAATTTCCCATTTGCGCTGTATGAGTTATTAAGATAATAGGCGTTCTTTCTTATTTTTTCGGCAAACTGTTTGTTCGCTTCTTGTCGAGTGATAGCAACCAATTCTTTATATTCATCGGTCTCTTTATAGTTCGGGTTCTTGTAGGTTTCATTAGTTAGTCTTGAAAGATCAATGCTGACATATTCAGATTTTTCAGGATATGGGTACATTTTATGGTGACCGCGTACCGCTGTTAATTGCTGACTAAATGCAGAGATAACTCCACTTTTAGCTGGATATAAGCGCAATATGTGAAAAGAAAATAAATAATGGTGGTAATTTCATCTTAGTCCCTGCTTATGATTACAAACGGTTGGGTCTAAGAATAGCGGTTGATATGATTAAATAATTGCAAAAAAGCAGTTTCTGCTTGAGAAACTGCCTGAATTTATCAGGCAGTTGTTGCGATCAGTGTGAGAACACGAACAAAGCCGCGTTTTAAGATTGGGGTATAACTCGCCAGTGCGTTAACTGCGTCGGCGGTACCCTTTCAATGTTTTCCATACGCATGGTTCGATGATAACGAAGCAACTAGTTCGTTAACACCAATCGTTAGCTTACTAAATTTGCTGCTTTCTTTGCGGGTCATCACGACAAAAATACCAATATTCTGTTGTGGGATCATCGCCATATAAGAGTTAAAACCACCGCCACCACCGGTTTTTTGATATATCCCCGGGATACCGTTTCTAGGCTTCATATAAACCCAGCCGAGCCCTAATCCATCGGCTTGGCCAGCAACATCCATCCCTTTTATGTCTATTAATTTATTTCGAGGGAAATAAATACCTTGTTCACGCGCGGCCGTTGATTTTCTTAAGCTGCTATCTGTGGATAAAAATTGTTGCATCCACTTTTGCATATCCGCAGGTGTTGAATACACACCACCACTGCCTGCCGCTGCGAGGGTATTGTGACAAGGGCTTGGCTTAGTGCCTTCCATTAATCGGGCACATTGCGCATTACTTGGCGTATAAGTGGTTTCCGTCATTTTGGCAGGTGAAGTGACATAGCGACTAAATAATTGTGGATAGGATTGTCCAGATGCTTTGATCATCGCATCTGCAAGTAGGTCATAGGCTAGGTTTGAATAAGACGCTTCAGTACCCGGCGTCGCATCGAGTTTTCCCGTTCTTAGCCATGTCCAACGATTATCTTGGGTCGGCCAAATAAACACAGGGCGCCCCCATTTCCCCCCAGGCTGCTCCCGAGGAAGCCCACTGGTGTGGCTCGCTAAATGGTAAAGACGAATAGGTTGTCCACTATTGTTGTCCGGTACAGTAACGCCGTTGTAGCTATATTGCTGAAGAGGGTCAGTAATTAACAGTTTTTTATCTTGTTCTAGTTTAATTAATATTTCGCTTGTCATTAATTTAGAAACAGAAGCAATGCGAATCAATGAATTCGGTCCTGGTTTTTTGCCATTACCGGGCGCTGTTTCGCCATAATAACGAGTCAGGACTTGGTTATTATCAATAACCACAATAGCCATGCCGCGCGCATCGCTTTCATTAAAAATACGATTTGCGTAAAGGTCGACAATCTTAGCGACACGCTCATACGTCCGTCTATCTCCCTCAAAAACTTGCCAGTCAGGGGATGTAACATCATTACCTTGCAGAAACTTTGGTTGTTTTTCTGTCGGGGTAGAACAGGCCATCAAGGCGAGAGACAGTGCTGATACTGACAATATTTTTAAAAACGATTTCTTCATGTTAGAAGCCAGCCGATATGATTGTTTGCAAATGACTTTTCAGCCAATATTATTTTTTCTTAGCGAAAATTTTCATTATGACGCCAATTAAGATGCCAATAACGATACCTATTGCTATCCACCCAACAAAACCCATGATGATGCCTTAAATATTTATGCAAGATTGCGGATAAACTAACAAAATTTACGCTTTGCTGCCAGCCATCAGTGTCCTGCGGTGATTAAAATAGTTAGTACAAAACTCACAATAATTATCTATTCATAAATAAACAAAAAAGTCATACCCGATATGTTTCATGTGGCATGAGTGTTTTTGATGTTTAGTGTTGAAAATTATTTAGTTACTGTAGTTTCAGAAAATATAGGACTAGGACATATTTTTTTGGGTATAGTTTCACTGAAAATCGATAAGTCGCTTGAATTATTTTAGGGATATTGCACTCTTTTCATCTTTATTTATGGAATATGCTTTTTTTTTAATCGAACAATCTGAATCTTCAAGATAAATGTTGCCAGAGCGCGTGAGGCAAGTATAATGACGGCGTTTCCCAAGAAACACATCACTTCAGTGCCGGAGTGGCGGAATTGGTAGACGCAGTTGATTCAAAATCAACCGCCTTCGGGTGTGCCGGTTCGATTCCGGCCTTCGGCACCATAAGAACATCAAGAGACGTCAACGGACGTCTTTTTTTGTATCTAAAATCCAGTGTTTGCAAGGTTCCTCTCGCATTTTAACTCTACCAACGTATACTCAACTCAACCGACATCAAGTTAATGATGTGGGTACATTTGCGGGTATATGCCGATTCGATAAAGTTTTGTACCCGCAATTCGGCTGCGAGGATAGTTAAAATGGCACTTTCCGATACTAAAGTTCGTTCTGCAAAATCTGAAGATAAAGCGTACAAGCTGACAGATGGTAACGGACTATTTCTTCTGGTTCATCCAAATGGTTCTAAATATTGGCGCTTCCGTTATCGCTTCGGCGGTAAAGAAAATATGCTAGCATTTGGTGTATATCCTGATGTTTCTCTTGCGAATGCGCGTGAAAAACGAGATGAAGCAAGAAAACTTGTCGCCAGTGGGGTAGACCCTAGTGAGAAACGCAAAGAAGTTAAAGAAGAACAGCAAAAAGAATTTAACACCTTTGAGAAGGTAGCTCGTGATTGGCACGCAACAAATAAGAAGTGGTCAGAGGGGCATAGCCATCGAGTTCTCAAAAGCCTTGAGGACAATATCTTTGTTGCTATTGGTAAGCGTAATATTGCCGAACTGAAAACTCGCGATCTCCTCGAACCGATTAAAGCCGTAGAGATGTCTGGACGTCTTGAGGTGGCGGCACGTTTACAACAACGTGTGACGGCGATAATGCGTTATGCCGTACAAAGCGGTTTAATCGACTATAACCCAGCACAAGATATGGCTGGCGCAGTTGCGACAGGCAAACGAGTTCATAGAGCAGCATTAGAGCTTAAACGCCTACCTGAGTTCTTACAACGCATTGATGATTATAAGGGAAGACCTTTAACTAAACTTGCAGTCAAACTTACCTTGCTAGTTTTCATTCGTTCCAGTGAGCTTCGTTTCGCGCGCTGGGATGAAATCGATTTTGAAAATGCCATGTGGACGATCCCCGCTGAGCGAGAAGCGATAGAAGGGGTTAAGCACTCACATCGCGGATCAAAAATGCGTACCCCTCATTTAGTCCCTTTAAGCCGACAAGCGATTGAGATATTAAAGCAGATCTATCAATTCAGCGGCAACCATGAGCTGATCTTTATCGGCGATCATAATCCTAGAAAACCAATGAGTGAAAACACGGTTAACAATGCATTACGTGTGATGGGGTATGATACTAAAACGGAGGTGTGTGGGCATGGTTTTAGAACGATGGCGTGTAGTTCGCTGATTGAGTCAGGGCTATGGTCGAAGGATGCAGTAGAAAGGCAAATGAGCCACCAAGAACGTAACTCAGTAAGAGCAGCTTATATTCATAAAGCAGAGCATATTGAGGAACGGCGACTGATGGTGCAGTGGTGGGCTGATTATTTGGATGCGAATAGGGGGAAGGAAATTTCGCCTTTTAGTTTTGCAAAATCAAGTAATTCAATAAAGCCAATTTAAATTGTGCTATTGAGTTGTTGGGGTATAAAAGAAGGTTTACTGACATGGTTTCAGTGACACTATGAGCACGATATTGCATGAGAAAGGCTATAACTCTGCCTGGATTGAAACCCAGCTTGTACACATATATAAGAATGCGATCCATAGTACGTATAATCATGCTCAGCATATGGATGAAGAGAAATATGCAGTGGTATGCGGATTACATGGAAAAATTGGAGGGGAGTTAGGGAATGTGGATTTTAAGTTATAAGTAGACGTCTAGATGTCTACTGTGTGATTTACATAATAAGTGATAAAGAAACGGAAGGTATTCTCTATCGACCACAACAGTACGGGAAGTTATTTACCAAATGATTATGGATGTCACCAAAAAATGGAGTATACCATCCGAAACCTGCTATTGGTCATAGTACGGTTTATTATCGAGCTCGGTGGCCGCCGGAGCGGTCACCTTTAACGAAGTGGCAATACACAGAATTCCTTATAAGGTTTATATGAGCTAATTTAATTCGGACACGATTTCTTGCGACCAACTGTTTTCCATTAACATTCGGAATGACATACCACCAGATGCTGCTTCCAAAGTGAGTTCTCCCGCATCCACCGCCGTTTTAACGTGTTCGGTCAACAGTTCAAACAACTGACGTTTGTATTCAGTGTCATCATTCCCTTTCAAATGCTCGCCCTTGGTCTCCAACACTGAGAAACGGTAACTGCCCGAATCAGGCTCTTCGATACACACCAACAAGTCAGGATAAACTTTCTGCTTTTGCCATCCCTGAAGACTATATTCACGTTGATTTACCGCTATACGGTGCCACCAATACACTGATTCTTGTTTATCCAAATACCAAGCAGTTTCTCGCTCTAGGTTATTAAGCCCATTTTGATAGACTTTTTCAAATAAGCTTTTTTCTAGCTCGGAGCCGTCCTTGCGGCGAAGCACTTGCTCATGCTCCATGACATTTACTTCTAACGTTTGCGCCAGTTCCCAATTCAGTTTGTCATTGTTTGATGTGAGTAATCGAAGAGAAATATCTCCCTTATCCAGCTTGGCTCTGAAGATTTGTTCCGATAATTGAATAACCTGTTGTTTAATATCTCGTTTCATTTCCTTGAGTAGTTCAAGGCGATTGGTGAATAACGACTCTTCACTGACACCATTCTCACGCAATATGTTTAAAGTGTGCGTTAACACCCGCATTGCTTGCCATGGATTGGGGATAACATCAGTAAGCTGGCGGACCATATAGGAAATATCCAATCCCATACTAGTATTAAACTCTATATTTTCTTGCACGGGGTCAGCTAAGTCCAATTCACCTTGGTTATTTTTTGACATTATGTAGTCGATACGGGCAATGGTACGCTGTAACTTGTCATTAATTAACTGAAAATTATCTGCATTCAGATATAACAAGGACTCCCAATCTAAGTCACCCAGAATATCTCGCTCGTAATCGAATAATCGGTAGCCGTCCTCGAAACGGTTATCTCGATGCAAAACCCTTGGCAAAAATACTTGGGGTAAGGAGCGAAAACGCTCTCTAAGAAATAAAATTTCTTTGGTTACAGCTGTGGAGGGTTTATTAGCTTCAGAAGCTTTGACCTGATTTGCCACATCTCCCATACCTTCTTCTTCTAAACCTTCCTTAACACCGGCAACGGCATTCATTACGTCTTGATCAAAGGTGTAGACATAACATTCATCTAAGCTTGGTTTTTGTGTTAGACGCGCATGTGGCTGGCGTAGTACCCGACCAATCATTTGGGTAATTGCAGTTCTTGCTGTCATCTTAGATAATACTGTCAACACATAAGCGAAGGGGCAATCCCAGCCTTCACGCAATGCATCTTTGGTAATGATGTACTTCACAGGGCATATATCACTGAGCAAATCATCATCACCCAGTTCGTCCTTGTCCGACGTTTTCAGGCGGATTTCATTTTCATTCACGCCCAATTTATTCATCAGATACTCACGCGCATCTTCAGCGTGAACAAAAGCCGAATCACGCTGATCTTTACCTGTACGCTCTACACGGATCAGCATGATAGGGCGAATATAACGACCTGTTTCGTTCTGAAACTGCTGAGCATCGAGATCAAGCTCACTCAGTTTAGAGTGTGCTAGCGACAAAGTGTTCTTCCAGTCACTTTTATCTTCGTTAATTAAGTTGATTGGCAACTTAATCATTTGTTCATCTTTCAGGGCTTGTCCCGATACGTTGACCAATACATTTGAATGGTGTTTGCCGTTTGCGTTAGGAGTGGCTGATAGTTCAAGAATAAACTTTGGGTTGAAGCCACAAAGTGTATCTCTAGCCGTGTCGCTGTATGCCTTATGACCTTCGTCAATGATAATCACTGGACGGACTAACCGTAATACATTACCTAAACTCTGCTTCACCGATACAGAGCCTGGCGCGATGCCTTCCTGCCAACCATAATCAGAAAGGTCGTTACAGTCTAAATTGCGAATTTGAGTCACTAATGATTCATTAGCCGTCGTATCATCCTCTATAGGGAAAAATGTGGTGAATCGACCGCTATCTCGAAACATACGTAGTGCTTCTTTGGATTGGCGTGCACTGGATTGTAGCATCAACAACATTACACAAAGATTTTCGTCAATATCTCGCTTTGTAAACGCATCATTCTTTTCGAGCATTTTGACTCGTCCACCAGAGGCACGTTCTAGTATTTGCCGATACGAATGCTCACGATTAGCTAATTGCTTCCATGTTTGCTTATATATGGCGTCCGACGGTACCACCCAAAGTACCATGCCTGTTTGTTGTGTAAATAAGTCAGTTTGCAGTCGTTCAATCGCTGCTACACCCAATAAAGTTTTACCACCACCAGTCGGTACTTTAAGGCACACATTAGGGATAGGTTGTTCTAAACCATCGAACCTTGATACATATGGTGCAGGCACAAAATGACCACTTTTATCTTTAAGTAAATCAATTCGGCGTTCCTGTACCAGCTGTTCCCAAGCGTCTTTGGTATAGTCATTTATGCGTACGTCTTTACCCTTCATTTTTTGAAAGGTAACAAAATCTTCCGCTTCTTCTTTACTATCTGCCAGAGTTTTCAGGTAGTAATCAAGATTATCCAGAACACCATTTTGATAGTCTTTTAACTCCATGTTACGCCCCCATAATCCGATGAATGGCGTATGGTAACTGGCAAAATTCAATACGTTTTTCAGTTAAGTCTTTTTGGCTCATAAACTTAGCAACAGCAAAAACGATAGTTCTTTTTTTCGTTGTGTTAGTTTTTGTAATGATCTCAACCTTGTCAGCGTTAAGTGCCGCTTCATTAGAGCGTAGCCAATCACTATCAGGGCGATAGAATAAGTGGATACGGAAGAGATCTGTTTCACCGATAAAACCATCCGCAGAGGTCTTCGCTACGGTTTCTAAAGACTTCCCTGTTGCGGTATAAAATACATAACGTGCCAATGCGTCAAATGATGGCATTTTTTCGCCAGTCAATAAGCTGTCAATTTGGATAGGCTCACCTAAGGTACAATATGTGAAGCTACCACCAATACCTGGTGCTAATTCATCAACTTTTCGCTCACCAGTCACGGTGAGTACGCCATCTTTAAGCTCTTTTTTTATCTTATCGAATTTACTGCTATTCTTCGTTTCAATTTGAGTGATTTTTTTTAACAACTCGGCATGTTTTTTCTCAAATATAGACCAGCTAAGCTTTTCGGAAAATAATTCCAGTTTTTGATTTCCCTTAAATGGATAGCCTTTAATCACACGACGAATACGTTCAGCTGTAAGTTTATCTGCATAGTCCTCACATTCAATCAAGATAAATTTACGTTTTCCATTATCTTTTTTATTGGCTTCCAGTACTGCATGTGCAGTAGTACCTGAGCCAGCAAAGGAATCTAGTACTATGGAATTTGTTTGTGTTGACAGTCGCAAAATTCCTTCGATTAATTTTGAAGGTTTTGGTGTATTGAAAGGTTTCACTCCACCAAAAATGCGTTTTATTTCTTCAGCTGCGCCATGGTTATGACCATATTCCTCTGAAGTTAACAGAGTGCTGACTGGTTTTTCAATTTCACCTTCAAAATATTGCTTAACCAAAACCTCCCATTCGCCATTTTTAGATTTTTGAATCAATAATTGTGAATCTTCTTTACCCAATTCTGCTAATACTTTTTTCTTATCCCAGCGCCAAGTTCCCTCGCTTCCGTCTGGTTTAATAGGAAATATATCTGACCCATCACTTGCAGGTATTGCATAAAATGTATTCGGGCGGTCAATTCGTCTTGAATTCGAACCTTCTTTTCGTAAAGATCTTAATCTGGCTTTTTTTCCGTTAAGAGGGTCGATATAAGTAAATTGTTTCTCTCCTTGATTAACTGTAATTGTATTAAAGTTAATCTCATCTTTATCTTTTGCGAAAACAAGAATTGAATCAAAATCTTTACTAAAGCCTGATGAATCCATCCTGGAGCTATATACCTTCTCCCAAATCATATGGGATACAAAATTATCTTCACCAAATATCTCATCACATAATAATTTCATTCGATGGCTTTCATTTTCATCGAGAGTTATCCAGATGCTTCCACTTTCTGCTAACAATTCTTTAAGAAGAATTAACCTAGGCCACATCATGCATAACCACTTATCATGGCGCTCTAGATCTTCTTTATCCACAGGGTTAGCTGACTTTTTAAGCCACTCTTGCATGAGTGGTGAGCGCACATTGTCGTTATAGCACCAGCCTTCATTACCTGTGTTGTAAGGCGGATCTATAAAGATACAGTCCACCTTACCTGCATGGGTTGGCAGCAAAGCTTTGAGAGCTTCAAGGTTGTCACCATAGATTATCAGGTTGTCATTAAGTGAGGGCGCGTTGCCTTCTAGTGGCAAAGATTTTTCGGTTTCAACTTTTAATTCGCGAAACGGCACACTCAGGTGATGTGAATAAACAAATTGCTTACCTTTGAAGTCCAAAGTTGGCATACTTATTCCTTAAATTATTAATTGGTTCTAATAGTTAAATTTTGCTGGTTTTGCCCCCAGATATCTAGCTGTTTTATCTCTCTCATGATTGTAATCATTTTTGTCGTATAATCAGCGAGATAAAGAACCATCTAATAATTCAAGGGGGTATTTTATCTAACAATAGAATAACACATAATCATCTATTATTCTCTCCAGCACCCAGTTCTCCACTTGTTTGCCAATTATCCATTCATCCATCTGTTCTTCAGTTTTCATCTTCAGGGCATTCGGCCAATCATCTAACGGAAAACCCAACATCAAATCATGCCAATACAGCCATATCAATTTGGGGCGTAGCCCAGGGTTATTGAACTGGTTAAATAAGCTAATCAATTTGTTGGCAAATGAATTTTATCCAAGTCGAATGCATTCGCAGAGAAGAATGCCCTCCAACATTGGGTGGTAACGCAGTAGGTAGCTATCAATATCTAGGCTCATACTCATATCAGATAGTACAGATAACGGCTTAGGGAGCGTTCTACCGTGAATTAAACTGTATAAGACAGCGCGTGTGTGCTGTCGTCATCAGGAAAGCGTATATCAGCCACCGTCAGCTGGTGGCTATTCTTGATGAAGGGATGACACATACCCAGACAAACAGCTAACTTAGCAAAGCCTTTTTGGACAACTTTGAAATGAATATTGTTAGGAAAGAGTATAGTGGCTTATTTTTAATGACAAATCCATTAAGGATATGTTGGCTTTCACCGTTATTCCTTTTATATTTCTATCAACAAGCTCACAATGCACAACAAAATAGGATATGGTGATGAACTCATCTAACCAACAGACCCCCAGTCCAGCGGAATACCTTGCTTCACTGGTAGAATCAACAAGAAAGGCTCAAGAACTACAGAATATAAATACGTCATTTCCTCTAGATGCCTTACCTCCAATTTTAAAAAATGCTGTGATTTCACTACATCTAGACACCAAAATACCAGTTGAATTAATTAGCCAAGTCATTTTAGCTGCTGCATCTCTTGCTTGCCAATCAATAGTGAATGTCAAACCTCATTACAGCCAAACACCAGAGCCATGTGCACTTTATTTTTTAACGCTTGCCGATCCTGGTGAAGGAAAAACGACTATCAATAAGTTAGTTATGAAGCCTTTTTATGATTTCTCTGTAAAAATGAAGAAGAAATATGATAATGATTTAGTCAACTATGAACAGTCATATAACATTTGGAAAATCAAAAAAAAAGTATTAGACAATAATTATAAGAAAGCCATTGAAAGAAAGTACCCAGGAGAATTGGAATCCGATGAAATAAAAAAACATTTATCTATAGAGCCTCAGAAACCAAAGCGTTTTCAGTTAATTTATGATGATGTAACAAAGAATGGGCTTATTGAAGGGTTACAACAACACCCTAATGCGGGTGTCATTTCGGATGAAGCCATTACCTTTTTTACGGGGTATTTAAAAAAACACATAGGCTTATTAAATAAGGCATGGGATGGTGAAACATATTCATTTAGTCGAGCAAACAATGAATATCATGAAATAAAATCTTGTTTGACATTTTCTTTACTAAGTCAGCCAAGTATATTTACTGAGTATTTAAAAAAACAAGGTGATATTGCAAGAGGGAGTGGTTTCCTTTCACGCTTTCTTTTTTCATCCGTGATTAGCAATCAAGGAACCAGATATTATTCAATGAAAGGCCGTCCATCAGAGGAAAATATTTCAGCTATTAATGCTTTTTATGAGGAAATTAACAACCTACTAAATCTTCAAAATGAAACTCACCGTGATAAAATAACAATAAAAGCAAGTCAAGATGCTATTATAGCATGGGCTCAAATAAAAAATAATTTTGAACAATGGAGTAGCAAGGGAGGTGCATGGTTTCACATTAGAGATATAGTATCAAAATCAAGTGCAAATATTTACCGATTGGCTTCAATATTAAAACAATTTGAATCCGAAAAAAACGAAATTAATTTAAATCGACATGATATTAAAAATGCGAGTCATATAATCTATTGGAATTTAGAACAAGCTAGTAAGTTGTTTTATCCATTTTCAGAAAAATACAAAATAACTCTAGATGTCCGTGAGTTGTATTCATGGTTGAAGTCAAACTTTGAAAGTAATAACTTTATGGTATTTTTGAAAAATGACATATTAAAATATGGCCCTAGAAAATTCAGAAAGATTAACATACTTGATCCCATTCTAAGTATTATTGTCAGTCAAACAAATTTTCGTGTTATTCGAAGCCAGTTTAGTGGTGCATTATATATTTCAATTCAATTAGAAAATGGATGCATTGCATGCCCATTGCCAACCACAACGTATCCTATTCAATATTCGATTGTACCAATAATAAATACAAACAATGACGCTCCTAATATTGATTTCAGTGATTTATAAAATAAAATAATTAGAATTATTGATTTATTGTCATGGGTAGTAAGTTATTCCCCCCTTTTATCTATAAGGGTAAAAAATAATCAAAATTATTTATTTTTGACTGATAAACATGGCTATTGCGGCTACTATAGCCGCAATAGCCATGTTTTAATGCTTGTTACTATATTTTTTGTTTTATTTTTGAACGATACATGTATTGATAAAAAATGAGTAAAATAAGATATTTAGCACATTTGTTAATCATTTCTCATGGTCTCTTGAGGATGTTATTTTATCATTTAACCAATTTTCAACTTCACTTTTCAACCATCGAGAGCTACGCCCTAATTTAATCGGCTTAGGGAACTCACCTTCTTGAATGAGTTTATAAAACCATTTATCCGTTAACCCCGTAAATGTACAAATAAATTTCATATCTACAAATTGGTCATTGAGTAATGAATACGATTGTGATGTCATAATAATTAGCTCCTGTCTTGAATTAAAAGGCAGAAGCAATATCGATATTAAAATAGGGATATTACTTCTCAAAGTATATCCCGACTTTGTTAATAAAAACTTATTGGCTACAGCCAATTGAACGAAAGCCACTGTGATAGGCTTTTGTATAGTCTTTCGCTAAATAGTGGAAAGCCTGCCGTAGCTTATTTAATTCAAATTGAAGATTGGTATTATTACAATTATTACAATTATTACTTTGATATTGAACAAGGTGATATTTACCTGAAAAATGGACTAATCCTGATACTATTTCGAATTTAATATTTAATGCACTCTTCCATGCTTGATTAATCAATGCAGCTAAATTACCGTCATTCTTCTTGTAATCGCCAAGAGAGTAATAATTATCTTTGTTTAAAAAGAGTATCACATGATAATGTGGGTGATGACTTTCACTCCCTACCTCCCTAACCCAAATATAATCCAACTTTTCAGTTAATGCTTTCTCCCATAACTTACTCTTGTTTTTTACATCCCATTTTATTTTTTCTTTCAATGACTCAATAAATCGTGTGATGACTTTGGTATCATTGTGATAATCACTATTTCCGCTAGGGAAACGTAAGTCTATTCTAAAAGCAGAGACTCGTTTCTTTTCGCTTAATACACGCGATAGTACCTGATTCATTCTTTTTAGATAATCCTGATTAACTGTATACATAATCCACTCCTGTTATTTGTTGTTATATTAAAAGTGATTAATGTAATGTTTTACACTTTAAGGTTAACTGTGATTATTCATAAATAAATTGCTTTTTAATGTTTATTAGTGATAGGTTTTTAACGTAATTCATTGACATTAATAAATATCATTTATAGAAGAGATATACATATTAACTATTCTAATTATGATATTCATCATGCCTAAACTATCTATGTTTAATTCCTTGTGTATATCTCTGCTTTTTATTTATTTAGTTATGGTTATTTTAATACTGGTTTATATTCCGTTTCTTATTTATATATACTACTATACCAACGCATGTTAAAAGCACTTACTCTTGTAGAGTAAAGAATATAACTGGTATATTTTATTGAATTCACTCTGAAGTTATTTATTAATAAATAATAGAGGCCATGTTTTTATATTAAAATGAAATGCGTTGTAATAGAAAATATTCTCAAATAATTTGAGTCCTACATTACATTCATGAATACACCTAACTTAAACACTTAAAGAGAAGAGACAGCCACAAGTTTTACAATGACATTCCTTGGTACGATTATTTAACTATTTCGATGAAAATAATTTTTGATGTGACATACCCTGTCTAGTGACTTTGTTATGCTCTATGCCTTTATAAGGAGCCAACGTTATGCATAAGCACAAGATTGATCCCGATTTAGCATTTATCATCCATTTACATGATGACGATTTAGTCTTATTGGCTTCTTTTTTGTTTAAAGAAAATAAGCAAAATCGAGTAATGGAAGAGTTTAAAACCTCCTCTATTCCGTTTTCACTTGCGACACGTTCACTCTATTTAGATTATATTTTTTCAGCATTTCACATAGTGAGTGATGAATGTTTATTAGTATCTACTTTTAACTTTTCTCGTAGTTCATATCGTCACCGATTACAAGATTTGTGTGCCCGATTAAATATCAAAGATGGGATTAAAAATGATATTGAAATTCTAGAACTCAATTTACTCATGAAACTGATTGAGAAAAGTATGAATGGGCTTAACCAAAACGACTTGTTAATTATTTCCCGAGATTTACAGCTTAATCTCTCAGAACCCACTCCTATACAAATTAAGGTTGCACTCACTGCCGCAGTGAAAACATCAAATAGCGTTGCACTTGAAATCGCCACAATGATACTCAGAAGTTATCTTGAAATGTGTGGAAATATTTCAGTCCATCAAACTGTTGAATTAACACACCATTCACTCATGTCATTGAAAAAGGCCGTCAATACCACACTACAGTCTACTTGGCTGATGGAGGCGATATCCTCTCCCAGTCAACGTCAATTTCCACTACCCATTTATTTTATTGTGGCTTATCTACGCCAAAAATCCTTTATTCTTGCTTAGCGTTTAGCAAGGCTTTATCTGTGTTGTCACTGGTAGGAATCCTTATGGCACAACCTTCAGCCCGTCATGAACGATTGGTACATCGTCTGGCGTATATTTTAACGCAATTATTCAAAGGGGAAACGTTATACCTCAATAGGCTAGCCTCGGAGTTTAATGTCTCGTACCGTACATTATTACGCGATTTTAATGAACGATTAGTCCACCTCGATTTGGAACATTTTCAAGGCGGTTATCGATTAGCGGGGGGATCTGCTGTATTACGTACAGATAGCGATATTCTCCAATTTGCCAATATCACCCATGTCGCTCAGCTTTTTCCTGTCTTGGACAGAAAGTTGCTGTCATTACTTCTTAATCGCCAATCTCATGAGTCTCCTTATAGGGTGTATCACTCGCCGCCTAAGGCTTTACCTTCACCTTTTGGTGGTTTTGCTATTGTGACTCAAGCGATTTTAGAACATCACTTTATTCATTACCGACACGAAGAAAAAATGTATCGCTGGGTATCACCCTATAAGTTGACTTATTTTGACGGTGTTTGGTACGTCTGTGGGGTCTATAAGGGATCTATTCATGCCATGCCATTACTGCTGTTGCAGGATATTGAACAAACCTCTCGTTGTTTTCATCCAGATAACGCAATTACCCAACAAATAGAGGAGCCCACATTTATCCAAGCATTACCCTACTTTCAATATATCAAAGGGATATTACATCCCACACACGCTTAGGAGCATTTTATGACATTTTATTTACCAGATTTAAAACCGCAATTACGCACGGTTATCGGTGGAATATTGATCCTCTTTTCAATCTCAGCACACAGCACGATTGCAGATGAGCAATGGGGGGATTGGTATGGCAGTACAGGAATGGCGTGGGATTTGAGTAGCAACAATGCCCAAGGGGAAACACTAATGTTTGCTTGTCATGGCGGCGCATTCCATATTCGTATGACGACGCCTGAGTATCGTAATGACCTTATGGCAGACGATACAATTTCACCTGTCACTATCCTCATTAATCAGTCCTCATATGAGACTGAACGTTCTAATGTCTCGCATGGTGATAATTATCAATTATTATTTGAACAGCTCAAAAAGACAACCCAAAACGATACATTGCAATGGGTGTCCTCACCGCTGACGTCGGCATTATTTTCAGCAAATGGGCTTGCTGAAGCAATGGCCGATACAGATTACCAAGACTGTATTGAGCATCCTTAGTGATGATTTTCTATAATGACTAAAACAGGAATATTAATTATGTCTTCACGTTTCGTATTTTCAATAATGACTTTATTAATGACATTGATATCAACCTCATCAGCACAAGCCATTACGTTGCGTGGTGAAATTCAACCGGACCGTTATACCTATTATTTAACGGATCAATATGCACAAAAATTATGGGCAATGAATCGAGATAGAAATAGAACGATCCGATTTAATCTTCCACCAGGTGAGCTTGTCGCGCAAACCGATGTCAGCTTTGCTTATCAACATCCAGCCCCCACCGCAATAACGTGCATTAGCAGCATCTATTATAATCAAGGGGCTCGGGCAAATTGGCTAAAAGTAGCTTGTATTGATAATAATGGACTGGAATATAGCACCCATCAGAAATGGCCTGACACATCGATTGCTAAGCGTGTTTGTAAAGTTGGTGAAGCCAGATGTGATGCTTTTTTAACCATGAGTAGCGATAATTGGTCGGGTCCGCAATAAACTGGATCTGCATTTTTATTCATATTTCCTAGCCAGCTTTTGCTGGCTTTTTCTTTTAGGGTAATCCAATGTCAGTATTAAAACTTATCGCCACAACAACAAGTGTTGTGGCCTTGTCCTATGTGACCCACTACGCACAAAAGAAAGTAGCGGAAAAAATGCTCATTGAAGGGCAATTTTCAGAAGCTGAAATCCAAGCAGCACGATTAGGGGCCGTATTTACGTGTACTACTCTGATTGGCGGTCCTCTTGACCAATTACTGAATACACTATTTTCAAAACATTAAACCACCATTTTTCCCATACATATTTAAATAACCTTATTACGGTAGGCCTTTGGGTCTACCGTTTTTATGTCGATTAAAAACAACATAGAGGATTTGTTCAATGCAGCAAAAGCGACATGCCGTAAACTCAATGAAGGGCAGTGAGGATTTTAATGCCAATTTGATGACGGGTAATCGAGTTTCTGACCACCAGCGTACGAAGTTCTGGCAAACCTACTTCGGCACAGTAAAAGGCTTCGCCACGTTTGAAGTGGTGATATTTACTATCATGGGTCAGTTCTGTGATGAATACACTGACGGTTATTGGGAATACTGCACCTTACCCAACGATGGCGCATTTATTTATCCAGATTTAGATCATGAAACGTTAACACTGTTCAATATGCACAATGGCAATGAAGCGATACTCAGCCCTGAAGCGGCAGGTGTCGCTGTCTGCTTAATGCTGTATAGCCAGTGGTCGTTTAGAACGGAAAGTGAAGTCTTAGTTGACCGTTTCTACCAGCTTCGTGACTATGCAATTCAACATCCTGAAAGTTCAGCTATTTTCCATCTAATCGATTAATTCCCTCTAAATTCATTCTTCTATTTTAACTTATCTTATTTAATTAATTTTAAAGGAATTCCTATGACTCGTTTAGCTTCCCGATTTGGTGCGGCGAATAGCATTCGTCGTGACCGCCCGTTAACCATCGAGGAATTATTCCGTACTGTACCGAGTGTCTTCTCTGAAGAAAAACACGAATCCAGAAGTGAACGATACACTTATATTCCAACCATTACCTTACTCGATAGCCTTCAAAAAGAAGGTTTCTACCCGTTCTTTGCCTGTCAGACGCGTGTACGTGATGCTAGTCGTCGAGAACATACCAAGCACATGTTACGACTAAGACGGCACGATCAAATCACAGGTATTCAAGTACCTGAAATTATTCTCTTAAATAGTCACGATGGATCAAGCAGTTATCAGATGTTGCCGGGTCTATTTAGAGCTGTATGTTCGAACGGTTTGGTTTGCGGAGATACGTTTGGTGAAGTGCGTGTGCCACATAAAGGTGATGTTGTAGGCAAGGTGATTGAAGGGGCGTATGAGGTGCTCGATACGTTTGAGCAAGTGGCTGAAAAACGCGAAGGTATGCAGTCGTTATTGTTACCGCCACCAGCACAGCAAGCCTTGGCACAAGCAGCTTTGACTTATCGCTTTGGTGAGGAATATCAACCAATTACAGAGGAGCAAGTATTACAGCCTCGTCGCTGGGAAGATAAGAAAGATGATCTTTGGACGGTATATCAACGCTTGCAGGAGAATTTAATCAAAGGAGGATTATCGGGCCGGAACGCTAAAGGTAAACGAGCCCGCACTCGTTCAGTGAATGGTATTGATGGGGATATTAAATTGAATAAAGCACTGTGGGTGATGACGGAAAAAATGCATGAATGTTTTTCTTGCAGAGAAAGAATATAGATAATAGTAGCACATTGTTTTTGCATAAAATAATGTGCTTGCTATTTACTTTATAACGATTTTATTTATTAAGTATCAAAGGACAAACGAGACTGTTCCATAAAGTTGATCCGGCTTGCATACATGCCGAATTTTTTGTATTTATAACGGAAATAAGCTGACATACGATCTTCATGTGTTGACATGATGATCTGGCGATCTTGGAATTCAGTACGCAGTAACTCTATAAATCCTGCTACATTGATTTCATCTAGCGTTTGGACAGGATCGTCTACAAGTAATAGAGTGTGTTTTGCGTATCGCTTGTTCAGCGCGAGCGTAAATGATAACACTAGTGCTGAAAGCTGGCCCGAACTCATGGAAAAGACAGCATCATGCCCATGCCCTGGCACTTCATTGAAAGCAATTGAATTTCCGTCATTTTCTATAAAAATACCTAACCCCTGCTGATAACTTTGCATAAGTCTGCCAGAATAGATATGAAAAAGGATCTCAATCTCTTTAACTATGGATTCAAGATACAATCTTTTTTCATTTTCATAGATTCTTTTTAGTTTGTGTAGATGCTCTTTAAAACTAGTGGCTTTTTTGAACAGAAGATCTGATTTTTTATATTCTAGCTCACACTCTAAGATAAATTTAGAAGATGCAATGGCATGTTGTTGTCCCAGATAGACTTTCTTAAATTCAAGCTGTTGGGGGGTAACTCGTTCAACAGCTTGTGGATCATTTTTAAAGATTTCACGATAAATCCTCTCGTAATCATCAAAAATGCGGCTATCGTCTACGGGTTTAAATCTTTTACGGATCTGATGTTCTAGTTCATCTATTGTTTGTTGTGTTACAAGCTTGAAATCATCAGACAGAAGATTATGAATATCAATTCCTGCATCGTGAAGTTGTTGATAATAATTTTCCAGCCATTGGATTTGCTCCTCTGACAGGTTTGCGAGCTGGCGCTTACGTTCAATGATCTCTCTCTTTTGCCCCAGGCATGGCTGCAGAGCAAGTTCGATAGGTTCTTGCCAATTGAGTCTGAAGCTTAATAGTGATTGTGAGAATTGATTATTTTGTTGATCAGCTAAAGTTTCAAGTGATTTGCTCTGACTTTCTATTCCTTCGAGAAGCGTTTTTACCGTCGGCCAAGGATGCCCACATGTCGGACAAATATTTGTTGAATCGCAATGTGATTGATGTTCCCTGAATGCATTTACTAGTTGCTCACGCGTTTGTATTAGTTTTGCGTAGCATTCCTGAACTTTGTTTGCGGTGGTTAACTGTTTTTTTAGTTCCGCAACCTGTAACAGAAATTCTTCTGGTGTAAGATGAGGCGGAAGGAGTGGCACCAATGGAGCCGTGATTGATAGAAGATCCTCGCTAATGGCCTTTATTATATCTTTGAAGGTATCACTTATCTCTAGCGCAGCATCGAAGCAAGCGACCTCTGCCACCCATTTTTCTTTGTGTTCAAGGGGGCGATAAAACATTAACAGACGTTGTTGTAGTTCTTTTCTAGGGAGGAGCTTATGCACCAATTTATTATTATGTAATTGGTTTTTATAATTCTCGAAATTATCTGTAAAGCGCCTTAGGCGAAATAATTCTCCATCTGCTGATAGCCACTGTTCAAATTGCTGTACATCAAACTCTACTACATCGCGATCCCATGGTTGATCTGTAACAGTAATCATTCTTTCGTATGTGACAGAACTGCCCGTCGGTAACAACTGCTGCTTAGCAGTTTCCCATTTATCCTTAAGTTGTTTCCGTTCCTTATTTTTCTGCGGATTACACAAATTTCCTATTTTAGCCGACGCTTGTGTAATGTTATTAATTTTATCTTGAATTTCGCCAATATCGAAAAGATGTGCAATCTGACCCTGCCTGTCTTTTTCTTTTTGTTTTAATAACCGCGTATTTTCTTCTTGCTCGACATAATGGAATAATTCAAAATCGCGCTGATACTGCTCACCGAGTAAGGTAGAAAGATAAGTTTCTTCCTGTGAAATGGCTTCAACCCGTTCGGCATTGAAGCTTGCTAGTTCATAAAGGTGTAAGCTCAGATCAGCTATACCTTTATGTTCATCTAGTGCAGCTTTACTGGCTGCTCTCTCAAGAAAATGACTCTGGCCATCTACTACAATCTCTGCACGAATTGAAAGCCAGTCATTGTCCTTGGCTTGTTTAAATAACCAAGGGCAGCCTGTTTTCAGACTACGTCGATCCACGGTCAGTTCTTCAAGCTCGATATAGCGACGGATTTTTCCTGTCAGCAGGAGCTCCATAGCATCAAAAAAGGATGACTTACCGAAACCGTTAGGGCCATCAAGAACGATGAGGTGATCACTCTCAAGTGTTAACTCAATCCTTTCAAAAACTTTAAAATTACGCACTTCGAGGCGTTTAATGATCACTTTCATAGCCAACCTCTGATAATTTCTCATCCATTAAGGTTAATAAATTTTCCGGCAGCATATTCGGCGATGATATCTGATTTGCTAGGGAATCAATAGCCGAATCTGTTGCAACCAGTATATTAGGATTAGTTGTACGCTGGATCCTTTCCCTAATATTTCGCTCGAGGCTGGTTAGATCTGAACTACCCGAACTATTAACGGAGATAAAGGGAAGCTTTATTGCAATTCTGTATAATAGACTTTGCCAGCCTCCTTCTAGGTAGTGTGATTTATACTCAGTAAAGGTATTAGGGGCAGTAATTGATTCTTGGAAAACGGTTGCAAAGCCCTTAATATCAATCTGTTGACGTAGTGCTTCGAATTCTTCGGTAGTGTAAGGAAGTACATGCTTTTTAAAGAAGTAGCTATCTTCTTCTATATGGTGAGCTTGCTTACTGGCGAGCACTTTGCTGCTGTCAGTATTCCATACAATCAATAAGTTAATATTTTTTTCAAGAGCAGGATCGACTGTAGAATTTTTACATTTACGTAGCCATTCAGCTTGGATTTCAGGAGTGATTATTGGTTCGCCATGGATTACCAACCAATAATTTGTTTTTCTAGTACTATTATATTCGTATAATGCTAAGTCTGCGGAGAGATTACGTGTCAGGCCTTCTGACTCCAGTAACTGTTCAATCAAGTTCTGCATCTTTCAAACTCTCAGGTATATTGTTTAAAGAAACCATAGCTACCTTCTTATAATTTCCTATGCGGTTTTCCCTTAGTAATTCGTGTTCAGTGGTATCCATATCCTCAGCCGAGTCAATACCTACGATCACATCTGAGATTGAATCTCTATCTATGGCGCTAGTAATAAGTGCACCAGATTCAAATAAGCACTCTACATCTTCGTTAATAGCCTGTTGCATGATGTCGTGACATATACTTGCCTGATGTTCTGCAGCATGGTAGATACCTGTGGGATAGTAGAAAATTCCTTCATTTAACCACGAAAATGTAACCGCAGAATCTTCATTACGTGCAGCCTGAACTAGTTTCCAAAAAATCTTAAACATACCAAGTCGCATTGCATCACTATCAATTGATTGGTCCTTAAATTCACTAAGCGTTTTAAAACGTCCCTTTTTATGTGGCATAGTTGCCCTTAGAAAGGCCTTCATTTCTTCAATATTTAGCATAGTAATAGTAGCCAAATAATCATCTAACTTTTGGCATGCTGCTTGGGATAGGCCGTCTTGGCGTTCACAAAACTCTTGGAAGTATGTACCAATATCAATTTGCAGACGGCTAAGGAAGAATGCCTCATTCTCAAATTGAACATAATCTTCTGCTTCAATTACATTATACAACTCAGAAAACTCAATAAACTCATTGGCTGCTATCGTAGCCTGATGACTATTGGTAGCCTCATGTATTAGACTATGAGTTATTATGACTTTTGAATTAACTATGCTTTCAAGTGTATTTTGAATTTTATCAACAAGATTAGCTTTCCAATTAGGTAGTGATACAACGTCAGAAATTAGGTTGGTAAGTGTATCCTTAATCAAATTATCCACTTCATTTAGTGGGCAAAACGATTGTTCGATACGTCCGTTTGTATCAGGAGGGATTGGGTAAGTATAAAATCTCACAGGTTCATAGTCAGCTTCAAACCTTTCTGGGATATTCCTTATCGGGCGTGCAACATGAAAATAAGCGAGTGCTATTCTCCGTTGCTTCGCATTATCCCGTTGAGTCGAAATGCCATGGCTGTAGGCAGAAAAGAGCGTATCCTTATACGCTTTGACTTGATGCATTGATAGGCATTGATGTTGACGAAAAATAGCGAAATCATCCTGACTTTCTAACTGCAATTTCAAATCCCGGTTCGTTTCATAGTCTGCGGACATCATCTTCAGACAATGATATAGCGCCAGTTTGCCCTGATAAACAAACCCGCTCCAGGTTGAAATCGCGGTATGCGGAAGAACTTGAGGAGCTACTGCCATGAGATCCCTTATAAACATAATTAAACATTAACTAAGATTCTATCTACATAGAGATTTATTTGGATTAAGTATATAACCTATTTATAAATATGGCACTACAAAGTGTCGGGTTTAGGTTAGAACGCAAAGACTAGAAGATTAGATATAAAATTTATTTATGTTTTAATCATTGTCAATTTAGTCACATAAATGCTTAAAGAAGTAAGATAGCATTCGAAAAAGTAGTACATGTAACATGTGCTATCGAAGGTTTTAGCTAACTATGGGGATTTATGATTAAAAGAGAAAGAAGCCATCGACAGAATTCAGCATTATCCGCTCGAAGAAATTTAGGATTAGAGAGTGTAGTTAAAGCAGACCCTGGTTTTTCATGCCAAGGAAAGGTTGGTGAATTTATTGACTTTTATCTTCGTTGTGAGGTTTTTGCTGCAAAATTGCAATCTTTTTATCAAAAAGATAAAAATTTAAATAATAAAAGTACATTAAATATAGGTACTTTAAGAAATACTTTGGAACATTTTAATTTATATTTTAAATATGAGTCTTTAGATTTAATTTATAGGGGGGGGACAGGAAAGAGAGGGAGCAAGAGTGCCAGACAACTTAGGAATGGTTATCTACATCAGTTGTCAGAAGCTGATAAAAATGAGATCGAGCAGCGATATTCGGAATATGTAGAATTAATGAAGCTTTTTTTGCAACTTAGATTAACGTTCTAGCAGATAATAAAAAGTATATTCAATCCTTATTCTTTATTCAAAAAATCTAGGGGCGTTAATGGAATGACTACTATTCATCCAACTGTGCGTTCTTTCGACGACCCAGCGATGGGCTTTGAAGCCCATCCATGTTTTTACTGGCGTCAGACTCTTCTTTACGGGACTGGATATGCGGCTCGTAGCAGCGGTTCTGTCGATAGGTTTTCAGCCAGCCTGCATCGTAACCTTTGTCCAGGCAGAGCCTCAGTTTTTGTCCCGGAGGTCCCTTCTGAAGGGCATCGAGTGTATCTGTAACCAGTTTGATGTCGTGCGTGTTTGCTGCTGCAATAACCAGTGACAGGGGAAGTCCGTTGGCGTCCGTAAGCAGGTTGCGTTTTACGCCTTGCTTCCCTCTGTCCGTAGGATTTAGGCCTGTTTTTTGTTCCCGACAGCGATGATTTAGTCATGCAACCGTCCATTGACAACCATGACCAGTCAATATCGTCCAGATGTTCACAGGTAAGCAGACCGTTCTGCCAAAAGCGTTCAAAGACACCGGCATCACGCCATTCCTGGAAGCGCCGGTGTGCTGTGAGCTCGATGAACATATCCCGGTGGCGTTTAGGGTGTTCCACTGGCAACCAGTTCTGAGCACAAAGAATATGACATCCATGGCAGCACGGTTATCAACTCACTTACGGTGAGTGCCGAGCGGATGATTGGTTTTGTGCTCAGGGATAAGCAGTGCTATTTTTTCCCAGAGTTCATCGCTGATCTGCTATTTGCCGCCTGTCACATTTTCACCTTCAGAAATTACCCGTTACGATGTTCTGACAATACCTTCTGGGATAGGTTCTTAGTGTTAAAACTATTATTTAGCAAATATATTCCTTGGTATCACCTATTTTATACTATTGATGAGTACTAGTTTGAATATTGAAAGTAATTAAATAATTTTAGGGTATAATCTGGTATGCTAAAAGCATCGAGGAAAGCTTACAGCGCATAATCGGAAAGCAATCTATTACAAGTTTTGTATTTTATTTATCACAGTTATTAAGTAGTTCTCGAAATTTTAATGTTTCTTTTCTGATCTCATTTATTATTTTCATGGTTTTGGCTTATTGGCATGTATTAGGCTGACAAAGTATAGACCAAGTGTTGCCCTAATTTTTATATCTATCAATGCAATGTTTTTAATGTGGGTACATTTACGGGTACAAAAAAAATCACTAAAAATATGTTACTTAAATTTCATGTTGTTAGTCTTTATGTGCGAGTCCGGCCTTCGCACCGAAATCTCAGAAATCAGCATATTTTCTAAACCTTAAAATTTGATATATAAGGTTTATCTAGAATTTAACCGTCAAACTCATTTTGTTGTTATTTATTCGTTTTAATGGATTAGATTTTTCCTGCTGAGATGGAATTCATTTTGATAGTATAATTGGATAACTTCCTGATAAATGGGGAGTCATCAAAGAGGCTAAGTGTGTTTATTATAAAGTGAAAATGCACACTGCTCATGTATTTTGTATTAATCCCTAGCCAGTTGAAATATAAAATAGATTTTTTAGTTAAATAATAATCACTTATTAATTTTTATTATCTGATGGTGACATTAATAACCGCGCTTTAATTCGCATCCGGCTTGTTGGTAACGTTGTTGAATTTCATTGGGTAATGCACTGTTGCTAATAATCGTTTTAATGCAGGATAAGGTTGCGACGGCATGGGGCTCAAAGGTATCAAACTTGGAGTGATCGGCGAGCAGAATAACTTCTCGTGAGCGTGCGATGAGCTGACGTTTTACACCGACTTCAAACATGGTGGCATTGGTAATGCCCATTTCGATTGATAGGGCATCGCAGGACATAAATACACGGTCAACTGCAAATGCATTTAACATTTCTAATGCTAAACTTTCTCCCACAGTGAAATAACCGGGTCTGATTAATCCGCCAATAATATAGCTTTCTATATTGGCAAATGCGCCCAATTGATTGGCGATTTTTATATCATTGCAAATCACTTTTACCTTAATATCATTAAGGCTTTTGGCTAATTCGAGACAGGTTGAGCCTGAATCAAGGAAAAAACAATCTCCTTCATGAATTAACTCTCGGGCAATTAAGGCAATTTCTCGTTTAGCTTTACAGTTTAATGAGCGCCTAACATCGAATTGAGATTCTTTATCTGCCGTACTGTCATCGAAATCAAGACGACCATGAGTTCGCGTCATTCCTGGGTAATGTTCCGCAATATATTGAAAATCTCGACGAACAGTGGCTTCTGCGCAATCAAATAGCTCAACAGCTTGTTGAGTAGAAAGTTCGCGACATTTCCAAAGGTAATGCAGCATTTGTTGGATCCGATCCGATTTATACAGGCTCATAGACTGTTTCCTTTCGAATTTAATGTCTTAATTGGTCTAATGTTAGTGTTAAGTTCTCGGATGAAAACAGCGTTCTTCCTACCACTAAGTGTTTTGCACCCGCGGCTTTTAATAATGAAATGTTATCAAAACTGACTCCACCATCAGCCCAGCATTCCAGTTGTGGTAATAACTGTGCAACTTGTTGAATTTTATCCACCATAGCTGGAATAAATTGTTGGTTTTGACCATCAGGCTCACTTGTCATGATCATCACTGCATCAAGTGTTTTATATAGATATTGATAAGGTGCAATTGGTGTGGCTGGATTGAGAGATAATCCTACTTTCGCGCCCATATTTTTTATTTCAGTAATAATTTCTGATGGATTTTGAACGCTTTCGGGGTGAAAAAAAATCCACTTGGGATGAAATGGAATGAGTTCTCTTATCCAAACTAGTGGCTGAGATACCATTAAATGAACGGATGTCGCTTGTTTTGTGGCGAGAGAGATAGCCTTTATTGTTTTGATTCCAAAGGTGATATTGCTGATAAAATTGCCATCTTCAATATCTAAGTGTAGTGAGCCGATATTTTCATTGGCAAGTTTATCAACAGTGGCTCCTAGCCAAAGGGGATCAGCTGAAGTTAAAGAAGGATGTAGGATCATAATTATTTCCTTATGTATAAATCAATGTGCATTTAAGAGCATGAAAACCTCATTGGGCGTTTTAGCGAGACGAATTTCATCTAGCAAGATTGGGCTATCAATAATTTGAGTAATATGTTGTATTAATCGAATATGATCATCACTGTGTGTGGCACAAACACTGATTAATAACCATACAGGGTCGCAATCTTCATGACCAAAAACCACCGGATGACGAAGGGTGGTCAGCGTAACTTGATTATAAATAGCACCTTGTTCTGGCCTTGCATGTGGCATTGCAATACCGGGAGCAATCAGATAATAGGGCCCCCAGCTTTTGGTATTATCAATGATGCCTTGTAAATATCGTGGCTCAGCAGCGCCATAGGTGATTAAAGATTCACAGGCTATGGTGAGCGCCTCTTGCCAATTATCAGCAAGTTGGTTGGTTTGGATCCATTTGGCATCGTCAATCATTGGTTATTGACTCCTTTAAGGTTCGGTATATGCTAATTCACGAGGAGCCGCCTACCTTTTGGCGAAGATTGCGGCCCCTAGTATTATTGTTCTAGGAGATAAGTTTTTTACTTATCTCCTTTTTATTGCCTGATTGCATGGACTTTTTCCATAAATCTCTCCACTCTTGATTGATCAACAAAGTTGGCAAAAATGCCGTCTTTTTTGAAGGTTGTTGCGGTAACACATCCGTCAGCGATACTGAGCTGTTCTTCGACATTTTCAAGACAAACCCCGGTGTTGGCGAAAACGACGGTATTGGGTACCGTATCTTTAACTTGCTTTAGAATGGCACTATCGGTTTTTGCGCCTGCTGTTAATCCTGAAACACATAAAGCATCAGGTTTATTGTTGAAAACGGTAGATTTTGCAATGGAGCAAATGTCTCGACCACCAAGATAAACGGCGGCTTCAGGGACAATATTGAACAGCGTTTTTACACCACTGGCACCAATACGATGTTGATGACGAATAGTTTCTCCTACGTTGGTATTCCATACGCCAAAATCACTTGCATAAGCGCCGGTAAAAATCTCACGAATAAATTTGGCGCCTGTTGCCATGGCTAAATCAAAGGAAGCCAGGGGATCCCAAAGTACGTTAACACCAAAAGGTACGCGTATTTCCCCCATTAGCTGACCGATAATTCGTGCCATTGCCGCAGTTGTTTCGGGTTTTACTTTAGTGAGATACGGCAAGCTGAATTCATTCGAAAACATAATGGCGTCTACTCCTCCATTTTGTAACGCCATTAGGTCGTCATAAGCTCTGTCTAGTACCCATTGCATATTATGTTGGGCATTAAAATCTGGGTCACCGGGGAGCGCGCGTAAGTGACACATCGCGATCACGGCTTTTTCAGTGCCAATAACTTCCTTTAACCAACTCATTTTGATGCTCCTTATTCAGGTAATTCACGATTACGTAAGAAAATGACGACGCAGGCGACAATTCCCACTGTCACGACGACGCCAATAAGACCAAATGACATTAATTCATAGATAGACCAACCGAACATGTTTCCGACGGATAATGCGCTAATCTGAGAGCCATTCTCAGCAAAATTGAAGCCCCCGTTACGTGCCATTTCAGTGAAGAAAGGGGCAAATTGGCTTGCGATCAGTAAAACGGTACTCATGACTATCACACCACTGATTAAGGTACGTAATAAGTCACCACGATGTATTACGGTTGCCATACAGATAAAGAACGGAGCAACAGGTAAATCAGCAAGAGGGAGGACATTATTCAGCGGTAAAATGCTGGCTAATATCAACATAATAGGAATAAGAATAAGGCCAACCGCAATGGTCGTCGGGTGTCCAAGTGTGACGGCGGTGTCTAAACCAATATAAACTTCACGGTCATGAAAGTGCTTTTGAAAAAATTTACGAGCGCCTTCTGAGATAGGGATTAATCCTTCAACAATTAAGCGGATCATTCGAGGAAAGAGAACCATAATCGCGGCCACTGTAATTACGAGAGTCGCACAACCTTTAAAGTCTTCTCCGGCAGCAAGTCCAAATAGTAAGCCTAGTACCACCCCAATAATGACGGGGTCGCCTACCATGCCGTAGCGTTTTTGGATTGATTGCGCGTCGACGTTCCTACCTTTTAAGAAAGGAATTTTTTCATAGATTGAATCAAGTAGAACAAAGAGTGGGACAGAGCTAGAGCCATACCCTTGCGGAATCGAAATACCTTCTAAACCGACGATGGCTTGGACACGTTTTGCTGTCCAGTCTGCCATTTTTAAGGACAGCATCGCGTGACACATTGCTGCGATGATACCGTAGCTCAAGCTTCCTGTTGCAAGTTGTACTACTGTACCGGTGATTGCGTAATGCCAGTAGTTGTAGATATCGACGTTCATTGTTTTCGTTAGACGAGTGAACAATAAGCCGATATTCAGTAGAAAGATGATTGGAATAATCATCGCGCCAATTGCTGTTGCATATCCCACCCCTGATGCGGGGCCTGCACCAACATCTAAGACGTGTAATGTTAAACCGAAACGTTCAATCATGATTTTGATAGGGGGGCTTAGGCTATCGATTGCCATGACAATCACCAGCCCCATACCGACAAAACCAATCCCCACTGTAACGCCTGCTTTAATAGCTTGTAGCAATGGGATGCGAAATATTAATCCAATCACTATCATGACGATTGGGACAAATACAGTACCGCCTAGAGAAAGTATATAATCAAACATAACGCCACCTTTTAGGTTTATTGTGATAACAGCGTTTTAATTTTTTGTTTTAATACCTCATCGTTAATCCCTGTTAGTAACGGCGCTCCATTTAGTGCAGGTATGCCATAGTCGGTATCCGTTTTCATTGCGGTGATGATCAGATCAACACCATGACAATTTAATGGAATTTCATTTAGGCAGCACTGCGAGGTAGAAACAAAAATTCCTTCATCTGTTAAGTAGTTTTGTAGTTTTTGAGCAATAATTGTGGATGTCGACATACCGGTTCCACAAGCAACGAGGATTTTTTTCATTTTGATATAACCTCTTGATAAGTTTCTGAGTCAGACTCAATCGGGAACTGGTTAGCGGGGAGTGTTGCTAACGCAGTCAGTAAGCGGATGCAGTCACTGAGATCACGTAGGCTGGCAACTTCAGCCGGTGAATGTGTATAACGACAAGGGATAGATAAGCTGGCACAAGGAATGCCATCTTGTTCAACTTGGATATAACCTGTTTCGGTAATGACGCCTGGTGCGACTTCTCTTTGCACAGGAATATGATTTTTTGCTGCTGTTTTTTCTAACATGTTAATTAAGCGGACGGGGGTGACTAGCCCTGCAAGCGTGCCTCTGCCATGGTAGTTTAGGCAGGTGATCCCAACGCCTGCGTTGATCACTAAATCTGAATAATCTTTTAAGTCAGGTGTATCACAAGATGGTGTTATATCGATCCCGATGGCAAGATCGGGCTTAACACGGCGTAATACAGGCAGTATCCCTCGAATATTAAATTCTTCTTGGACCGAGGCGACAATAAATAAAGCGATATCGAGTTTTTTATCTTTGACGGCATCGGCCAAACCTAATAAAGCCGTACAGCCAAGTCGGTCATCGAGGGCTTTACTGCAAACCATATCATTACCGAGTTCTTGTGGTGGATTATATAGCGTGATTGGTGTACCAACTTTAATACCCATTTTTTCCGCGTCAGCTTTGTCTTTTGCACCAATATCAATCCAGAGTTGATCAACAGAAGGGGACTGTGTGCGTTCATCGCCTTTTGCAAAATGGTAAGATTTAATGCCAATGCATCCGGGGACTGAGCCGTGCTCTCCAGCAAGTCGTACTACTGAACCTGACATTGTTACTTGTGCAGGCCCGCCAACACGCTCGAAACGAATAAAACCTGACGCTTCTATTTTTCGAACCATGAAACCCACTTCGTCCATATGAGCAAATACCATTAAACGCAATGCATCAGGTTCATCGCTACCATAACGAGCAACAACATTGCCTAATCTGTCTTGCCAGACTTCTTTTGCTGTGTGTTTAAAGTGTTTTTGCATAATATTTGCGATAGGCAACTCATGACCTGAAATAGCGTCTAAAGTTAATAAAGAGAAAAGAGTGTCTCGAACAGAAAATATCATCAGGATGCTCTCCTTTTGATGAAAACAACATAAAGGTGAGCGATTTATAAGCTAAAAAAGAGGGGTTAATTGTGATTTTACTCACATCGCGTGAGGTTTATTAACACTACGTAATAATAATGTGACGAAAGCATAACAAATTCGCTCAGCATAATTGTTTTATTTGTGATTAGTCATCATGATCCTAGGCTAAGTGCCTTTAATTACATTATTGCGTAGCTAAACTCATTGACTTAAGTGCTGTATTAATTGGCTCACAGCAGGCTGGGTGAGTGATTGAATGGCATAGCAAACTCCAGTTCGTCTAGATAATGTGTGTCCTGGGAGTGAGCGAGTGATAATTTGTGGATGCTCGCTGGCAAGAGATTCAGGCACGATAGCGACGCCTAATCCTTGTGTGACGAGGCAAAGAGCGAGAGAAAATGTGCCAGCATTTGCCGCAGGAGAATTGGCTGTAGCACCATAAATGGGTAGCAGACGTTGATGAGATGAAAGTTTAGGGCACATGATCCAACACAAGCCGTGTAAATCGGAAAGGGTGAGAGTGGCTTTTTCTGCAAGCGGATGATGACTGGGCATGGCGAGAATAAACGGCTCAGTATTTAGGGGCAAAAATAATTCATCTTCACAGCGAAGCTCTTCACAGCCAAATCGAATATCGCCTTCACAGCCAGACTCAAGGTTAACTAATAGATTGAATTCAGGATCATGAATATGGTGTAGAAAATCGGTTATCTGGCTATTTGCAATATCATTTTCGATACCGATTTCCAATGGCTGCCGGTTCCTTTCACGCTTAAAACTTTGCGTTAATGCTTCCATTTCGGCCACCATTCTACGTGCGTGGGGATAGAGTATCCGGGCATCTTCAGTGACTTCGACACCGCGAGGTTGCCGTATAAATAGCGGGGTACCAAGGCTGTCTTCTAGCATTTTGATGGTTGTTGATAATGCAGGCTGCGTGAGGAAAAGCCGTTTGGCTGCGGCAGTAATGTTTCTTTCTTCAAAAACAGCAATAAAAGCGTGAAGTTGACGATTATCCATAGATTTTTTTTATGCCTGTGAGAGAAATAAACCATTTTAATGCAGTGTCGGGATGAAATATAGTCCACCCATCGATTTTGATATCAATTTTAATTATGTGGAGAGCAAAATGCCAAATTCAAATAAACCGCTAGTTGTTATCACGGGGGCGAGCTCAGGTATCGGTCTCGCAACAGCCAAACTTCTTTCAAGTGAAGGCTATTCATTATTATTGTTAGCGCGTCGCACTGAACCTATGATTGCGTTAAATTTACCAAATACACTGTGTAAATCGGTCGATGTGACTGATCGTACTGCTTTTATTTCGGCGGTTAAAGAAGCGGAAGAGCGTTTTGGCTCCGTTGATGCATTAATTAATAATGCGGGTGTTATGCTGTTGGGCAATATTGAAACCCAGAGTCCAGAAGAATGGGACCAAATGTTGAACGTGAATATCAAAGGTGTTTTAAATGGTGTTCATGCGGTGACTGAGGGTATGATCTCGCGTAAGCAGGGTACTATTATTAATATTAGTTCTGTGGCGGGTCGTAAGACATTCCCGAACCATGTGGTGTATGTCGGCACCAAATTTGCGGTGCATGGTATTTCTGAGAATTTACGTGAAGAGCTGTCACCACATGGTGTTCGTGTTATCACTATTGCACCAGGCGCCGTGGAAACCGAATTGTTGAGTCACACAACGGATGAAAATATAAAAACAGGATATCAAGCGTGGAAACAGGATATGGGCGGTACTGTACTTTCGGCTGAAGATATTGCTAATACTATTCGTTTTGCTTATTTGCAACCACAGAATGTTTGTATTCGTGAAATCGTATTGGCGGCAACAAGGCAGCAGGCTTAACGATTTATTTTTAGATTAAAAACAAGGAAGGCTGCGATCGCCTCCCTTGTTTGTATTTCTTTAATTAAGGTACGGGAACCGCTTCGCCTTTAAAATTATCTAAAATATACTTTTTGGTTTCTGCTGTTTTTAATGCAGCCATTAATTTAGCAATACGAGGATCATCTTTATTGTCTTCACGAACCACCACAACGTTAGCAAATTTGCTGTTTGCTGCTGGCTCGGTGTAAATAACATCTTTGCTTAGATCAAGACCTGCATTGAGAGCAAAGTGTCCATCAATAGAGGCAACGTCAGCTTCGCCATTTTTATAAATCTGAGGCATCAATGGGGCATCGTAGGTAAATAAGAACTGCAAATTACGCGGGTTTTCGACAATATCGTCAATAGTCGCATCATCAGGATCTATACCACTACGAATTTTTATTAAACCTTCATCTTGATACAGCTTTAATATATGGCCATGCTGAGCAATATTATTACTGCTCATGACTTTTGCACCCTTAGGTAAATCTTGTAGGCTTTTATATTTTTGTGAGAAGAAACGATAGGGATGCATATGTACTGCGCCCGCAGAAACTAATTTCCAGTCTGGATGGTCTGCCAAAGTTTTATTTAAATAAGGAACATGTTGAAAAAAATTAGCATCTAATTCTTTTTCAGCTAAGGCTTGGTTTGGAATGATGTAATCATTAAAAACACGCACGTCTAATATTATTCCCTCTTTTTCTAATTGAGGTTTAATGAATTCTAATATTTCAGCATGAGGCGTTGAAGATGCGCCAATAATAAGTTTATTACTTTTTTCTTTTTGATCGGGCTGGCATGCTGTTAGCGCTAAACTGATAAAAAGCAGTGCCCCTAGGCGCTTAAATATCGCTAAATTTTTCATTTTATTATTTCCTATATTGCCATTTTATTCGAATTAAAAATTAATTATTGATTTTACTTACCACTTAATCTGATTAACGTTTATCAATGCACCGGACTAAGGTGTCTCCTATCACTTGAATACAAAGGACAATAGCTAGGATAACTAAAGTTGCCGCCCAAACCACATCCATATGACTACGCTGAAAGCCTTCTAAATAAGCTAAGTTGCCTAAACCACCTGCACCTATTGCCCCTGCAATCGCAGTCCCCCCGACTAATGAAATTAAGGTTACAGTTAAGCCGGATATTAATGCGGGTGATGATTCAGGTATCAGGACATTAAAGATTAAAGTGTGTAGTTTTGAGCCCATCGATTGGCTGGCTTCTATCACGCCTTTATCAACTTCTCGTAATGCGATTTCAACTAACCTGGCATAGAATGCGCTTGCTGAGATCACCAATGCGGGTAAAGCAGCATTGACACCGAGAATGGTGCCAATTAACCACTTAGTAAATGGAAATAATAAAATAATTAAAATAATAAAGGGAACGGCCCGAAAGATATTTACCACAAATGATAAAATGCGATAAACGGGAATATTTTCTTTTTCACCGTCTTTGGCTGTTAAAAATAGAAAAATACCAATAAGAATACCCAAAATACATGATAGCGCTCCTGACATTATGGTCATATATAATGTATTGACTGTTTCTACGCCAAGTACATTGATTTTTAAATTAGGTAAATAGGTGCTAATCCAATGCTGTATTTCGTCCATTTTAAATTACCTCAACCACTACATTTTTTTCATCTTGAAGATACTTAACGGCATCAAATAATATTTCTGTATCCAGTTTGAATTGTAAGTATAAAAATCCACTGCCTTTGTTAAAGACACCTTTAATTAATTTAATAGGTTCATTAAATTTTGAAATTAAGTCATAAAGCAAATAATCACTGTTTTTATCGTCATCTAATACGATTCTGATAATAGCGCCTTGCTTTAAATTAATTTGCAAATCATCCTGAGTATCTGTCGCTATTTCACTTTGTGAAAGAAATTGGCGTGTAATCGTATGTTGTGGATTATGAAATACAGAAGTGACTAATCCTTCCTCCACAATTTTGCCTTTATCTATTACGGCAACTTTATTGCAAATGCTTCGAACGACTTGCATTTCATGTGTAATCAGAACAATCGTTATATTGAGTTCACGATTAATACGTGCCAATAACGCAAGAATGTTTTGTGTTGTTTTTGGATCTAATGCGGATGTTGCTTCATCGCACAGTAATACACTTGGATTATTTGCCAATGCTCTCGCAATACCGACGCGTTGTTTTTGGCCGCCGCTGAGTCTGGATGGATATTCATCGGCTTTTTCCGTTAAACCCACTAAGTCCATCAACTCTTCGACCCGTGCTTTGCGTTTCTTTTTATTGAACCCTGAAATTTGTAATGGGAATTCAATATTTTCTCTGACGGTTCGTGACCATAATAAATTAAAGTGCTGAAATATCATGCCAATAGAGTGACGAATTTTTAGAATCGATGTTTCATCGCTGAGTGTAATATTATGCTGACCAACAATAATTTCACCATCAGTTGTTTCTTCTAAGCGATTTAATAAGCGTATTAGGCTACTTTTTCCTGCGCCGCTATAGCCAATAATGCCAAAAATATCACCTGCTGCAATATTGAGATTAATATTATCAACAGCAATAGTTTGCTTTTTGCTCTGGCTATATATTTTGCTGACATTTTTTAGTGTTATCACAATCTTCTTATACCTTTGATGAACTAGAAACATCATTAAAACAAAATGGATGTTTAGACGTCTATACTTCCAAATTAATATGAAATGTGAGGAATGTCAAATAAATGATTTAAATGAGTTAGAACAAAAAAATCTAACATTATTCGTAGGGAATAATCTCAGTAAATGCGAGAGGTGAGTTTTATTTTCATTTTATTATCAGTGTATTAAGCGTCACTTAGTGTAGTAGAGCCGAGGGGGGAATTTATATGGCGTCATCGACTCACTCGCGAGTCAACTTACACTAGCCTGTCATCTTTCAATCATAAAACTGTCATCAAGTTGACGTATTTCTTTCGTAGCATCGTCTATAACGATTAAATCCCAAAGAGGATACAATTTATTATGCGATCTACTCTCTTTTCATCGAATGAGAGTCGTGATGTTTTGCCTAATGCAACGTTAACGGGCAATACCTCTATGATTTCAATTCAAAATCTATCTCAAGCTTTCGCCAATCAATATGTGCTCAAAGGTATCGATTTAACGGTGACTAAAGGTACCGTTTTAGCGTTATTGGGACCATCGGGTTGCGGTAAAAGTACATTACTCAAATTGCTAGCGGGTTTATTACAACCGACTGATGGTGCAATTTATTTCGCAGATAGGCTTGTCGCCAATGCTTACCATCTGACCCCCCCTGAACAACGTAATCTGGGTATGGTATTCCAAGATTATGCACTGTGGCCTCATATGACCGTTTTCCAAAATGTTGCCTTTCCTTTGCGGATGCGAGGTGTTGCGCGTCATGCGGTACAGGAACGTGTAGATGTCGCGTTAGAGCGGGTAGGGTTAATTGATTTTGCAAAACGAAAACCCGCAGATCTGTCTGGTGGTCAGCAACAACGGGTTGCTTTAGCCCGTGCCATTATTGCAGAGCCTGAAATTTTGTTGTTTGACGAACCGCTTTCCAATCTCGATATCGCATTACGCCAATCACTGTGTGAAGAAATGGCTCAGCTATTGAGAACATTAGAAATTACCGCGATTTATGTCACCCATGATCCAAAAGAAGCAACCACACTGGCTCACCAAATTGCGCATATGCAAAATGGAACAATTGAAAGCCTGACAACATTATGAAAAGAGGTTCTGTGATGCAAAAGTTAACTCAAAAAAACGTATTTTCAATATTCAAAAATAGTTCGTTGGCTGGTTTTTCACTAAAAGGTGTAGCGATGAGTATTGGGCTTTCCTGTGCGATGTTTTCGGTATCTTCTCAAGCAATTACAGTTTATACCGCAGGTCCTGGGGCGATGGCGAAACAACTTGCCGCAGGTTTCGAAAAACAAACAGGTACCAAAGTCGATATTTTTCAAGCTACTACCGGTAAGGTGATGGCACGTTTAGAAGCGGAACAAGCTAATCCACGGGCTGATGTGCTGATTTCAGCCTCTTGGGATACTGCTGTCGATCTACAACAAAAAGGCTGGTTACTGCCTTATGAAAGTGCTAATGCAGCTCAGGTGCCTGAGCGTTTTAAAACGCCCTATTATGTCGCGCAAGGTATCTCAGCATTAGGTATTGTGTGGAATAGCAAAAGTGGCACACCAAAGCCGACTGATTGGAGCGACCTTGCCCAGCCAGCGTTTAAAGATAAAGTGACGATGCCCGATCCTGCGCTTTCCGGTGCCTCACTGGATTTAGTCTTAGGGCTACAAAATGCCAAACAAGATGCCGCATGGGCACTTTTTTCTGAATTAAAAGCCAATGGCATGGTGATTTCTGGACCGAATGCCCAAGCATTGACACCCGTACTACAAGGCGCAAAAGCGGCCGTATTCGGTGCGGTGGATTATGTGGCTTATGGCAGTATTGCTAACGGCGAGTCTATCGAAGTGATTTTTCCAACTAGTGGAACGGCGATTGCCCCGCGTCCAATGATGATTTTAAAAAGCAGTAAGCAACCGGATGACGCCAAAGCCTTTATTGATTACGTATTATCACCAGAAGGGCAAACTATTGTTGCGAATGCATGGTTAATGCCAGCGAGAACCGATATAGCAGGTAAACGACCTGATTTTTCAGCGCTGACATTATTACCGGAACCTACTGCAAATAGCGCTGAACGTAGCGATATTTTATCCCGCTTTAGCACACTGTTTCGTTAAGTTTCTTTTTTATTAAGATATGTATTGATGAGAAAAATTCGTTTTTTGCCTTTGGTTGTGGTCACCGCATTAATTATTTTAGTGGTGATCCCGCTGTGCTTTATTGTTCTTCAAGCGTTTTTCCCCCTATTAAGTCAGGGGGTATTTAGTCGACCGTTTGAACCTATTATTGATTTGTTTAATGAATCGGAACTGCCGTTGTTATTGCAGAACACCTTATTTTTAGGCGTTGGTGTTGCGGTGATTAGTGGGGTTATTGCTATTCCATTAGGGGCATTAAGAGGTTTATTTAATCTTCCATTCGCACGGGGCTGGGATCTATTATTTTTAATTCCATTTTTGATCCCGCCTTATATTGCAGGGCTTTCATGGATGCTAACCTTGCAACCGAATGGTTATTCACAACAATTATTTGGTGTCAGCCCCGGGAGTGCCATTTTTTCATTGGGCGGCATGATGTGTATTATGGCGCTAAATTTATTTCCTGTGCTTTATTTTGCGGTATCTCGCAGCATGGCAGCTAATGGTAATCGCCTAGCTGATGTAGCACGTGTACATGGCGCTTCGGCTTGGCAAGCCTTCTTTAAAGTCACCATACCATTATCATTACCATCAATGGCGGCTGGATTATTATTGATTTTCACGTTAGCTATTGAAGAATATGGTATACCTGCGGCAATTGGTTCGCCTAATGGCATACGGGTACTAACGACAGATATCGAACAGCGGTTAGCTGATTGGCCTATTGATTTACCGGGCGCAGCTTCTTTGTCACTATTATTGGCAAGCGTGGCCATTTTTGCTTATACGCTACAACGCACGTTGGTTTCAGGGCGCAATGTCGCGACAACAACAGGTAAGGCGGCGGTATTGGTGACTCGTTCCCTTGGTGTTTGGCGTTGGCCTGTAATGGGGTTGTTTGCTTTTGTCACTTTTTTTGCAGTGGGAATGCCGTTATTAGCCATGTTTGGTACTGCTTTTTCTTCTACGGTGTCGGGTGGACTTTCATTTGATAACTTAACCTGGCGGCATTTTTCGGGGCTAATAGATACTCAAGCGGAAGCGTTAGACGCATTATTTACTAGTATTTCATTGGCAACAGCAACGGCAATCTTAACGGGGTTACTCGGCTTTTTATCTGCATGGTTAGTAGTTTCACAGCGAATACGTGGCGCTGTTATTATTGATGCGCTCTCTTTATTACCTATTGCTATCCCCGGTATTGTTATTGCCGTGGGTTTGATATTGGCATGGAATCAGCCTTTTTGGCCAGTGACGCCTTATCACACATGGGGTATTTTAGTGCTCGCCTATAGTTGTTTATTATTGCCTTATCCTGTTCGTTATTGCAGTGCTGCGTTGACCCAAATTGGCGGTAGTTTAGCTGATGCAGCTAGGGTTCATGGCGCTGGAGCGATAACCACATTACGATTAATTTTATTTCCATTGGTTTTTCCGAGTTTAATTGCAGCGATGATGCTTGTTTTCGCGGTAGCATCCCGTGAATTAGTGTCTTCGTTATTATTAGCGCCTGCTGGAATGCAAACCGTGTCTATTTTTGTTTGGCGACAATTTGAGCAAGGGTCCATTGGCAGTGGAATGGCGATGGCTTGTCTGGCTGTTTTGATAAGTCTGACATTAATGCTATGTGCCCAATGGGTTCAACAGCGATATCATCGAGAATAATTTATTTGTTAAATAAAATAAAAACCCGCAATGAATAGAAGGCGGGTTTTTTGCTATTTATAAACTATCGATTTAATTTATATTGCTATTACGCATTGGCAAGTTGAGCTTCACTTGGCATTTTTTCTTGGCGATTACGTTCGAGTTCTAATGCCCCGAAGTGAGATAAAATGCAGAAGACAATGCAACAAACAATACCACCTAGTAACAGATAGAAACCTGCATGCCACCCCATACGGTCGACAATGAATCCGAATAAACTTGTTCCGAGTGTTGCTCCGAGGATGTAACTCAAGAAACCACGTAGGCCAACGGCTGAACCGACAGCAAAGCTCGGAACGATCTCCATAGTTTGTACGGATGCTAGGAATTGTGGCACGTATATTAGACAACCGACAACGGCAGCGAAGAAAGTAACCATCGCAAGAGACTGGCTCTGCCAGTAACCAATTAAGCAGAAGAAGATCAAGACCATACACATAATAGCTAATGGCATTCTACGACCTTTGAACAACTTATCTGTTAACCAACCTGCAAGTAAAGTCGAAGGAATAGCTGCCCATTCGAAGAATAAAAATGCCACACTCATTTGATCTTTAGAGAAGTTCTTTTCGGTTAGCAAATAAATGGGTAACCAGCTAATCACGCCAAAACGAACCATATAGACGAAAACGTCAACGAATGAGATATACCAAGCATTTTTATTTTTTAATACATAAGTACAAAAAATCTGAAATGCGGTCATGTTCTCGGGTGATTGCTCTTGCTGAGCGGTGGTTAACACCACTTTTTCTTCAGGCATCATTTGGTCAAGAGCGGGTAAACCTTCTTGAACAGGGGAGCCTTTACCGAGCACTAAGACAATGATGGCGAATAAAATTGCAATAACAGCAGGAACCATATAGCTGGCACTTTGCCAATGAGCTGTCCCAAGTACGGCAAAAGCAGCGCCAACGATAGGGGCTACAATACCACCGCCAACATTATGTGAAATATTCCAAAATGCACCGATACGGCCGCGTTCTCTGCGCGGGAACCAGTTGGCGATAGTAATAAATGAAGGGCCAACTCCCATTCCTTGGAATAAACCATTAAGTACTACAAATCCGGCAAATAACCAGAAAGCGTTACTGAAACCCATACCGAAGTTTACGACGGCACAGAGGATCAAACCGAAGGCCATGAAAGCTTTCGGGCTGGCTTTATCTGCAAGGGTACTCATGATCCCTTTACTGATGCCATATGCAATAAGCATGCAACTGGTTAATAAGCCAATTTGTGTTGTACTTAAATCTAAATTTTCTTTTAAGTAAGGAGTCGAAAGTGTGAAGTTATTACGCACAATATAATAGGCTAGGTAGCCGAGAAATACGCTGAGAAGTGCTTGAACGCGGTAACGTTTGTAAGTTGCTGGAACTTGTCCTGCTGGAACTGGTTTTTTTGCCACAGCTGGTTTTAAAAATGACAGCATAGATTCACCTGTGAAATAGATATAAAAATAAAATCGTTGAGTTTTTTGTCGTTTTTTTTCTGACGAGGCCATCATGTTCTGCTTTAAAAAATATCTCAACATCCTGTTTTTGTGTCACTTTTGACTCAATTTTGGAAAGGTAACGGTCAAATTGACTCATAACAATCAAGGCTATAAATGATTTTTTATTTATGACGATTTAATGGTTGCTTTAATGATTGAAGAGTGAGATTAAAGGTTTGGTGATTAGTGGGCTGATTTTGTTTTGTTGAAAGTTTGGCAGACTTTTAGTCGCGCAGCGGAGGTATTTATCACTAATGACCTTAAGAATAAAAATAAATAATCCATTGTTTATGGGCTGGTTATTTAACTTAAATTTGTCTCTATCCTGAAAAGGGTAAGATTTGCCCCAAATAGACTTTTGGACAAAATAAAAAGATTGTCACTTTTTTGATGTGAATCACATCTGTCAGCAGGAGAGAGAAATCGATGATAAAAATAAAGCGGCTCCAGACTGTTATTACGTCCATCATGCTGGTTATTATTGGCGTTAGTTTTAGCCAACTGGGCTATGCAACTATAGCGAAAAATGATGAATTAGTAGTGGCAACGACATTTTCCCCCGAGGCTACAACTTATATTATGAACAGTTGGAAGGTGCAGCCTGAAGCGGTTCCTATTCGTACCATAAATCGTACAAGCGCATCTTTAGAACGTTTATTAGATACCCAAGCACTCGAGAATGTCGATTTAGTTCTCACCTCTTCTCCTATGTTAATGCAGCATTTACAACAGCATGAGCGCTTAGCTGCGTTGCAGGGGATACCTGAATTTTCTCAACGTATTGTGCCCTCATCATTGAAAGAAACCGTCGCGGCAGTCGCTTTTTCTGGTTACGGTATTTTAGTGAATCGAAATTGGATGCGAGAGAATCAGTTACCTATTCCTAAAACGTGGGATGAACTTGCTGATAGTCGCTATCAAGGCATGTTACTGATGAGCAGCCCATCCCGTTCAGATACGTATCATCTTATGATTGAATCGCTGCTACAGCAGCGCGGATGGGATGAAGGTTGGCGAATTTTACTCAGTATTTCAGGTAATTTAGCGACAGTTTCATCACGAAGCTTTGGTGTTGCAGATAAAATTAAAACAGGTTTAGGGGGCGCTGCACCTATTATTGATAATTATGCCAATTTGCTTTTAGGTAATGCTGATTTAGAGTTTCATTATTTGCCAGATTCGGGAACATCACCAACATTTATTGCTATTACGCGTTATAGTTTAAATAAAGAAAAAGCACGGCAATTTATTTCATTTTTACTCAGTGAACAAGGGCAGCGGGTATTAGCGGATACCAACACCGGAAAGTATCCGGTGACTCCGCTTCCCAAAGGGCATCCTCGAGAAGCACAACAGAGCCAGTTATTAAATTCTCCCATACCGCTAGATGAGCATCTCGTCTTGAAGCGTCAGAAATTAATACAACAACTTTTTGATATGGCGATTACTTTTCGTTTAACTGAATCGAAAGATGCATGGCGAGCCGTGTATATGGCAGAGGCTAAATTAAAAAAAACGCTACCGGAAGTGCGCCAATTATTAACCGCTATGCCTGTTAGTGCTCAAGAAAGTATCGATCCTGCATATTACTCACGGTTTGAAGACAGTCGTAAAGCTGAAGAAGAATATATGCGTTGGCAAAGTTTCTTCCAAGAACAGCAGCGTAAAGCGATCGCTTACTTGGAAATGATCAAATGAAACAACGGATTATTAATTACATTGGTTTGTTTAGTATTAGCTCAATTTTGCGAGCCGCATTTGTTGCAGGGACTTTAATGACGCTAATTGTGAGTTGTGTCAGCCTGTATGCATGGAAAGCGCAAAACCAGCAAATTCGTTATGCCCTTGGTGACTATTTTCCGCGTATCCAATCCTCTTTCTTAATTGAAGGACAATTAAATACCTTAGTCGATGAATTAAACGAGTTTTTAAAAGCACCTAATACGGCGACTAGGCTGCAATTACGCAATCAGATAACCACTCATTTAACGCAAGTTACTGCGATTAATCAAAATCTAACTGGGCGCGATCATCAACAAATTGCGGATATTGTTTCGCAGAGCCAAGATTTATTGCATCGGTTAGATAAGGCCTTGTATACATTATTTCTAGCTAATGAACAGGTGAATACCCTTTCATCGCGAATTAACTGGTTGCATGATGATTTTAATACGGAATTAAGTTCGTTATCCCAAGATATTAGTCTTCAGCAAGGCTCTTTACTGGATAAAATTGAGCAAGAACCAAATCAAACGGTCGCCCTACAGGGTAGGTTGCGTAATGTTCAAGGGGAGTTACAGCTGATTTATATGTTGTCGAGATTGGAGGAACAAATTAGTAGCGTACTTTCAGGGCGTTTGAAAAATTTACAAAATGGATCAGAACTGGCTGATATGGATGAAAATGAGAGCTATGTTCGCTATTTACGCTACTTAAAGGCTAATTTCGACGCAAATGAAGCAGTATTTGACCTTTACCCAAGTGCAGTTACATTACGCCAAACGATTGATGAGCTGTTAGATATTGGTTTATCTGATAGTAAAATGCTAAGTGTGCTGCAAAATTATCAACAAGCAAAAACCAAGCTTGCTGCGATGACGACTGAAAAAGAGCGAATTTTAGCTCGATTCCGTTCACAACTGGAATTGCAATTAGGAAATAGCCATTCACAGCTACAAACGCTAAATCATCATTTAACGGATATTATGTCGCTGAGTGGTACCATTATTATTATTACCGCCGTTCTTGCCTTACTTCTAGCGGTGCTATTTAATTACTTTTTTATTCAATCTCGGTTAGTAAAACGTTTTAATACTTTAAATCAAGCAGTTGCAAAAATTAGTTTTGGTGATTTGACGACGCCAATTCCTGTGGGTGGGCGAGACGAATTAGGTCGTATCGCGATGTTGTTACAACGGACAATTGAGCAAATTAATCAGCAAAAAAATCAGCTTGAACAAGAGATTAAAGACCGTAAAGCGATTGAAGAAAATTTAAGAACGACACAAAATGAGTTAATTCAAACCGCTAAATTAGCGGTAGTGGGTCAGACAATGACAACACTTGCTCATGAAATAAACCAACCACTGAATGCACTGTCAATGCACCTCTATATGGCTAAAAAAGCGTTGATATCTGAAGAAATTGACATAGCACAACAGGCATTGAATAAATCTGAAAAACTGGTGACTCGTATGGATGGGATCATTCGTGCACTACGCCAATTTGCGCGCAAACGTGATAGCGATGAACAGCTTCAACCTATTTGCTTAAATCAAAGTATTCAAAGTGCTTGGGATGTTTTGCTATTACAACACAAAACGCGTGACGTTAGCTTATTGTACCCTGATGCTCTGCCGCGGGTATTTGGTGATGAAATCGGAATTCAACAAGTCCTCGTGAATTTATTAGCGAATGCCTTAGATGCCAGTCCAACCAAAGCGGTGATTTCCGTCGATTACACTGAAACAGATGACGAGCTCACGTTATATATTGTTGATAATGGAAGTGGTTGGCCGCTAGAACTTGCAGATTCGTTGATGAAGCCATTTACCACAAGTAAAGAAATCGGGCTTGGTGTTGGTTTATCGATTAGTCATTCGATTATGCAGCAGTTAGGGGGGCAGTTGCGTATAGCATCGACGCTCACTCAAAACGGATGTGCAATTTTAAGCTTTAAGAAGGTCAGTAAACATGCTTGATGACAACTACGATATATTGTTAATTGATGACGATAAAGATGTACTTGAAGCTTACTGCTTATTATTAGCGCAAGCAGGGTATCGGGTTTATAGTTGTGATAATCCATTGATTGCTAAAGAATTAGTTCATCGTGATTGGTGTGGTATTGTCTTAAGCGATGTGTGTATGCCCGACTGTTCGGGTATTGATTTGATGGCATTATTTCTTGAAAAAGATAAATATTTACCCGTTGTGCTGATTACTGGGCATGGTGATGTCCCGATGGCTGTTGAGGCCGTTAAATTGGGCGCATGGGATTTCTTACAAAAGCCAATTAATCCTGAGTATCTTCTATTGCAAGTTGAAAAAGCCTTAACCGCGCGTAAGCAACGTGTGAAGCAACGGCATTGGGGGAAAAAGCAGCTTACGTTGAATTTTGTCGGGCAAAGTGAATGGACGCAACAAGTGAGCCAGCAATTACAGAGTCTTGCTGAAACGCATGCTGCGGTATTTTTTCAAGGTGAGTTTGGCAGTGGAAGAACGTATTTATCCCGTTATTTGCACCAAATTAGTAATAATAAGCAGTCACCATTAGTGATAAAAACATTAATCAATGAGCAAGATGTTCCTCTTGATACATGGTTGAGTGAAGTCGCTGATGGTACATTAGTGCTTAAAAATATTGAGTTTATGCCATTAAGCCAGCAACGATATTTAGTGCAGCATATTCAACAGGAACATCGTTCATTTCGTTTAGTGGGTATTTCAGAAACCCCTCTGATTATGTTGACTAAACAGCAAAAATTGGTCGCAGAGCTTTATTATCTATTTTCAATGACCCAAGTTGTTTGTTTACCGCTATCACAACGCAAAGCCGATATTTCCCCTCTTTTTCATTATTATCTGGAGTTAGCCTGTACGCGTTTAAATCATTCTTTTTCAATATTGGATGAGTCTTTTATTAAAAAACTAACGCGTCGCCATTGGCCAGGAAATGTAGGGGAGTTGGCGAATGCTGCGGAACTTTATGCAGTCGGGATCATGCCGATGGGAGAAACTGCAAATCCGTTATTAGCTTCTGTTGTACCGACAGCATTGGATCAGCAGATTGAAAATTATGAGCGGCAAATTATTACGGAAGCGTTGAATATTCATCAAGGACGTATTAATGATGTATCAGAGTACTTGCAAATGCCGCGTAAGAAATTGTATTTACGCATGAAAAAGTACGGTTTAGATAAACATCATTATCGAATAATATAGTTTGAATATAGCTGATAGGCTGAGGCTAAACCCCAGCCTATACAAGATATTTTATTGAAATAATCAATTAAACAATATCACTAGCATCATGACGTTCTCTAATATACTCAGAGTTATTCACTTTACGACCCCGTTGTACCGCAGGACGAGCATAAACTTCATCAGCCCAGCGAATAACATTTTTGTATTCATGGACAGATAAAAATTCAGCAGCATTATATAGCCAACCTTTTACTAATGCCCCGTACCATGGCCAAATTGCAATATCGGCAATAGTATAATTTTCACCTGCGATATATTTGTGTGTGGCTAAACGGCGATCTAGGACATCTAGCTGGCGCTTGGCTTCCATGGCAAAGCGGTTGATGGGATATTCGTATTTTTCTGGAGCATAAGCATAAAAATGACCAAAACCGCCGCCAACAAATGGAGCTGAACCCATTTGCCAAAATAGCCATGATAATGTTTCGGCTCGTTCTGGTTGTGCGGTGGGTAAAAGAACCGAAAATTTCTCAGCTAAGTAGGTGAGGATCGCGCCAGATTCAAATATGCTGATGGGTTTCGTTCCACTTCTATCCACGAGCGCAGGTATTTTTGAATTAGGATTAATATCGACAAATCCAGAACCAAACTGGTCTCCTTCACCAATATTAATTAGCCATGCATCGTACTCTGCTTCTTTAATACCAAGGGCTAGCAGCTCTTCAAGCATGATAGTGACTTTTTGCCCGTTCGGTGTGCCGAGAGAATAAAGTTGGAGTGGATGCTTACCAATGGGTAACGCTTTTTCATGGGTAGCGCCAGAAATTGGGCGGTTAATATTGGCAAATTTACCACCACTGCTTTGATCCCACTTCCACACTTTGGGTGGAACATATGTTGAGTCTGCCATGAGGATTCCCTTAAATTTGCAAATGTGAGATGAAACGCCTTATTCGGTAAATAATACCGCTCTTGGTACTTTAGCAAGAGGAGATAAATTAGCCACTGATTTTCATTCCCCTTATATTTAAGTGGTGGGTTGTTAATGCGCACAAGTACTATAGTGCAGAACAAAGTCAAATGTGGCTATTAGGGAGTAACTAAAGGTAAATAATTTAGGTCATAATGAATATAAATAAAAAAAAGCGTTTTTATCGAAGAAATTTTAACAATAGAGTTGTGCATATAGCTAATTCAAATAAACAAACAATGTGAATGATTTGTGAACGTTGGCACTTATTTCATCGACTTCATTTTATACATTGAAAGCATATGAGTGGTATCAGCAGTGTTGGAGAGTGCCTGTGCTACAGCCAAATTCAAATATTTATCAAAGCTTATTAAATAGAGCAAAATTGCAGCCAGATGCGATTGCGATTGTTTTTGAAGATCAAAGTTGGCGTTATGACCAATTATTGAAAAAAGTAAATCAAACAATGCGCTGGTTGAGTTCAACATTGCGATTACAAAAGGGAGACCGCATCGTATTGGGTTGGGGGAATACCATTGAATTTTGTCAGTTGTTTTATGCTGCGGTTGGGCTCGGTATTCAAGTGATTCCACTCAGTACTAAAATGAAAGAGTTTGAAGGGAAAGGTCATTTATCTTGCATAAATGCTGATGCAATTTTTTGGGATGACAGCTGCCAGCCTTGGTTATCTCAGTTTAATACTCGGGGAATAAGTCTTTCTCAATGGCAATCATTAATATTGTCGGATGAAATTGAATTTACAAATCATGTTAATGAAGATGACCCAGCAGTTATTATTTTTACCTCGGGCACAACAGGTACACCGAAAGGTGCAGTGATAACGCATAAAAATATACTTTCAGCGATATATGCTTATCAAGAAACATTAAAATTATCTGCAATAGACAAAACGATACTTTCAGTTCCTATTTATCATATAACGGGGTTATCAGCCATATTAGCACTTTTTATTCATATAGGTGGAACGGTTTATTTACATCGAAAATTTAATGCTAAAGATATTTTTTCTACTATTGCAAAAGAAAAAATTACTTTTTTACATGGTTCACCAACCGTATTTATATTGTTAATTAAAAAAATAAAAGAAAATAAAAGTATTAATTTAGAACGATTTCATTCTTTACGTATGATTGCTTGTGGTGCTGGACATTTAAATGAAGGCACAATAAAAGAGCTTTCATATATATTTTCAGAAACATCAATTCATTCTATTTATGGATTAACTGAAACATCATCACCTGCGACAGTATATTTAGATGATATCCGTTCAGGAAATAAAAAAGCCAGTTCAGGTTTACCAGTACCGGGACTAAAAATAGCTATCCGCAATGATATCGGTGAAGATAAACCGGCAAATAGCACTGGCAATATCTGGGTTAAAGGGGATGTTGTTATTAACCGATATTGGCCTGATAGCCCCGCCAATGAAACTGCATTTAAAGCGGGTTGGTTTTTTACGGGTGATATTGGTTATGTGGATGATGATGGTTATCTTTATATACAAGACCGTATTAAAGATATGATTAACCGTGGTGGTGAGAAAATATATTCAATAGAAATTGAAGACTTAATTTCAAATTATCCCGGTGTTAATGAAGTTGCCGTTATTCCAATAGAAAGTGCAATTTATGGTGAAGAGCCGATTGCGTTTATTATTCCGGAAAGTCAGTTTTGTTTAACAAGTAAAGAAATTATTGAATGGCTAAAAGATAGAGTGCCAACCTATAAAGTACCGGTCAGAATTATGTTTACTCGAGACTTTCCTCGAACATGGAATGGTAAAATAAGTAAAAAAGATTTGAAAAAAAGATATTACGATTTAAATAACTAATATTACACTTTAAATAACTAATGTTAACTTAATTATACCAATTAAAAGGCTATGAAATAATTAGCCTTTGGATGGGGTTTTATAATGAAAAATAAATTTATATCTAAATATGATGCCGCTAAATTAATTAATGACGGTGATACGGTTTGTACGGTTGGAATGACATTAACTAGTGCAGCGGAATCTATTTTATCGGCAATTGAGCAGCGGTTTTTATCTCAGGGTTCGCCTAAACAATTAACTTTAGTTCATGCTGCAGGGCAATGTAATCGTATTCGGGGCAATCAACATTTTGCTCATCAAGGCATGGTAAAACGCATTATTGGTTCGCATTGGGGGTTAGCCCCTCGGTGGATGCAAATGATTAATGACAATCAAGTTGAAGCTTATTGTTTGCCTCAAGGGCAAATGGTGCATTTGTATGGCGCAATGGCTGCGGGTCTACCGGGACGATTATCTAAGGTGGGATTAGGCACGTTTATCGATCCTGATCTTGAAGGTGGCAGAATGAATGCTAAGACACTGGCATTGCCTCCTTTGGTCGAGAAAGTCAATTTTAAAGGTGAGCCATGGTTATGGTATCCCGAGATTCCGCTAGATGTTGTTATTATTCGAGGAACTCATGCAGACTCAAAAGGCAATTTGACGACAGATGAGGAAGCTATGTCGTTGGAGGTTTTGCATGCAGTACTGGCAGCTAAACGATTTGGCGCAAAGGTGATTGCTCAGGTTAAATATTGTGTTGAAGACGGGACATTGCATCCTAAGCGTGTGACGGTACCGGCAAGTTTTATTGATCATATTGTTATCTGTGATAACCCCGAAGAAGATCATCGTCAATCATCAAGCTGGTTCTTTGACCCAACACTTTGCGGAGATATCCGTACCCCCGCTCAGCAAGTGGCACCATTACCCTTAGATATTCGAAAATTAATTGGTCGCATTGCGTGTCGCTATTTAACTGAAAATTGCGTAATTAATTTAGGAACTGGAATTCCAAATGATGTGATTGGCGCGATTATTCAAGAAGAGAACGTGAATCAACGTATTGATATTACCGTCGAGTCAGGTATTTGGGGAGGCGTACAAGCGGGTGGAATTGATTTTGGTATTGGTCGTAATTTGTCCGCCATGATCAGTCATCAAGATCAAATGTTGTACTACAACGGTACAGGGGTTGATGTCACTTATATGGGCGCAGGTGAAATGGACATCTATGGGCATGTTAATGCCACACTTCTCGGTAATATTTGCCCAGGAGCAGGCGGGTTTATCGATATTACCCAAAATGCACGCCACGTTATTTTCTGCTCTACCTTTACCGCAAAAGGTTTAGATATTCGTTGTGAAAATGGGCAACTCACTATATTGCGTGAAGGTGATATCAAAAAACTCGTCAGTAATGTCAGACAGATTTCATGGAATGCTGATATTGCTCGGCAGATTAACCAAACAATGCATTTCGTGACTGAACGTGCCGTTTTCACATTAGGTGAAAAAGTACCCGTATTAGTTGAAATTGCACCGGGTATTGATCTTGAGCGCGACATTCTTGCACACATGGATTTTGTACCTGAAATTTCCCCAAATTTAAAAGTGATGTCCTCTTCATTATTTGAAGAAGGCACCTTCAATCTCGCATCGTATTTATAGTTTTAATATAAAAGAGGAATTTATCCATGTTAGTTAAAGATAAAGTTGCAATCGTAACAGGTTCGGCAAGAGGAATTGGTTTTTCTATTGCTGAGGTATTGGCCGAGGAAGGCGCTAAAGTGGTTATTTCTGATTTAGCGACATCTTCGGGTGCCGAAAGTGCTAAAGAATTACAGTTAAAAGGTTATGCAGTCACTTTCATTCCTTGTGATATTTCAAAGCGCGACCAAGTGAATGCGCTGTTTGCACAAACCCAAGTACAGTTTGGGCGAATTGATGTATTGGTTAACAACGCAGGAATTAACCGTGATGGCATGCTACACAAGCTCAGCGATGATGATTGGGATTTGGTCATCGATATTAATCTAAAAGGCACATTTAACTGCATGCAAGAAGCAGCCAAATTGATGAGAGAGCAAGGTAGCGGCCGTATTGTCAATATTTCATCCGCAAGTTGGCTTGGTAATGTCGGGCAAGCTAACTATGCCGCATCTAAAGCCGGTGTTATTGGATTGACCAAAACGGCTTGCCGTGAGTTGGCTCGCAAAGGGGTGACTGTGAATGCGATTTGCCCAGGATTCATTGATACGGTGATGACGCGCGGTGTGCCTGAAAAAGTCTGGGACATCATGATCAGCAAAATTCCAGCAGGTTTTGCCGGAGATCCTCGCGATGTTGGTCAATGTGTTGCGTTTTTGGCTTCTGAAAGAGCGCGGTATATCAATGGTGAAGTGATCAATGTTGGCGGCGGAATGGTGCTCTAGGAGGAAATTATGAAACAAGCAAATGATATTGTGATTGTCAGTGGTGTTAGAACCGCGATTGGTACGATGGGTGGCAGTTTTGCGAATACGCATCAACATGATCTTGGCGCTGAAGTGATCCGTGAAGCGGTCAAAAGAGCTGGTATTGACCCTGCGGATGTTGATGAGGTGATTGTCGGTAATGTGGGGCAAATTGCAGAAAGCGGTTTCATTGCACGTATTTGCCAATTACGCGCAGGTTTGCCAAAAGAAACAACGGCATATTCAGTAAATCGTCAGTGTGGTTCAGGGTTACAGGCACTGGCTGATGGCATGATGTTACTGCAAACCGGGCAATCGAATGTGGTGGTGGCTTGTGGTACAGAAAATATGACACAGCTGCCTTATTATCTGCGCAAGGCGCGTTACGGTTACCGCATGGGTAATGATGTGCTTGAAGATGGTTTAACATCTATTCTGACATGGCCTGAAGGCCCTTATCATAATGGTATGACCGCCGAAAATGTCGCCGAACAATTTAATATTACACGAGAAGCGATGGATGATTTTGCATGGGATAGCCAGCAAAAAGCGTTAAAAGCAATTCAAGCAGGTTATTTTACGGAACAAATTCTACCTCTTGAAGTTCAAGAGGGGCGCAAAGGTAGTCGCATTTTTGATACAGATGAACACCCTCGTGATACACCAAGAGAAAAATTCGCCAAACTTCGTCCGGCTTTTAAGCAAGACGGTGTTATTACGGCGGCGAATTCGTCAGGTATTAATGATGGTGCAGCCGCGCTTGTTATGATGCGTCGTGAAGAGGCTGAGAAACGAGGGTTGAAGCCAAGAATGCGTATTGTCGATTGGGCTGTTGCCGGTTGTGATGCTGCCATTATGGGATTTGGGCCTGCGCCTGCAACTCATCGCTTGATGAAAAAACTCAATATGAATGTGAACGATATTGATTTAATTGAGCTGAATGAAGCGTTTGCCGCACAAGCGATTGCAGTAATGAATGATTTGTCATTAGACAGTTCACGAGTGAATGTTAACGGAGGTGCCATTGCATTAGGGCATCCTGTGGGCGCAAGCGGTGCAATTTTACCGGTCAAATTAATGTATGAAATGGAACGCCGTCAGGTCTCTACAGGGTTAGTGACGATGTGTATCGGTGGTGGACAAGGAATATCAATGTTGTTTGAAAAAGAATAAAAAATACGAAAAGCAAAAAGCCCGACGTGGGGCGTCGGGCTGTTGCTAACGTAATAACAACAGGTATTGGTCACATATGAAGAAGAGCCATACCTGTTTTACTTGCAACATGAGGATCTTAGCTATGTTTTCAACAAATGCAAAGTTAGATTATGCAGTACAGGGCAAAAAAACAAATTCAAAAATATATCGTAATTTAATGCCGCTACTGATATTGGCTTACATTATTAGCTTTATTGACCGTACAAATATTGGGATGGCAAAGACCGCCATGTCAATTGATTTAGGATTATCAGCCACCGCATTTGGTATTGGTGCAGGGCTTTTCTTCCTGACTTATTCGATTCTTGAGATCCCAAGTAATTTGATCATGGAAAAAGTAGGTGCGCGTTTTTGGATCACGCGGATCATGATCACTTGGGGTTTACTCTCTGCCGCGATGGCATTCGTAACCGGCCCTACCTCTTTTTATATTCTACGTTTATTACTTGGTGCTGCTGAAGCTGGCCTATATCCAGGCGTTATTTTGTATATGACTTACTGGTTTAGCCAAGAAGAGCGGGCTAAAGCGACGGGGTTATTTTTACTCGGTGTCTGTCTTGCTAACATCATTGGTGCGCCATTAAGTGGCTTATTGCTGAGTATGGATGGCATGTTAGGTTTCCATGGTTGGCAATGGATGTTCATTATTGAAGGCTTACCTGCGGTGGTTTTAGCATTCGTGGTGTGGTTTGTCTTACCGAATAAGCCAGAGGATGCAAAATGGTTAGATGATGAAGATAGGAATTATATTAAGTATAAGCATGAGCAGGATAAAAATACGACTAGTGTGAATAATAGCAAGTTTTCATTAAAAGCTGCGTTTAAAAATAAAGCTTTCATGATGATTGTGGCTATTTATTTTACCCACCAATTCTCGGTTTATGGCTTGAGTTATTTTTTACCCACTATTATTGGTGAATATGGAAAATTAACGCCAATACAAATTGGTTTATTAACCGCCATTCCTTGGATTTCCGCAGCCATTGGCGGTATTTTTATTGCAAGAAGAGCTAATACACCTCGTCGGTCATCGCGTATTTTAATTTCAGGTTATGCCATCATGGCCGTGGGCTTAACTATCGGTGCACTCGGTGGTCCGATTGTCGGGATGATTGGTTTTTGTTTAACCGCACTGATGTTCTTTGTTGTTCAATCAATTATTTTCTCTTTGCCTCCAACCTATATGAGCGGAAGTATGCTGGCCGGAAGTTTAGCTTTATTGAACTGTTTAGGGCTGTTTGGTGGTTTTCTTGGACCGTTTATTCTTGGTTTTTTCGAAGACTATACTGGAACTGCCACCTCAGGTTTATGGTTTGGTGTTGGTTTATTGGTCGTCGGGACTCTGCTTGCCTTTCGCGTAAAAACGGGTGGAATGAATACGCATGAGCAGGCTGATTTATCTGCATCGGAGCAAACTAAATAGAGATCTCACTGCCATTTATAATAGGAAAGTCTGCATGAAAATTGTTATCGCACTTGATTCCTTTAAAGGAAGTTGTTCAGCCCAGTTAGCTTGCCAGGCTGTTGCCGAGGGTTTCAAGCGTGTTACCACGGATCTGGATGTGACGTTGCTGCCTATTTCAGACGGTGGGGAAGGTTTGCTTGATTCTCTAGAACATAGCTTCATTTTATCTGGAGTGATACCTCATACATTCAGTTGTACTGGGCCTTATGGTAGTTTAGTTGATGCTAGACTCCTCGTTTTAGACGGTAAAACGGCATTTATTGAAATGGCTCAATGCTGCGGCTTAGAGTTAGTTAAAAGTGAACATCGCCAAGTAGAAAAAGCATCAACTTATGGTTTGGGTGAAATGGTTTTACACGCCCTCAATCTTGGTTGTACCCGTATTATTATGGGAATAGGAGGAAGTGCAACTAATGATGGTGGAGTCGGTTTTGCACAAGCTTTGGGCGCTCAATTCTATGGTCGTGATCAGCAAGTAATGACTCATCCTATTTGTGGTGAAGATCTGATTAATATTAAGGAAATCAGCATCGAGGAACTAGACTCACGATTAGATTCTGTTGAATTTAGCGTCTCTTGTGATGTCGAAAATCCATTGTTAGGAGACAATGGCGCCACTTACATTTATGGTCCGCAAAAAGGGGCGGATAAAGCGACGTTAGATAAACTCGAAGCGGGTATGACGCATTTTGCAGCATTGATGTTCAAAACAACGGGGAAAGATTTTTCGTTGGAGGCTGGCAGTGGTGCGGCTGGTGGACTCGGTGCGGGCTTAAAATGGTTTGTGTCCGCTCGACTCGAAAAAGGGATCGATTTAGTCTTAGATTTGCTTGGTGCAGAGTCCTATATTCAACAGGCTGATTTAGTGATTGTCGGAGAAGGGCGGCTAGATAGTCAGAGTGCAAATGGTAAAGCACCTGTGGGGGTTGCACGTATGGCAAATCATTACGGCGTGCCCACTATTGCATTATGTGGTGGATACAGTGACGATAGTCGCCTGTTATATCAACATGGTATTACTGCGATGTGGTCACTTTGTCCGGGGCCTATAACACTGGAACAAGCGATGACTAATGGAGCACGGTATTTATCTGATACAGCAGAAAATCTATTACGTACTGTCTTATCAGGTAAAGCGCTATCAAGTAAGGTATTGTTGGATACTAATAAGATAGTGAAACATTAAATGATGAGGCGATAAGATGCTACTGACGGACAAATTAGCCAATGATATTGTCACGCGTGCTATGGGAATTATCCATCACAACGTCAATGTAATTAATAGTCAGGGTGTTATTATCGCCTCCGGTGAGAAAAAGCGTATTGGTGAGACACATGAAGCGGCGGTTGAAGTCATTCGCTGTGGTAAGCGGATCACCATTTATAACGAAAATGAAGCTCGCGCTTATTCCAATGTAGCGCCGGGGATCAATCATCCTATAATTGTGGCAGATAATGTTGAGCTAGTGATAGGTGTTAGTGGCGATCCCGTTGTAATCCAGCGCTATGCGGAGCTTGCTATTCTTACCGCAGAATTATTGATACAACAAGAAGTTGAGCGCAGAAGTATTAATTGGCAGCATCGCTTACGAGATATGTTATTTGTCCAATTTATTGAGAGTGATACGCCTGTTCAAGGGCGAAGCGCATTATTAAAATTACATAATTCAGGGTTTGCATTTTTATTACCTACCATCCCCGTTATTATTAACATCGAAGCGATTCAATATCGTCCTGAAATTTTAGATTCTATTATTACTGAGCTTTCTTCAATGGAAAATAGCGATGTTTTGCTGCTTAATAGCCGTGAAATATTGATGCTTTTTCCCTCAGAGCAATATAAGCAAGAGTCGTTTATTCCTAGTTTGCATTTCATCTTAGATAGCCAATTAAGTCAGTATTACATTGGTGTTGGCGTACAAGCGGATAGTGAAGAGCATGTACGGGATGCTGTGCATTTTGCCCGCTCGGTGATTGATGTAGGACGTGTGACATTACCAGAAAAACAAGTTTTTTTATTTAAAGAGATGGCTTCATTGTGTTTGTTTAATGAATTAGAAAATAGTTATTTGTTTAATTTTTTCTTGAATATCTGTAAAAAAATCTTGTTACACGACTCAGGTGAAATACTCATTGAAACTTTAGAGTTATTTTTATTGCAAAATGGTGAAGTTGGTAGCACCGCATTACAGCTTGGTATTCATCGAAATACATTAAGTTATCGCTTACAGCAAATAAAAAAACAAACGGGTCTTGACCCGACTAAATTTACGGATTTAATTCAGCTTTCCGTTGCGATTTATGGCTATAGACGCCGATATCCTAAACAACAGCCTTGGCTAGATGCTCTGACGTAAAATACGGTGTTTTTACCCACCATTACTGAATGAAATAATATGGTGGGAGGGTTACTCAAATACTATTTTTGCTGCAATACCCAAATTGCGGCTTCAACGCGTGATTTTAAATTTAATTTTTTGAGTAGGTGTTTTACGTGCACTTTGACGGTGCTTTCTGTTATTTGTAATTTATTGGCAATCATCTTATTGGCTAATCCTTGTGCGATTAAATCTAGAATTGCAGATTCTCTTGGCGTTAATACGGGAGGATGATTGTCATGGTGATTACGGCTCTCTCTGAGAGATTCGGCAAGTACCGAAGCGAGTGTTGGGCTAATCACCATCTTTCCACTGGCGGCTTCTTTAAGTGCCATAAGAAATTTTTCAGGTTCCATATCTTTGAGTAAATAGCCATCAGCGCCTTGTTTTAAGGCGTTGACTAAATCATCACGATAATTTGATACAGTAAACAAAATAATACGACCAGAAAGTTCGCGTTTTCTTAGATTACTCAATGTTTCGAAACCATTCATTCCCGGCATATTAAGGTCAAGTAGGATAAGATCAGGATCGTGTTCTTCTGCAATTTTAATCCCCATTACGCCATCTTCTGCTTCACCAATGACTTTAAGAGTAGGTTCTAAGCTGATGAGCTGCTTGATACCATTTCTGAGCATAGGATGATCGTCAATGAGCAAAATAGTCGATTGACCGATGGGGATATTGATATTTTCCATTAATGATGACTCCAGCGCATTATTTGTTTTAACAACTCGAGTTAATTTTTTGATAAATAAATTTTGTCATTCACTCTATTTATCCTTGCGGCTATATTGTTAATGGATTAGGTCTAATTAAATATGCTACTTCGGTATTACCCCTAAATAGCTGAGTGAGTAAATAATGGAAAAACAAGAACGGTTACTCTTATTTTGAATTGTTATTTAGATTTAATATTCAATGAATTAAATCCATATACTCCTAATACCTCTCTATGGGGTGAGCTGTGTTATAGCTAAAATTCCAACTGAAAGTCTCTTGATTTAGATCAGCTTCACGGTCGCTAATTCGCCACAAACTGCCCCCAGAGAATGATATTTATTGGGGTGGTTTATGTCTCAAAGAGATAATTTAAATTTATCAACAAAGCAATCCAATACTGTTATTCAGGATTGGCGTCCTGAAGATACACAGTTTTGGCAACAGACAGGACAGAAAATAGCGAGTCGGAATCTTTGGATTTCAATTCCGAGTTTATTATTAGCTTTCTGTGTATGGATGTTATTTAGTGCAGTCGCGGTAAATTTAAATAAAGTTGGATTTAATTTTACGACCGACCAGTTATTTTTATTAACGGCACTTCCTTCTGTTTCAGGTGCGTTATTACGTGTGCCATATTCGTTTGTTATTCCTATTTTTGGTGGCCGTCGTTGGACAGCTATTAGTACCGTTTTTTTAGTGATCCCTTGTATTTGGTTGGGTTATGCGGTGCAAAATCCGACTACGTCATATCAAACTTTCGTCATTATCTCTCTTTTGTGCGGTTTTGCCGGGGCAAATTTCGCCTCAAGCATGGCAAATATTAGCTTTTTCTTTCCTAAAGCACGCCAAGGTGGCGCACTCGGTTTAAATGGTGGCCTCGGTAATTTAGGCGTTAGTGTGATGCAGTTGGTCGCTCCCTTTATTGTTGGTGTTGGCGTATTCACCTTTATGGGCGGAACAGGCACGGTTCAACCTGATGGTTCCGTATTGTGGCTAGAAAATGCGGCTTGGATCTGGGTGCCATTTTTACTGTTGTTTACCGTGATGGCTTGGTTTGGAATGAATGACTTAGCCACAAATAAAGCCTCTCTTAAAGCGCAACTTCCTGTCTTAAAACGTGGTCACTTATGGATATTGAGCTTTTTATATCTAGCCACATTCGGCTCTTTTATCGGCTTCTCTGCGGGGTTTGCGATGTTATCCAAAACACAATTCCCCGATGTCATTATTTTAAAATTCGCATTCTTTGGCCCATTCCTCGGCGCACTTGCACGTCCTGTTGGCGGCATGCTGTCTGACCGTTTTGGTGGCGTCAAAGTGACGGTAGTGAATTTTGTGGTGATGTCGATTTTCTCTGGGTTGCTGTTTTTTACTTTACCTGAGCAGGGGCAAGGCGGTTCATTCGCCGCATTCTATGGTGTGTTTATGGTGTTGTTCTTAACCGCAGGACTAGGCAGTGGCTCGACTTTCCAGATGATCGCAGTTGTTTTTCGTAAGTTAACAGTCGACAGAGTGATGTCTCAAGGTGCTACAGAGCAAGAAGCACAAAAAGAGGCGGTGACCGAAAGTGCAGCGGCGTTAGGTTTTATCTCCGCGATTGGTGCAATTGGTGGCTTTTTTATTCCTAAAGCATTTGGTACCTCGCTAACTCTGACAGGCTCACCTGCTGATGCGATGAAAGTTTTCTTTGTGTTCTATATCTCTTGTGTGTTTATCACGTGGCTGGTGTACGGACGTAAACACAAATAATAACAATCAATAAAGATCCATTTTAAGCAATGTACGGCGTTAATCGCCGTCTCTTTGGAGGCAATCCGAATGAGTAAGTTTCTAGACAGATTTCGTTATTTTAAACAGCTTGGTGACACATTTTCAGGCGATCACGGCCAAGATCTCGATGTAAATCGTGATTGGGAAGATGGTTATCGTAGCCGCTGGCAGCATGATAAAGTCGTGCGATCAACTCACGGTGTTAATTGTACGGGTTCATGTAGTTGGAAAATCTATGTCAAAAATGGTTTGGTGACATGGGAAACGCAGCAGACTGATTACCCTCGTACCCGCCCTGATTTGCCCGATCATGAACCTAGAGGTTGCCCTCGTGGGGCGAGCTATTCATGGTATTTATACAGCGCGAATCGGGTGAAATATCCAATGATGCGTAAACGCTTATTAAAACTGTGGCGAGAAGCCAAAGCCGAGCAAGGCGATCCCGTTGCAGCATGGCTTTCTATTATCAACGATCCACAAAAAGCGCAGAGCTACAAACAAGCCCGTGGTCGCGGTGGTTTTGTGCGCTCAAGTTGGCAAGAAGTGAATGAACTGATTGCGGCGGCCAACGTCGCTACGATTAAAGAGTTTGGTCCTGACCGTATCGTGGGTTTCTCTCCTATCCCAGCGATGTCGATGGTTTCCTATGCTTCCGGTGCCCGCTATTTATCATTAATTGGTGGCGCGTGCCTGAGTTTTTATGATTGGTATTGTGATTTACCGCCAGCTTCGCCGATGACATGGGGTGAGCAAACAGATGTTCCTGAATCTGCCGATTGGTATAACTCATCTTATATTATTGCTTGGGGTTCTAACGTACCGCAAACACGGACACCGGATGCACATTTCTTCACCGAAGTGCGCTATAAAGGCACCAAAACGGTCGCTGTTACCCCTGATTATGCTGAAATTGCTAAACTTTGCGACCATTGGCTGAACCCAAAACAAGGGACTGACAGCGCGATGGCGATGGCAATGGGCCACGTGATCCTCAATGAGTTCCACGTGAAACGTGAAGCAGAATATTTTCGCGAATATGTGCGTACTTATACCGATATGCCGATGTTGGTGATGTTGGATAAACGCGAGGATGGCACTTATATCTCTGGGCGCATGCTACGTGCGGCAGATTTAATCGATTCGCTGGGCGAGGAAAAAAATGCTGAATGGAAAACGGTCGCTATTGATGAGGAAACAGGCAGCTTATGTGCCCCTCAAGGGTCGATGGGCTTTCGTTGGGATGCGAGCCAAAAGTGGAATTTAGAACCGCGAGCAGGACAAGATGCTCACGAAATCAAAATGCAATTAAGCCTTGCACAGACACGTGATGAACTGGTTGACGTTGGTTTCCCTTATTTTGGTGGTTTGGAAAGTGAGCATTTTCAAAATGTAGAGTTAAACGAAATTTTACTGCATAAATTGCCGGTGAAACGTATTCAATTGGCTGACGGTAGTGAGTCACTAATCACTAGCGTGTATGACTTGATGTTGGCGAACTATGGTATTGACCGTGGTTTTGGTGATGAAAACTGCGCCGTTGATTACGACGAAATGAAAGCATACTCGCCGGCTTGGGCTGAAAAAATCACAGGAGTGAGCCGCCAAAATATTATTCGTATCGCTCGTGAATTTGCAGATACCGCCGAGAAAACCCATGGTCGTTCGATGGTGATCGTGGGTGCCGGTATTAATCACTGGTATCACATGGATATGACTTATCGCGCCATTATCAACATGTTAGTTTTCTGTGGCTGCGTTGGGCAAAGTGGCGGTGGTTGGTCGCATTACGTGGGACAAGAAAAACTGCGTCCACAAACAGGATGGTCACCACTGGCTTTTGCACTTGATTGGCAGCGCCCACCTCGTCATATGAATAGCACATCATTTTTCTATAACCATTCAAGTCAATGGCGTTATGAAACCGTCAGTACGGAAGAGCTATTGTCACCGTTAGCGGATAAAAAAGCCTTTACGGGTAGTTTGGTTGATATGAATGTGCGTGCAGAGCGCATGGGTTGGTTACCTTCTGCACCGCAATTGGGGGTTAATCCACTCAATATTGCAAAACAGGCTGAAAGTGAAGGGATGTCGCCTGTTGACTATACCGTTAAGCAGTTGAAAGAAGGCAATATCCGCTTTGCGGCAGAACAGCCGGATAACCCTCAAAATTTCCCACGAAACTTATTTATTTGGCGCTCTAACCTGTTGGGTTCCGCAGGGAAAGGGCATGAATATCTATTGAAATATATGCTAGGCACTGACCATGGTATTCAAGGCTCTGACCTTGGGAAACAAGGTGGCGTGAAGCCGGAAGAGGTTGAATGGGCAGATAAAGCAGCAGAAGGCAAAGTGGATTTAGTGGTGACATTGGACTTTAGAATGTCGAGCACTTGCCTTTTTTCTGATGTCATTTTACCAACTGCTACATGGTATGAAAAAGATGATATGAATACCTCGGATATGCATCCGTTTATTCATCCGTTATCTGCTGCTGTTGACCCTGCTTGGGAATCGAAAAGTGACTGGGAAATCTATAAAGGGATCGCGAAAGCCTTTTCTGAGGTGAGTGTAGGCCATTTAGGGAAAGAAACCGATGTGGTGACATTGCCTATTCAACACGATAGCGCGGCTGAAATGGCGCAACCTTTTGATGTGCGTGATTGGAAAAAAGATCAGTGTGAATTGATCCCTGGAAAAACAGCGCCGCATATTATTGCCGTTGAACGTGATTATCCGGCCACTTATGCACGTTTCACCTCGCTTGGCCCTTTAATGGACAAGTTAGGAAATGGTGGCAAAGGGATTAATTGGAATACGCAGGATGAAATCGACTTCCTGAAAAAACTGAATAAAACTCAACCTAGCGGCGCGAATGAAGGCCGACCAAAAATTGAAACTGCGATTGATGCCGCAGAAGTTATTTTGACTTTAGCCCCCGAAACTAACGGGCAAGTGGCAGTTAAAGCTTGGGATGCGCTCAGTAAAATAACCGGACGTGACCATACCCATCTTGCGCGCAATAAAGAAGATGAAAAAATTCGTTTCCGCGATATTGTCGCGCAGCCGCGCAAAATTATCTCTAGCCCAACATGGTCAGGTCTAGAAGATGAACATGTTTCTTATAACGCCTGTTATACCAACGTGCATGAAATGATCCCATGGCGCACATTGAGTGGTCGTCAGCAGTTATATCAAGATCATGAATGGATGAGAGCCTTTGGGGAAAGTTTGGTGGTCTATCGCCCACCAATTGATACGCGTGCGGCGCAGCCATTAATGGGTAAAAAACCAAATGGCTTCCCTGAAAAAGCATTGAATTTTTTAACTCCTCATCAGAAATGGGGTATTCACTCAACGTATAGCGATAACTTATTGATGTTAACTCTTGGACGTGGTGGTCCTGTGGTGTGGCTGAGTGAAGAGGATGCGCGTCAGTTAGGCGTTGAAGATAACGATTGGATTGAAGCCTTTAACAGTAACGGTGCGTTAACGGCAAAAGCGATCGTCAGCCAACGTATCCCTGATGGCATGATCATGATGTATCACGCACAAGAACGTTTGATCAATTTGCCAGGTTCTGAAATTACCTTACAGCGCGGTGGGATCCATAACTCGGTTACACGAGTGTGTCCTAAACCAACTCATATGATTGGCGGCTATGCGCACTTGGCTTATAGCTTCAATTATTACGGTACCGTGGGATCGAATCGCGATGAATTTGTGGTGGTTCGCAAAATGAAGCAGGTGGATTGGCTCGATGGCGAACAAGATGGCTATCAGCAAACACTGAGTGGTAAGGAGAAAGCATAATGAAAATTCGTTCTCAAGTTGGCATGGTCCTGAATCTTGATAAATGCATTGGTTGCCATACCTGCTCCGTGACCTGTAAAAACGTGTGGACCAGTCGCGAAGGGGTTGAATACGCATGGTTTAATAACGTCGAAACTAAACCGGGTATTGGGTATCCCCATAATTGGGAAGATCAGGAAAAATGGAAAGGCGGCTGGATCCGTAATATTAAAGGTAAATTAGTCCCACGTATGGGTAACAAAGTGGGGCTGTTATCGAAAATTTTTGCTAACCCAGATGTGCCTGCATTAGATGATTATTATGAGCCTTTTGATTATGACTACAGTCATCTCAAAAATGCTAAAGAAGGCAAGCATGTGCCTACAGCTCGTCCGCGTTCACTGATCACAGGTCAGCGCATGACCAATGTGAACATGGGGCCAAACTGGGAAGATGATTTGGGCGGCGAGTTTGTTAAACGTGCTCAGGACACTAACTTTGCGAATATCCAAAAAGAGATGTACGGGCAATTTGAAAATACATTCATGATGTATTTGCCGCGTCTTTGTGAGCACTGTTTAAACCCAGCCTGTGTGGCAACGTGCCCAAGTGGGGCGATATATAAACGTTCTGAAGACGGTATTGTGCTTATTGATCAAGACAAATGTCGTGGCTGGCGCATGTGCTTAACCGGCTGCCCGTATAAAAAAATCTATTTTAACTGGAAAAGCGGTAAATCAGAGAAATGTATTTTCTGTTATCCACGTATTGAGTCAGGAATGCCAACGGTATGTTCTGAAACTTGTGTTGGACGCATTCGTTATCTCGGCGTGCTGCTGTATGACGCAGACAAAATTGAGTCAGTGGCAAGTGTGGAAAAGGAAACTGATCTATACCAAAGTCAGCTCGATGTGTTCCTTGACCCACATGATCCACAGGTTATCGAAGAAGCTCAAAAACAAGGCATTCCACTGAGTGTGATTGATGCAGCGCAGAAATCACCAGTTTATAAAATGGCGATGGAGTGGAAATTAGCGCTGCCATTACATCCTGAATACCGCACTTTGCCAATGGTTTGGTATGTTCCGCCACTGTCACCTATCCAGTCGGTTGCGGATTCAGGCATGTTAGCCAATAAAGGGGTTTTACCGGATGTTGAAAGCTTGCGTATTCCGGTGCAATACCTCGCTAATTTATTAACTGCGGGGGATGTTGAGCCTGTGCTATTGGCCTTAAAACGAATGTTAGCCATGCGTCATTATAAACGAGCTGAAACCGTTGAAAACCAGTGTGATACCAGTGCATTAGAGCAAGTTGGTTTGACTGAGGCGCAAGCGCAAGAAATGTATCGTTACTTGGCAATCGCGAATTATGAAGACCGCTTTGTTATTCCATCAAGTCATCGTGAATTAGCCCGTGAGGCATTTCCTGAAGCGAAAGCCTGTGGTTTTAGTTTTGGTGACGGTTGTCATGGCAGCGATACAAAGGCAAATCTATTCAATAGCCGTCGTATTGATGCGCTCGATGTGACGCCAAAAACATCACAGGAGAAGACATTATGATGTCATTGAAAGTGATTTCCCGCCTGCTGGAATATCCATCCGAGGCACTTTGGCAACATCGTGATGAACTGATTGTTGCCTTAGAACAAGCGGATGAGCTACCCGTGACTAGCGCGGTTCAGCTTATGATGTTTGTGCGTGAGTATTTAAATGAAGACCTTCTAGAGATGCAAGCACAGTACTGCGAGCTGTTCGATAGGGGGCGAGCGACATCATTACTGTTGTTTGAACATGTCCATGGTGAGTCGCGTGATAGAGGGCAGGCTATGGTCGACTTAATGGCGCAATATCAACAACAAGGATTGCAGATTGATTGTCGTGAATTGCCAGATCATTTACCCATTTATTTAGAATATTTAACGGCACTTCCACTGGAACAAAGTCGTGAAGGTTTAAATGATATCGCGCCTATTTTGGCATTACTTGGCGAGCGGTTAATACAGCGTGAAAGTCGCTTTGATGTGTTATTTGAGCTATTACTGGAAATTTCAAATAGTGCGCTTGAAACCAACCACCTGAGTGAGCAAGTTGCCGCAGAAGCGCGGGACGATACTCCACAGGCGTTAGATGCGGTTTGGGAAGAGGAGCAAGTGAAGTTTTTTGCGGATGAAAAAACCTGTGACAGCGAAGTGACTGCTCATCAACAACGCTTTGCCAATGCGGTTGTTCCTCAATATTTGAACCTTGATACGGTTTATCATTCGGGAGTCCAAAAATGAATTTTATCAACCAGTTCTTCTTTGATATTTACCCTTATATTGCAGGAACCGTTTTCATTGTTGGTAGTTGGTTGCGTTATGACTATGGCCAATACAGTTGGCGGGCTGGCTCAAGTCAAATGCTCGATAAAAAGAATATGCGCTTAGCATCGAACCTGTTTCATATCGGTATTATTGGTGTATTTGTAGGGCATTTCTTGGGAATGTTAACCCCACACTGGATGTATGAGTCCTTTTTACCAATGCATATTAAGCAGCTAATGGCGATGATTGGCGGCGGTACTTGTGGGCTGATGGTATTGATTGGTGGTGCGATGTTACTTAAACGCCGCTTGACTAACCCTCGTATCAGAGCCACATCATCATTCGGCGATATTATGATCTTAACTTTGCTGGTGGTACAGGTCTGTTTGGGGTTACTCACTATTCCATTCTCTGCTCAGCACATGGATGGTAGTGAAATGTTGAAATTAGTGGGATGGGCACAATCTGTCGTGACATTCCAATGGGGTGCATCGCATTATCTTGACGGTGTTGCACTGGTATTCAAATTGCATTTGGTGTTGGGCATGACGCTATTTTTGGTGTTTCCATTCTGCCGCCTTGTGCATATTTGGAGCGCTCCTGTTGAATATCTTACCCGTCGCTATCAATTAGTGAGAAATCGTCATTAATTATTAGGCTCCATATTGAAAAGCATGGAGCCTATATAAATTCGTTTGTCACCGAGTTCTTGTGTAAACAACAAATATTGCTAATGTAGCTCCCCATTTTTCTCAAAATGGGGTTTTTTATGGCGATTTCATTATTCTCAATACATTCTTGATTTCGTTTATTCATACTGAATTTTTTATGAAATAGTCATAACAATAACAACGGTATCTTCATAGCTACCAGCCTCAACCGTTTTGTTATTTCCTTTTATTTCAGCACTAATATTAATGTTTTTTCCATTTTCTGGGATAGTAATTTTGGGTGATGATTGGTTATCAATCAGTGTGGTCACATTAAAAGGCCCAACTTTTACTACTCCATTATTCGACATCTGAAACGAAAGTGTTGCAGGTAAAGAACATTGAGCATAAATAGTGTCACTTCCTTTTTTTCCAATAAAGTCATTAGTAGAAACATCACTAATTGTTATTTCTTTCGGGACACTCACATCACAACTTACATCAGGAATATTGGGGCCGATTGAGTTTGGAAAAAAAACATAATGTGAAGTACTACATGTTGTCCTTGAATATTTAGGTTCGCCACAAGCGATAATTCTCGATATAGGCTTAATATTTGCTGTAGATGTAAATCCACGTTGTTCAACGGATACATCTCTACCTAAGATAATCGACGATTCTCTCGGCGCTAAAGTTGCGCCGCTCACAAGCATGGGTATATAACCCGATATTTCTGGCACTATAATAGATAATTGAGAAATAGAAGGTGAGCTCGGTGTTAAGTCACTGCAAGCACCATCGACGGTTATCCAACCGGTATCATTAATAGCAAAATTCGTATTTTTGAATTCCTTATATTGATGGATATCACTACCAAAACCACCTGAGCTACCTACGATACTTGTTGCTGATGTTATATAGCATTTATTACCATTGGTAGTTCCTATCGGTAGCGTCCCACTTGATTCAAATTGAATAACACCGCCAGAGAATCCAATTTGGGCAAATTTTACACCAACGGAACACCAGTTATTTGGCCCACTACAACCATAAGTATTTCCATTATAAGCATTATATGTCTCACTAGAGAGACCACCTATTTGGTAAATTGAACCTACGGTACTCCAAGATATTCGATTAAATTGAGTTGCTAATGGAAATTCCCCATAACCGCTATCGCCATATATCCATTGTACTGCGTTTGCTGGTAATGAAAAAAATAAAAAAAATGAGCTTAAAAAACAGAAAAATATCTTCATAAAAACCTCAAAAACAATTGAATATCTGAATTTCATTTTTTATATAAAATGATATTAGATATTTTTATTTATATATGGTGGATACGCCCAGTAATATTTATATTGAAAAATATTATTGATATTCAACCTTAAGAATACCCGTTGAGCTAAATGGGCCTAGTTCTATCTCTTTTCCTATATTTAATACAGGAAGTACGCTGAGTGAGGGCTTTTTAGAGTACATAAAGTTACGAGGCTGATTAGGTGATAACAATGTATTATCCGCTAGTATTTTTAAACCTAAATTAGGGTTTGATGTCTCTACTAAAGTAGTATCAAAATCTGAGCTATTACTTTCAAATATTAACTTTAAACTCGGATTACTTGAAGATTTATCACCACAATCTAAATTGTAATTAATATTTCGAGCATAGCGTTCACTGGTAAATCCATTGAGATTTATTTCATCAAAATTAATTTCAATAGGAAGGTTAGGCCCTAAATCACCATAAACATCACAGCTTTTTTGAATAACATCAATTTTAATACTAAGATTAAAGACTTCAGCGAAACCGAGACCACTGTAGAATAAAAAAATAGTTGATAAAATGCACCTAGCAAGGTGATGAAATATTTTTTTTTCTTTAATTTTAATTGTCATAATTTTTACCTTTCTGTATTAGTCATACAGCATTTCAAAGGCAATTAATGCTGAGAAAGCGCCGGGAATTAGTGGGCCAGAAGTTCTGACAGCAGTGACATAATAAGTTAAACGGTTTTGCCCAGAAGCAATTAACATGGGGTTGCTATCTTTTCCAATAGGGAGTGCTTTGCCTGCAACATTCATCACTTGTAGTCCTAACCCTTGTGCGCCATTAACACGAATAATATCCGTATATTGAGGCGCTGTTGGTGCTATAAACCTCACCTTTACCGCAGGTTGGGTGGTGCTCCAAACAGTGTTACCAGTTTGGAGATTTTGTAATTCAGTATGAACTTCTAAGCAGTCGAGCAATTCTATTTGAAATGGAACTTGACGCCCCCAGCCTGTAGACTGGTTTAGATTTGCAAAAGAAATATTACCAAGAGATACAGATTGATTGCTGGAGTCCATAGCTAATCGGCAAGGGTTTTCAGTTAAAGCCCCCGAAACATGGATAACGCCATGTTGACCATCAACTTCCCAGCCATCTGTGGGCCTAAATATATGGTCGTTATTATCTGCAATTGCAGGTAATACTGCCGCTAAGCAAAATAGGCTTGCTATACATCCTTGATAAAGTCGATGATGTGCTCTTGAGGTCATGAATGCGTCTCCATTTAGCTTCAAATTGGCTTATTATTTTGTTAATGAATCTTGTGCAACAGAGCAAACTGTATTTTGACAGCTAAAGGTTAATTGTGGGCGTCCACCATAATCATTGATATAAGTAATTACGGGGGTATTGCCTAATTGACTATTTGTCATGCCAATATTTTCCTCACCAAATGGTGCAATCATGATAGGGTTAAAGGCTTTCGCATCAGTAGTTGCATTAGCACCCGCATTAATAATAGTCACATAATAAGGGGTTGGGTTTTTAATAAAAATGGTATCCCCCTTTTTCTCAAGTTGTAATTTTTCTTGCCATGGCGCACTATTTTTTTGTGGTGTAATAGTTTCCGGGCGATAAAATAATTTTATTTTTGTTTGTAATGCGATTTGTAATGTATTTGGTTTATCACTTTTAGGTGGTATTTCTCGCATATTAAAGTAAAACAAAGATTCTCTATCTTGTGGCAAGTTTTTTATTGCCGGTAGAGATTCTATTTTCATTTGGCTTGATTTTCCTGGTTCTAATCGTTGAACAGGGGGTAATACAATCAGTGGTGATGTTATTTTTTTACTTTCTTCATTTTCAATCCAACCTTGTGCAAGATAAGGCAGTTGCTTATTATTATTAGTAATGTTTAAAGAGATAGATTTATTTTCGCCATCAAAGATGATCCTTGTTCTATCTAATGATACAGCAGCCTCAGCTATTTGAATTAGTCCCAGTAATCCTAAAAGACTACTGATTAGTGTGTGTTTGATTTTCATTTGGTTATTACCTTTACTCTTTACTTATTTAAATAAAATGATTTTTGTTTAAAAGGACGAGTGAATTAATCACTCATCATTTTGCGTATTGTTAATTGTTGGGCTACAAGGTAGCAATAAATTATCGAGTACTTCTCTATTGTTTAATTCCGCAGGGAAAGTGATTTCGCACGACATATTTTTCCCCCACGTTATATTCATGGTTGCTGAAGGATGAACACCACTGATATAAGTGTTACCTGCATCTCCTACAATTGCGACATTTTGCTTTTTATGATTAGTTACCTGAGCACCTAATGGTGGGTGAGTACCATCATTTAACGTTATTATGGTCATTACTTTTTGACCTGAAATTACCGAGAATGGGCGGTAACCAACCGCACCTTCCGTTAATGTTGCTTGAACAACTGACTGTTGCGCATCAATATCATCTGGTAATTTATTTAAATCTATTTGCGCTTTGCTACGATAGTAACTACTAACATCCGAGATCACTGCTTTCCCAAATCGATTCGATGTTACTGGAGAGCCAACACCTCTAATTGGTATGTTTGGAACCCCATCTGTATCAAGCAGTAAACGAGCACCACCTAAATTACTTACGCGGTGAGCTGCTGCGCCTTCCGTTGTTAACGTAAAACCACCGGAAGAGGATAAGCCAAACGCACTGTATTGGTTATTGGTGTGGCTTGCATTTGCTGACCAACGTGCAACATCCCCTTGATGAGAAACAAAGGCGCTCGCTGAACCACCTTTACGATTTGCGCCTGCACTTATTTGATAGTTTGTTCTATCGTCTAATCGGTCATAATATGAAACTCGATTTACAGTATCATAACGGTTTGTATTCATTGAATAACCAACGTTAGCACCATTACTTAATGGGAAAGACAATGACACATAAGCGCTGTCATCTTTAACGCCATTATAAAAATTACGATTTGCCGATAAACTAACACTCACATTTTTTATTGAACCAATATCCATATATTTCGACAGCATTAAGCTGTAGTAGTCATTATCCGGCCTATCCCAATAAGTCTGATGGTTATAATTTAAATATAGTGATAGTCCTAAATCTTGGAAATTCTTATTCATTGAGATGGTATAGAGCTCTTTACTACCGTAATAACGTTCACCTGTTTTTTTAGCGTTAAGAAAGTCACTCATACTCATATAATTTCGTTCAGAAAAGCGATAACCTGCAAATTGTATTTGGCTATCGAATTCTTCAAATCGCTTAGAATAGTTAATTCGATATGAGCCACCACTTAACGTACTTTCGCCGGGTAAACGGGCAATAGATTGTGTGACATCAAATGAAATTGCACCAAAAGCGAGTAAATCACGACCAAGCCCAATGGATAATGCATTATAGTTTTGGCTATTTAAGCTGCCACCAATTAAAGACCAGCCGTTGTTAACACCCCAAGAAAATTCCCCAGCGATGAAATTCTCGCCTTCACTCTGGCGGTCTATATTTGTTGGTTGACCTAAAGCAAATTTATACTGAATCTGTCCCGGCCTTGTTAAATAAGGTAAGTTGGCTGTATCAACTTGAAATTCTTGGACGGAGCCATCTTGTTCTTTAACAGTAACATCCAGAGTTCCACTAATCGCATCGCTTAAATCTTGAATACGAAAAGGACCAGGTGCAACTTGCGTCTCATAGAGTACACGCCCTTGTTGCTTCACGATAACGGTAGCGTTAGTTTTTGCGATCCCTGTAATTTCGGGAGCATAGCCTCGTAAATTTGGCGGCATCATGCTCAATTCTGATTGAATACTGGCACCGATAAAGCGGAATCCATCAAAAATATTTGAGGTTAAATAATCCTCACCCAGCACTAATTTTGCTTTTAATGTTGATAAGGCTCGATAGGCATAGAAACGGTTCCAAGTGAAGTCAGTTTGACTACTACCTTGGGTGCCTGTTGTATGGCTATAATGGCTTTGCCAATCAGCCCTAAACCGCCAAGCGCCTAAGTTTATACCGGCTACCCCATTACTATTTAATGAAGATGAATCGGGTCCATCATTGTAGGAATGAGTGGTATTGGCATTGATATTATAATCAATGAGCAATGCTGAAATACCATTATCCCAACGAGAGGGTGGATCCCAATTGGGTGATGTATATTCCATATAAGCTTGAGGAATATTGATATAGAGTGACGAGGTGGCTAAATCACCTCTTATTAATAATCCGGGTAAGCTTTCTTGATTAAGACACTGGCCTTCATGCCACCATGTTAGTTTATTTAATGACTCTGAAGTTAGCCCAAGTTTATTGACCAGTTCTGGTGACAAACAAGCTTCGCTACCTTCTGGATCATTTTTTGGGGTGTAATAAGGCACCTTAATTTCAGATATTTGTTCGCTATTAACTTTGAGCGTAAAGTTATAGATACCTGGCATAACATAGCCAGCACGAGAGAACTGGTTTAAGTCAATGTTATTTTTGTCTTCTAAATCTAAAACGTCAGTATTAAATTCAATATGATCAGTCGCACTGGCAGCAGGTAAAATACCGCTGAGTGTTAATCCAATGATAATACTCAACCATTTTAGTTGCGGGGTATAAATAGATAACGAAGACATAAAAAACATCCCTAAAAGCAATTAATTATTATTAGTAGTAATCAAGTTTGAAACGAATTGATGTTTGATATTTGCCTACACGCAATGGTGTTCTATCTGAAACAAGCCTTAACTGGTAACCTAAAATATGTTTTCCAGTTTGAATATTTTGTTGGGCAAGTTTTTTCCCTGGCAAAATAGCTATTCCATTTGTATCGGCTAATGAAAGTGCGACACCGCGTGCTGTTCCTGATGTAGCGAACCAATCTCCATTAGCTAAACCATCAAAAGATATTTCAAATGTTTTCCAAGGTTCACCGGTATAAGAGGTTAATTTGCAACCAATTAAAGTAATAAAAAAAGGTTGTTCCTGTCCTTGGCCTTGATTTCGTAATAATGAAATAGGTAAAGTACCCATATCAATAGATTGCTCATAAGATCCTGTATCAATAGCACACGCAGTATCCATAATGCTACCTTGCATGGTTAAATACATTGAATCTTTTGAATAAATATATTGAGAGTAGGGCACTAATAAAAAAAGTAATAAAAGAAAGTTAATTCCTTTTTTATTTATTTTCATATTGTGGCCATCATAATATGCACTGCAAGTATTATTAACTTGCAGTGCAATAGCATATTATTAATATTTATTAGTTATAAGCTAATGTAAAGTTAGTTACTGCTTGGAATTTACCTGGAGTTACAGGAATAGTTTTGTCGTTAGCATCAAGCAATTCAAGACCAATTAATGATGCTTGGAATTTTAATGTATTATTTCCTTCAACATAATTTTGTTTAGCCGCAGAGTTAACTTTAATTTGAGAACCAGATGCATTCATGATTTTTACAGCTGCGCCGGCGGCATCACCGGTGATTTGTAGAAAACCAGTACTTGTTCCAGCTTCAGTTCCTTTAAAAGTTACAGAGACTTGGTTATCACCTTTTAAATTACAACCTTCTAATTTAATTTGGAAAGGTTGAGCTGATGATTCGCCACCATTATCTAAAGTTGTATTAGATACTTGGCCTAATTCAACTTCTTGATTTTCTTCACCTGGTGCGATAGAACATGGTGCTTCAATAATTGAACCAGAGAATGTCACTGTACCACTACCCGCGTCTACTGCTAAAGCTGATGCACTCATTACACCTGAAACTAAAGTTGCTAAAATAATCTTTTTCATACATTCCTCATTGAGTTAATTTTGGTTGCTATATTTATAGCGATGCAAATATGCCAATTAAATTAATTTATTTAATCGGTTGGTTTTATTTTATTAATGGTTGGTTTTAATAAAAGTAAATTGAATCTAATAAAGATATTTTTTCTTTCAAAACTAATGCGTCATTTGAATTACTACTTCTGATTTCAGTCATCAATAATCTTAATAATTTTTCAAAAGACACATCAAGAATTGTTAATATACTAAATAATGTATCTATACTTAACCTATTAACACCTCTTTCATAACGTGACATTTGCTGCTGTGAAATATTCAGTTGTTTGGCTAATTTAAACCCTGAAATACCTCTCTCTTTTCTTAGCTTTTTTATTACTAATCCGCAATAAAAAGAAAATAGATTATTCTGGGTGTTATCCCCAATCATTTTTATATTCCTATAAATAGTAAGATTTATATAACTAAAAATTTTATATATAAATTTAATAATATTTTTTGTTTCTGAGTTTACCTGCTCAACTGCCGACAATTATAAAGAGTGAAAATTTAAAATCAAATAGCGAGAATTACTGATTTAGAGAGTATTCACTATTTTTACAATGTTTACACATGATGATTAATTCAATGAAATCATGTTGATAACTAAAATTGAGAATTATCTAAAAATTTAGACCACTCAATAATAGATGTATGGCTGTAGTTTTTAAAACTTGATTCGCATCAAAAAACAATTTTTTTAACTTTAATTAATAAATTGTAATATTTTCATTCAAGTTGTAACAAAATCCAGTACTAAAACGATGTGTTTTACTCTTGTGTGGTGTTTTTTTTCGAGGGTGAATGATCTTTGCTAAGTATAAATCATTATAAATCAATTGCATAATTTGCACTCTTATTTGGAGTTACTTCTATACAAAACAAGTTGAAAATGATGATTTGGTAATTTATATCAATAAATATGCGATGACAAATTCATCTTTATTTTAATTTAAAGGAAAATAAGACGTAATATATAAGAGTATTTGAGAAAAAATAATCTGTATTGAATATCTAAATATGATTGGTTGCTGATGAGAAGTTGAAATCAATCTATGGTTTATCTGCCCACATTAAAACGACATCTCTATATTGTTGTTAAGCGGTGATGTCGTTTAATGAATAGGCTTGTGATTTATATTTACAAGTCCTTCTAAGTAAGCAAAAATTTTATAGCCTATATTTCTTAAATGGCAAAAACAGCACTATCCTTTTGAAAAATATAAGAAATTTACACTTTTGATATATGGGTAATAGCTTACACACTATTATATGGTTAATTATATTAATTAGACATTATTTTAGTTTGCATTTTGAATGGTAAATATTTTTTCTATTTATATCATATGAATTGGTTTATAAATAAAACATTGATTAATTATCATTTAATAATAATTCAATGTAAATAATATGTTTATTTTACAGTTAGTTACCTTTAAATATTTCTAATAAGGAATGAGTTGATACATATCAAATAACGATAACAAATGCTTGCCTACTATCTAATGACTATAAAAAATTAATAACATGATTTTTATAATAATTAAAAGGTGAGCAATGTAATGATAAACAACATCAAAAAACAACAGTTTAGCCGGCGGGAGTTTATACAAACCTCGGCGTCAGTGGCAACCACAGCGGCTATTGCGAGTTCGATTACACTTCCATTTACGGCTCAAGCAGCTTCAGAGCCAAAGATTCAACCTGATGAAATAAATGAAACGATCAAATACAGCGCCTGCTTAGTGAACTGAGGAAGTCGTTGTCCTTTAAAGGTTCATGTGAAAAATGATGTGATTACTCGTATTTCAAATGAAACTATGTATGACGATTCTCAGTTTGGATTACATCAAATACGTCCTTGTTTACGTGGACGTTCTGTTCGTTGGAATACTTATAACCCCGATAGAATAAAATATCCTTTATTACGTACAGGTCAACGAGGCGATGGCCAGTTCAAACGTATCAGTTGGGATGAAGCTACCTCAATTGTTGCAGAAAAACTGAGGACAACTATTGATAAATACGGTAATGAAGCGATTTATTATCAATATGGCTCAGGATCGACTGGCGCAAATTTGCAGGGGCGAAATGCTTGCAAGCGGCTATTAAGTCAATTGGGTGGGTTTCTTGATCAACATGGCACTTATTCAACCGCACAGATTAATGGTGTGATCCCTTATGTTTATGGAAAACTCGATGATTCCTTGTTATCTGAAATAGCAAACAGCGATTTAGTGGTTATGTTTGGCCATAATATTGCAGAAACTCGCATGTCTGGCGGAGGGCAATTTTATGAAACTTTGCAAGCGCTAGAAAAAAGTAAAGCTAGAGTTATTATTATTGATCCACGTCGAACAGATAGTGTTACAACCTTAGGTGCAGAATGGATACCTATTTATCCGGGAACCGATGGTGCACTGGTTGCCGCAATTATTCATACTTTAATTAAAGAACAACTCACTGATGAGGCATTTCTCGCTCAATATTGTGTGGGTTGGGATAATCAAACTTTACCTGAGTCTGCACCTGAGAACAGTGCATATAAAGATTATATTTTAGGTAATGGCGAAGATGGCATTGAAAAAACGCCCGAGTGGGCAAGCCAAATTACCGGTATTTCACCGACACGTATTATTCAATTAGCCCGTGAGCTAGGTAATGCCAAAGCGGCTTGGATCTCACAAGGTTGGGGTTTACAAAGAACGGCTTCAGGTGAACAAGCTGCAAGAGCAGTGATGATGCTGCCAATTGTAACAGGCCATATTGGTCGTGCAGGCACAAACGCTGGAGGATGGGGGGGAAACGTTGCCTATTCGGTTCCTGGGTTTGCAATTCCAAATCCGGTGAAAACAAAAATTCCGTGTTTTATGTGGACGGATGCTATTTGGCGTGGCACTGAGATGACGGCGACGAACTCAACCGTTATTGGTAAAGATAAACTTGAAACGAATGTGAAATTTCTATGGCACTACGCAAGTAATGTCACCGGAAATCAACATTCTGATTTGAATAAAACGCACGATATTTTAACTGATGAATCTTTATGTGAGTTTATTCTTATTTGGGATAACCATATGACACCATCGACAAAATATGCGGATTTGATTTTGCCTGATATCACGAGTGTCGAATCTAATGACTTAATCAATAATTCTTATGCAAGTGGTGCATACCATTATGCTATTCGATTGCAAAATGCCATTACACCATTATGGGAATGTCGTCAGTCGTATGATGTCCTTGCTGATATTGCCGAAAAACTAGGTATCAAAGCGCAATTCACCGAAGGTCGTACCCATGAGCAGTGGATTGAATACTGCTATAACCAAATGCGTGAAAAAAATCCTCATTTACCGACGTTTGAAGAAACCAATAATATGGGAATTGTCGATCGTAAATTGGCAAATAGTAGTGATTACATCGCCTTGAAATCATTCCGTGATTCCCCAGAGACTCAGCCATTATCGACACCATCCGGTAAGATTGAAATCTATTCTGAAAGATTGGCGAAGATAGCAAAGGAGTGGGAGTATCCGGCAGATCAGCGTATTCCTGCGGTTCCAGAATATTGTGCCAATACTGAAGGCGTTGAAAATAAAGAGGCTAAACAGAAATATCCGCTCCAAATGACGGGATATCACGATAAAGGACATGTTCACTCTTCTTATTATAACGTTGCCATGTTACGTGAAGCTATTCCGCATCAGTACTGGATTAACCCAATAGATGCTCAAGCTAGAGATATTCAAGATGGTGACATGACCGAAATTTTTAATGACCGAGGCCGTATCCATATTAAAGCAAGAGTTACTGCTCGTGTATTGCCTGGTGTGATTGCCGTACCGCAAGGTGCTTGGCGTGAGACAAATGATGAAGGAATTGATGTGGGGGGATGTATTAATACATTAACCACTCAACAGCCTTCTACATTAGTGAAAGGCAACCCTCAACATACCAATCTTGTTGACGTGAAACGTGCATAAGGAGTGACTCATGAAACAATATGGTTTTTATTTCGACTCAACTAAATGCACGGGTTGTAAAACATGTCAGGTGAGTTGTAAGGACGAAAAAGATCTTGAATTAGGTCCGAAATTTCGGCGTGTTTATGAATTTGGTGGTGGTAGTTGGCAGCAACAAGATGGAATTTGGCAGCAAAATATCTACAACTATTATCTTTCTATTTCATGTAATCATTGCTCTAGCCCAACCTGTGTTGAAGGTTGCCCAACCGGCGCGATGCATAAGCGTGAAGAAGATGGGCTGGTTGTCGTCGATCAATCTATCTGCGTAGGTTGTCGCTATTGTGAATTACGCTGTCCATATGGGGCGCCTCAGTATGATGAAAAGAAAAAACTGATGAGCAAATGCGATGGTTGCTATGAGCGAGTGGCAAAGGGAATGAAGCCTGTTTGTGTTGAGTCTTGTCCACAACGTGCCTTAGATTTCGATGATATTACCGTACTACGTGAGCGCCATGGCAATATTAGTAGTGTTGCACCGATGCCAGACTCAAGTTTGACACAGCCTAATATTGTGATTAAACCACATAAAGATGCCAAACCTTATGGCGATAAGAGTGGCAAATTACAAAACCCTGCGGAGGTATAAGATGCACGAGCTCCCTCTTGTTTTTTTTACGGTATTAGGTCAGTCCGCAGCGGGTTTGTACTTACTATCTTATCTAAGTAAAAAAATGGGTAACATCGATGATAAGCAATTATGTAATGCTAATATTTTAGCATTTATCGTGGTGATTATTGGTTTAGTGATTGGTGGATTGCATGTAGGGCAATCTTTGCGATTCTTTAACATGCTATTGGGTGTTGGCCGTTCACCAATGAGTAATGAAGCCTTCTTAAGTGGTGTATTTGTTGCTTTTGGGGTCGCCACATTGCTGTTTACGCTCTTAGTTAAAAATAAGTTGTTACGTGAGCTTAGTAATCTCGGTGCGGTTATTTTTGGTCTGGCATTCACTTGGTCGATTCCTCAAGTGTATAACATACCCACAGTTGCAAATTGGTTCACAAGCTTTACAACGTTGCAAATGTGGATGACTTTTCTTGTTGGTGGTGGTGCGTTAGCTGTATTCATTGGGGCTCGCCAATTAGGGACTCTTGCGTTTACCGTTGGAGCGCTAGCGATATTCGTGAGTCGAGCAGGTTATCAAGCCTTCTTAGGCGAGACAGGGCCATTGTTGAGTGCTGAACAATCCAGTTTTTGGGGATTTCAGCTTGTGGTTCTAGCACTCGCTTTGTTTGCTTTTGCGGCGATGGTATTCAAAGAAAGAGCACCAAAAGCGACTTTGGCAACCTGTGCCGGCGCTGTGTTATTGGCGGAATTAGCTGGTCGTGTTGCTTTTTATAATTTATGGCAAATCACGATGTAATTTTTTAGTTTGTATTGATAAGTGCCCCATAATTATATTGATTATGGGGCATTTTTTATTCGTGAGGTGATAAAGTATTTGATCATCGATATCATGATTAAAATCTATATGTTTTGTATATCCTGATGTTAATGTTATTTGATGTAAATTAAACGTTCATACTGGAAAGATATTTTGCTTGACTTAAGTCAATAAAATTAAATGGTACTATATAAATATTTAATCTCATTAAACTATTAGCAGTGGTTTGATTTTTTTAATGTTAGAGCAATTTAAAGGTTAAGGTGATTGCATTTATGTTGGAGTCGTTTATCTATTAATCTAATTGAGTTTCAATACACTTATGGTAATGGGATTGGAAAATCCTTTTACTTTAATTATCTAGTTAAGAATATTCTTGATAATTTTATAGTTGATGTTTTTTTTAAATATTTTATTTTCTATTTATTTAAAATGCTGAACAGATAATTACGATTTTTTACATTTTGATACAAGGTGAAATGACATTTAAAATAGTTAATCATTATTTTTAATTTTTTTAAAACCACTAAAAATTTTTATAGTTACTTTTTTTTTATTGATTTATTTGTGTTAATTTTTGTTTAAATTAATTTTATTAAATTTTAGCTTATGTTTTATTTCAAATAAAATCACCTTCAATTCTTCTTATCTTATTGAATAACCTTGTAAATTTTATTTTAAAGCATAATGATTTCTGTGGTTAATTATCATTTGAAATTTAATTTTAAATACATACAAATTATACGTGTAACAGTTTATTAATGGTGAAATATCGTGAAATGATTTATTTTATTTTTTAAGATATATCCCATTAATATTGTTTTAGAATTAAATTTCATATAGATAATTATACTTACCTTTCATTTTAATATTCATAAAGTGCATTTTTTTCACTAAAACAAACGCGTTTTATGAGTATAAAAAACTTTATTAATAATTATTTTGTATATTTTATTTTCTTTTGCTAATTATTTATCATTTTATATTGCACTAATCTTTAAATTATCCCAACACGGAGTAAATATTATTGAGTAATAATTGGTTAGTTTATAAATATCACTAACTTACAATTTTAAAGTTGTGGAATTTGCATAATTTGACATAAACATACTGAAATATAATAATGGCAACGCATTGAAGGAGTATTTAATTTATCGACTTATAGATGGATTCTAATAATTCGATTAATTATTTTCTTCAATTCTAATGAGTCAATTAACCAATTTATATTTTAAGAAGAAATTAAAATAATCAAATTAATAATAACTTGTTATTTTAATTTGTGTCGTCTTTTTATTTAATGGAAATGTATAAAATGAAACTGAATAAACTCGCTTTAGTATTAGGTTTTGGTCTGGCTGTTGCTGCAGGATCTGCTGCTGCAAACCAAGGTGGCGGTGTAGTAACTTTTAACGGTTCAATCATCGATGCGCCATGTTCTATTCCACCAACATCTGAGAAACAAACTGTTGAAATTGGTGCAATCGCTACTGCGGAACTTAATGGTGGTGGTCGCAGTACTCCTCGTAACTTCAATATCGAACTGGAAGGCTGTGATATTTCTACGCTGAAAACAGTTCAAGCAACCTTTACAGGTGCTCCAAGCTCATTTTCTACTGGTGCACTAGCAATCAATGGTACTGCGAAAAACGCAGCTATCGTTATTACTGATGCTGGTGGTACGCAAATCAAACTTGGTGATAAATCTGCTGAGCAAACATTAACAGCTGGTGGCAACCTGTTACGTTTCTCAGCTTACCTGCAAGGTGACGCGGCAAATGCAGCAGTCCCTGGTAAATTTGAAGCTATCGCAACATTTGCTTTGAACTACCAATAGTTGGTATGGCCCGTACAAGGATGTATGGGCTTAAACCTCAATGAGTATCAATCAGTCATTATGTTGAAACGGAGTAGCTATGAATCACTTTGGCAGGATTGTCATTGTGCTTTCAGGAATGATGTTTGCCTCAGTTGTTTGTGCACAAGGTCAAATGTCTCGAGCACAGCAGCCGCAAGGGTATGTCACTTTAGGTGGCTCTATCATTGAAACACCTTGTGCGATTGATGCAGGTAGCCGTGACCAATCAGTTAGCCTAACAACAGTACCTGTTAGTCAGATAATACATGATAGGGAAAGCCCTGAAAGTCACTTTTCTATACGCCTAATAAACTGTGTTCTAACGCCAGTAACGCCTGGAAAACCCAATTGGCAAGCCTTTAGTATTACGTTTGATGGCCCTGCTGATAGAGAGCAATTCAATGTATTCGGACATGCTAATGGGTTAGCAATGAAAATCACTGACTCTGATGGAAATGCAGCAATACCGGGACAGCCTATGGCATCTAGGCCAATAACGACTGGCGATATGATCTTAAATTATGGTGTTCGCGTAGTTTCAAACAGAAAACATTTAAAGCCAGGTAATTATCAAGCCACTGTTCGCTTTAAATTGGATTACTACTGAGTTAACACTAAGGGATTATTATGGCTCTGTTATCTAAAAGTAAAAATAAAGTATCTCCTAACTCAGTAAATAAATTTTTAACGCCTGTTGCAATGATGGTTTTATTTGCAATTTCTCACGTTAATTTGGCTATTGCGAATCAAGGTGTTGAGTTTAATACCGATATTTTGGATCTTCAAGATCGTCAAAATATATCTTTAAGTGAATTCTCGCGTGCGGGTTATATCATGCCGCGCACTTATCCATTCTATATCAGCTTAAATGGTAACGTGCTTTCGACTATTTATGATATCGAATATATGGCTGTTAATGGTGATGACACCGTTACTGTACCTTGCTTGACTCCAGAGCTTATTGAACATATTGCACTACGTAGTGAATGGCAAAGAAAGGTCAATTACACCAATGATGGCCAATGTTTAAACGTTGAATCGATCCCTGGTATGACGGTGAGTGGTTCACTTGCAAAAGAAACAATTGCAATTACGGTACCACAAGCTTATTTAGAATATACCGCGGCGAACTGGGATCCCCCATCACGTTGGGAAGATGGCGTTGCAGGATTATTCTTTGACTATAACGTTAATGCTAACGTATTTAACCCAACAGAGGCGCCAAATTCGCAACAAGTATCAGGTAACGGCGTCACCGGTTTCAACTTAGGTGCATGGCGTGCCCGTGCAAATTGGCAATCAAACTATAGTCATACTAATGGCAAATCGACCCAACGTAATTGGGATTGGAGCCAATATTACGCCTATCGTGCAATTAAATCGCTGAATGCCCAGCTCACCATGGGTGAACAATATTTGCGTTCAGGTATTTTTGATTCATTTCGTTATTTAGGGGCGAGTTTAGTCTCTGATGACCGCATGCTTCCTCCAAATCTTCGTGGCTATGCGCCTGAAGTTACGGGTGTTGCGAAAACAAATGCGAAGGTCACAATTACTCAACAAGGCCGAGTACTCTATGAGACTCAAGTTGCGCCGGGACCTTTTCGTATTCAAGATTTAAGTGATGCAGTGAATGGTAAGCTCGATGTCAGAGTCGAAGAGCAAGATGGTTCTGTACAAGAATTTCAAATGAATACCGCATCAATTCCTTATTTAACTCGTCCTGGAAGTTTGCTGTTTAAATTTGCAGGCGGTCGCCCAAGTAACATGGATCATAAAACTGAGGGACAAGGATTCGGACTTGGTGAATTCTCTTGGGGGATATCTAACGGTTGGTCACTCTTTGGTGGTCTGCTAGGTGCGGGTGATTATAACGCAGTATCAATGGGTATTGGACGAGATCTTCTCGCATTTGGTGCGATTTCCTTTGATGTCACAGAATCTCGGGCCAAATTACGTGTCGATGACAAAATTTATACAGGCGGTTCATACCGTTTAAGTTATTCCAAACGTTTTGAAGATTATGACAGCCAAATAACCTTCGCAGGTTACCGATTCTCTGAGCGTAACTATATGACAATGAGTCAATATCTTGACCGTCGTTTTAGAGCAACTGCGCTAGAAAATAGTAAAGAGCTGTATACCATCACATTTAATAAATATTTCTCTGAAATCGATTTAACAACCTATTTGAATTATAGCCACGAAACTTATTGGAGTCGGCCAAATACCAAACGTTATAACGTCTCTATTGCGAGATATTTTGATATTGGTCGCTTCAAAAACATCAGCTTAAGTCTAACCGCGTTTCGAAATAAATTTGAAGATAGTCGAAATGACGATGGCGTATATATGAATATTTCGATGCCATGGGCTGATATGGCGACAGTTAGCTATAACAATATGGTGACGAGAGATGGTAACTCGCATTCAGTTAACTATTACGACCGTATTGATGATCGAAGCAATTATCGGGTGGGTACAGGACTGAGTTCTCGAGGGAAAGGGACGGTCGATGGTTATTACACTCATTATGCTGATGCTGCAACGGTAACAGCAAGCACTAGTTATATAAATGGTGAAACCACCTCTGCTGCATTATCACTGCAAGGTGGTATGACAGCGACAGGTTATGGTGCTGCATTGCATAGAATTAACACCCCGGGCGCTAGTCGGATCATGGTTGATACTGACGGTGTAAGAGGTGTGCCGATTAAAGGCTTTGGTGCAAATACTAATACCAACATCTTTGGTAAAGCTGTCGTTGCTGATGTGAATGATTACTACCGTACAAGTGCTGCAATAGATATCAATCAGCTCCCTGACAATGTTGAAACCGTGCGTTCAATTCATCAAGTGACACTGACTGAAGGTGCAATTGCCTATCGTGAATTTGATGTTTTAGCTGGACTAAAAACTATGGTGAGACTCGCGCTTGTTGATGGCAGCCATCCTCCATTTGGTGCAACGGTTAGGAATAAAAAAGATAGAGAACTCGGGATCGTTAATGATAACGGCTCAGTGTACTTATCTGGAATTCAGCCAAATGAAATATTAGATGTTCATTGGGATGGTATTTCGCAGTGCCAAATACAAGTGCCTGAAAATATTGAAAATGTTGAATTCAATTCATTGTTATTGCCATGTTCAGGAAATCCAAGTGTGACAAATACCTCTGTGAGTCAGCCGGTTCCTATCAAGCAAGGGGTATCTCCTAAACAGCGCTGGTTATTGAAACCGCCAGATATTAATCACAGCACAGATAATGCTGAGTTATCCGAATTATTAGATTTTTAACGAGTTGGTATCTATGAATATTAAAAAAATTGCGTTTTTTACGACAACAATCGCGTTATCAACCGTGTTATGCGGTCAAGCCATTGCGGCAATTGCTCTTGATAGAACTCGCGTCATCTTTAATGGCGCAGAAAAAACGATCAGTTTGAACATTAAGAATGAGAACCAAGAATTACCTTATCTGGCTCAAGGTTGGCTTGAGGATATTAATGGCGAAAAAATTGAGAGTCCTCTCACTGTTTTACCTCCCGTTCAACGTGTTGAAGCGGGTGAAAAAAGCCAAGTAAAAATCCAATCACTACCTGATGTGAGTAAATTACCACAGGATAGAGAAAGCGTTTTTTTCTTTAACCTACGGGAAATTCCACCGCGCAGTACTGAGCCGAATGTTCTTCAAATTGCGTTACAGACACGAATTAAATTGTTTTATCGTCCAAAAGCGCTGTATGCGACTCGAACAGAGCTTACAAATCCATGGCAGGAAAAAGTGACGTTAACTCGTAAAAGTGATGCTTATGAAATCAATAACCCAACGGGCTATTACATCACTATTGTTGATGCAAGTTCCAAAGTTGGTGGTAATACCGTGGGGCAATTTGAACCGCTCATGATAGCACCGAAAAGTAGCAGTACCCTTAAAGGAAGTGCAAGTGCTTTAGGCTCAGCGCCTGTTCTGACTTATATCAATGATTACGGTGGAAGGCCTAAGTTGACGTTTAGCTGCAATGGTTCCAACTGTACTGTTGCATCAGCGACAGATAACTAACGGAGAAAAAGCATGAAAAGGACTCTCCTGTTCAGCGCCATTATATTCAGTCTCGCCCCAGTGTTGGCATCTGGTATCAGTAGCTGGGAGGTCGATGCCTTACATGGACAATTAACGGTTTACGGTGAAATGACGGAAGCACCTTGCGGTCTGAATGTAGCCACTTCAGCGCGTCAGGTTGTTTCGTTAGGCGAAATACCGTCATATTTATTACGTAAACCGGGTGATAGAGCGAAATCTATCCCCTTTAGATTGGAATTTTTGAACTGTATTAGAACGCAAAGTAAGGTGACTGATTTTAGAACTGATTCGCCTACTTGGGATGCGATGCAACCGATAGTGACAGTCTCTTTTGTTGCGGTTGGTGATAAGCATTTTCCTGAAATGCTGACTGTTAACGGTGTATCAGGAGTGGCTTTAGAAATCACGGATGAACAAAGAGAAGATATTCGACTAGGAAGCCGAGGTCGCCCTCAGTTACTTGATTCGCCAAATGGATCACTGACTTATTTTGTGACGCCTGTTCGAACCCCCGAAAAACTGACAGAAGGAAGTTTCAGCGCAGTAATGGACTTTAAGGTGGACTATGACTGATTTAAATAAGCGACGACATTTATTAGCCTCATGCCTTGCTGGAATTTTATTCACGTCAGCATCTTATGCAGGATTACCGGAGTCTCGTATTTTGCCGCAATCGGGGACACGTGCAACGCCGGGGATTGTCTATGTTGAAATTAAAGGGGTTGTTCTTGCACCACCACCTTGCAAGGTGAATAACGACAATCTAATTGTGGTTAATTTTGGCGAAGTGATGAGTACCCGTATTGACGGCTCAGCTTATGAGCAAAAAGTTAATTATGGAATTTCTTGTGAAAAAATGCCGACACAAGCCATGACTATGTCAGTGCAGGGGAATGGGGCGTTATTTGATACTAAATCTTTAGAGACCAATATCGAAGGATTAGGAATTGCACTTCGATATAATAATCAAAAACTTAATCTCAATGAGAAAGTTAAATTTACGTATCCAAATGCCCCTCAATTTTATGTTGTGCCTGTGAGAGATTTGACGAAAACCCTACAGGGCGGTCCTTTTGAAGCCGTCGCAACCATTATGCTCGATTATCAGTAAGGAGAATAAAAATGAATAAAATAATTAAAAGATTCCCACTGTTAATTGGCTTAGTACTGATACCAATCAGTATGTCATTGGCAAACAACTTAAAGTTACAAGGGACGTTATTGGTTCCACCGCCTTGCACAATTGAAAATGATAACGTTATTGATATTTCTTTTGGTAATAACGTTGGATTGCATAAAGTTGACGGTATCAATTATACCCAAGAAATTGGCTATGACTTACATTGCGAGCCTAATAATAAGGGATGGGAGCTAATGCTTTCGTTACGAGGCCCCAAAAGTACATATGATGACGCTACATTGCAAACCAATATCACGAATTTGGGTATCCGAATTACTCAAAATGGCCAAGCGTTTGATATTGATAAGCCAATTAAAATCACTTACGCCAATCCCCCTGTATTGAAAGCAGTACCAGTGAAAAAACCGGGTACAACGTTGCCAGAAGGGGCTTTTTCAGTGACGGCGACCTTGTTAGCGGAGTATCAGTAATGAATAGGCTTATAAAGTTAGCCATAGCGGCAATATTATTGCCCTATGGAAGCTGCGCGCTTGCGATCCCGAATAATTTATATTTACACGGAACCTTAGTTGAAGAGCCTTGCACGATTAAACCTGGCGATGAAAAAGTTTCGTTAACTTTCGGACCGACTCCAGATAAAAACCTGTATGCCTATGGTCGTACAGTCAGTCAAGATTTTGAAATTAAGCTTTCTGAGTGTGATACCAGTATTGGTAAATCAGTAAAAGTGACGTTCTCGGGTACGCCAAATATGGCTTTACCCGGTTATTTAGCCATAGCGAATACCAGCACGGCTTCAGGTTTTGCTATTGGTATTGAATATGAGGATGGAACACATTTGCCGATTGAGCAGGAAGGCACAAAAATCGCATTACAAGACGGCTCCACCTTACTGAATTTTAAAGCGTTCATCAAAGGTGAACCTGATGCAATCAGTAATATGAATATTAAACGAGGCCCATTTAATGCCGTGGCTACGTTTAAATTAGATTACGAATAACCAAAAGGCTATAAATTATATGAAATGGTTTTTATATTTATTCGTCGGGGCAATGATGACATCGTTTGGTGCCTCTGCATCGATTTTCTCTTATATTACGGCTTCTGATGGGACTCCATCCAATGCGACATATTGGTTTACGATTGAGCGCTGGGATGATTATCCAGATGACGTATTAAATCAGTGCACCTATAACCCATGTTATGTCACGATAAATCATAAACATACTATAGCGGGCACGCCGGGCCAAGGGCTCAGTGGTGTCGGTGTCAATGTTACAGGACTCAAAACTATGAAAGAAGTTAGGGCCAAATTCTTAGCGAAGAATCCCCTACCTTTGAGTAAAACAACGATACACAATGGCGTGGCTTTGAATCAAAACCAAGAATGTGTAGGGTTATTTTTTCAACCAACAGATGGAAGTTCTTTCACTGAGGTAGGCAGAATGCTTCCCGGCTCATTGTGCGGAATAGCGCCACCACCGGTTGGTGCTTGCAAAATCGAAAATACGAGCCTTGTGATTGATTTTGGTCCAGTTGATGAGGCGAGTTTACCCAATGCAACGAAAGATGTGACGGTCAGTGTGACTTGTAATTTAGCGATGGATGTATTGCTGATTGCTTCTGGTATGAATAACGGTCGAGTTAAATTACGTAGTGATGATAGTTTGAACGCAAGGTTGTTGTTAGGAAGTAGCGATATTCCGGGCGAAAGCGGAATAAAGTTATCAATCCCCAAAAATGGAACGAATTCTGTTCAGCTTAAAGCAAGATTAGATGTTAATGGTCGAGTTGCTCCTGGTCCGTTTAGTGGATCTGCTTCTTTAATTTTAACGATGCCTTAATCAATGGTGAAGACATGTACTCAGAAAACGGCAGTGAAAAAATCCATTATATGGTAGGTCAAAGGATCTTAGAGAAGAGGCGTGAGCTGGGTTATACCGGCTTTCAATTAGCGCAATTGCTCGGTGTAAGCCAACAGCAAATATCGCGTTATGAGAGGGGAAAGATCAAAATTGATCTATTCCACTTATTTAAGCTCTCTTTTTTAATGAAGACGCCTATTGATTGGTTTCTAGAAGATATTAGTTCCCAAATATCCAATGATGGAAATTTAGGGAATATTTGATGATAAATAGGTTGAGATACAGCCATTTTTCTTACACAGTGACGAAAAATAATAAATAGTCCGGCATGGTAGAAAACTCAACCTATTTATTTTTATGGTAATCAAAGGCTTCGCTATACCCCCTTTCATTTGTTTTATATCGAATTAATCACACGAATAAAAAACGTTATTCCATGTTTTAATTGACCCATTCGTGGTTTCTTACATTTATTCATTAAATGCAAATGCAAACTAATATCATTTGTGCTTAATGACGTGTAAGATACGGCCATCTTCAAGTTACGAGTCTTTTTATTGTCAGTACTTTTAAATAAAGATGGAGGAAATTAGATGTTTGCAAAATCATTAGTTTCAGGAATAGCCTTATTATCGGTTTTAGTTTTAGCCGGTTGTGATAATTCAAAAGAAACAACAGAGACTTCCCAAGCTGCTGAGAAACAAGTTATCACTGTTGAGCACGCTCAAGGTAAAACAGAAATTCCTCGCCATCCTCAAAAAGTTATCGTCATGAATATGGAAACGCTGGATATCATGGATGCACTTGGTGCCCCAGTTGCCGGTGTTCCTCAAACTAACGTTCGTTTTCCTGAGTTTTTAGCGAAATATAATAGTGCCGACTATATTAACGGCGGCACACTTTTTGAACCCGCTTATGAAACGCTGAGCAATGCAAAACCGGATTTAATTTTAGGTGGAAGCCGTGCTCGTGATTCATATGATAAACTTAGTGGTGTTGCACCAACTATTTCGATGGATATTGATAATAAACGTTTTATTGATAGCCTAACGGAACGCACAACTGAACTTGGTCTGATTTTCGGTAAAGAAAAAGAAGCCGATAAATTGATCACAGACTTCAAAGGCAAAATTGCAGATATCAAAACTAAAGCCCCAACTCAAGGCAAAGCCATGGTGATTTTGATCAGTGGCGGCAAAATCTCGGCTTATGGTCCAGGTTCACGTTTTGGCTTTATTTTTGATGAGCTTGGTTTCGAGCCAGCCTATGTTTTTGAAGAAGATACCGGTAGACACGGTAACATCGTGAATGCAGAGCTTTTGGTTAAATTAAACCCTGATTGGTTGTTTGTTATTGACCGTGACAGTGCAATTGCGCGTTCTGATGCACAGCCTGCGGCTGAAGTTCTTGATAATGCATTAGTGAGAAAAACAGCAGCATGGAATAAAGGTCAAATAGCTTACCTTGATTCATCTGCGGTTTATATTGCTGGTGGTATCCAAACTTATTCCAAATTAATGGATGATGTGAATAACGCATTAGAGAAGAACAAGTCAAATTAACCCATGAAATCGCTTTATTTTTTATGTGGAATTATCGCGTTATTAGTATTGGCGGTATTAAGCTTATTTATTGGGGCGGGTGATGTATCACCCGTTTCGCTTTTCACCGATCCTGAGATGCAAGACATCTTTTTTATTAGCCGAATTCCTAGAACTGTATCCTTGATTTTAGCTGGCAGCGCTATGAGTGTTGCTGGACTTATCATGCAACTTCTCACCCAAAATCGCTTTGTTGAACCTTCTCTTGCCGGTACCACTCAATCAGCTAGTTTAGGTTTGCTGGTGGTGATGGTGTTATTTCCAGCCGCAGGGATCATGACTAAAATGGTTGTTGCCAGTGGATTTGCTCTACTTGGTACGATGCTGTTTATGATTCTATTGCGTCGCGTTATTTTAAAATCCGCTTTAATTGTGCCTCTTGTCGGGATCATGTTAGGTGCGGTGATTAGCGCATTAACCATATTTACGGCTTACTATTTTGATTTATTACAGTCTTTAGGTGCTTGGATGAGCGGTGATTTTTCCAGCATTCTACAGGGGAGATATGAATTATTATGGTTAGTTGGCATCTTGACCTTAGTAGCATGTTGGATTGCCGATAGCTTTACGGTTGCAGGTATGGGACGTGAATTTTCGATTAATGTTGGGCTAAATTATCGCAAAGTTATGACAATCGGCTTATCTATCATTGCGCTAATTAGTGGTGTGGTGGTGGTTGTCGTTGGGGCTTTACCTTTCCTTGGGTTAATCATACCCAACCTCGTTAGTCTTATCATGGGTGATAATATTCGCAAAACTATCCCATGGATTTGTCTGGCTGGAGGCGGGTTAGTCTTGCTCTGCGATATCATTGGACGCTTGATCCGTTACCCATTTGAAATTCCTGCCAGTGTGATTTTAGGTGCTGTAGGCGCCGTTATTTTCTTATATTTACTGTTGAAGCAGCAACGTTATGCAAAAAGTTAATTCATCAATAGCGTTAGTTAAAAAAGGCGTGACTCCGTTACAGCGAATATGGATTTTGTTGGCACTATCAATAGTTGTCATCATATTTTATATGACGATCAATCTTGGTAATAACTTAGCTTATATCCTACCGCATCGCGGTTATATTGTGCTGACGATGATTGTGGTCGCTTTTGCTTCTGGCGTGTCCACTGTCCTTTTTCAAACGATTGCGAATAATAAGATACTCACCCCGTCAATTATGGGGCTCGAGGCATTATTTATCTTATTGCAGACCATTTTTATTTTTTATACCGATAGCTTTCCAGCGTCATGGATGTTGAATATCGGTAAGTTCCTACTGGAATCGACATTACTGGTTTTGTTCTCTGTATTACTCTACCGCTGGTTATTTGTTTCGGTAAAAATGAACATCAACCTAGTGCTAATGGTTGGTATCATTTTGGGTACCTTATTTCGCAGTGTTGCCACACTTTTACAGCGCTTAATGGACCCAAATGAGTTCTCCATTTTACAAGGCCGTATGTTTGCCACCTTTACCAAAGGCACTCCTGAGCTAATTTTGTTTACACTGCTAATCACCGTCGTGGTGGGGCTTTTATTATGGCGGATGCGCTATTGCTTTGATGTTATTGGTCTTGGGCAGGCAAATGCCGTTAATTTAGGGATTAATTACCGACAACAAGTTACGGTAATTTTATTATTGATCTCTATTTTAGTGGCGATTTCCACAGCCTTAGTTGGGCCATTGACATTTTTAGGCTTGATGGTGGCGAATCTTGCATACTTTATCAGTGGTAGCAGCCAACACCGTTACTTGCTGCCAGTTTCTTTCCTATTAGGCATTATTGCACTAGTCGGTGGGCAATTGGTGCTTGAATACGGACTTAATATGGCAGGAACCTTATCTGTTGTCATTGAGTTTGTTGGTGGAATATTCTTTATTTATATGGTGTTAAGAAGGTTTTAGTATGATTGAAATTAGTCAGATATCGAAAAGTTATCAGGATACTAAAGTCTTAGATAACGTCACAACAACAATTAAAAATAGCGGTATTACCTCGATCATCGGACCTAATGGCGCAGGTAAATCGACATTATTGTCTATTATTGGCCGCTTATTAACAGCTGATGAAGGGGGCTATGTCAAAGTCAACGACTTAGATGTCTCAACGACACCAAGTGATAAACTCGCAACTTGTTTATCTGTTTTGCGTCAAGAGAATCAATTCGCGAGTCGATTAACTGTTGAAGAACTTGTTGGTTTTGGGCGTTACCCTTACACCAAAGGTCGTTTAAATCTTGAAGATAAACAAAAAATTGATGAGTCACTCTCTTTTTTGAATTTATCTGATTTGCGTTACCGCTATTTAGATGAATTATCCGGTGGGCAGCGTCAACGTGCTTATGTGGCAATGGTACTTTGCCAAGATACTGAGTATGTATTACTTGATGAACCTCTGAATAATCTTGATATGAAGCATGCGGTTATTATGATGAAGTTATTACGTCGTGCTGCTGATGAACTCGGAAAAACCATTATATTGGTGATCCACGATATCAATTTTGCCTCGGTTTATTCAGATTATATTGTCGCATTGAGCGCCGGAAAACTGTCATATCACGGCTCTCCGGCAGAGATAATGAAATCAGAAATTATTGAAGATATATTTGATACGCCAGTTGATATTAAAGAGATTGATGGTCAACATATTGCTCTTTATTATTAATATTCTTATCATACTTCGTGCTACTTACGCCGTGTTGAAGACAGCTCTGCTATAGCACGAAGTGTTGAGATAATAATGACGTTGAAACTCAAAGAGTTTAAATTCAATGAAATGCTAATCTAATTTATCACTGAGGTGGAATCTCAATATTTTCACTGGTATTGAGCACCTGTAAAGGTTGTAGTACTTCTAATCGTTTAACACCATCTGCATTGACGACCAGTCTGGCTAACTCGTTGTAAGTCTTTTTATTCATCGTAACGCGTCGACAAATATAAATATGGTAAACTTTCTCACCTATGATGGCGGGTTCATCATCGTTCACGGTTAATTCTTCATAACTAATGTCGATATATTTCAAAAAATCAGAAATATTAAAGCGAGTGATATCGACAATTGATGATTGTGTTTGCTCAAATACAGTGGGGCGATTGTGTAAAAGTACATCTTTTCGGTAATACAAAATATCTTCTACTCGTTGAACATTAACGAGATTTACCCAATGCGATTTTTGGCGCATTTCCCGAATATCAGGAGAAAGTGTATTTTCATTAAGAAAGCGAAATGACTCTTTACAGACACCGACCGGCGCTTTGACACCTTCGCGATAAATACGCAGTTGACGATCTGGTATCCATCTTTGAAATAAACGGTAAAGTTGCTCTCTTCCTATCTCTTTCAGACGATCTTTAAAGATATAACCAACCACCATAGCAAGAAACAGGTTTGCACTTAGCGCACCATATTTTCCTTGCCAGAGAAAGGCAATAAGGGTGGCAAATATCATCGAAATAGCTGCTGCAATACCATATATAGAATGCAGTAATAATGGTACACCACGTTTATGTCGAATCTCTAAATAAAGATAACGGTTAATGTATTTCTTTAATAAACTCCGGCGGTAGGTAACCAATTCCGCATCAGTTTCATCATGAGGAAAACTGTCAGGATACTGTTTCTGTAAGTAACGTAGCTCTTGATACCAAAAGTGTCGAATTTCTTCTCGTAGAGGAATGTGTTTATCACTTAATAAAGTATGTAGATAATTCATGGTGTAATAGGACATGAATTCATCACAATAAGAAAATGCATTAGAGTGAATAAGTTCTTCGATATGTTTGGCTTGAGCCGTAAGTGCGCGATAGTGATTGAGGCAGTTTTCAATATCAGTTAATAAACCCGTAATATATTCGGGAGATTGACGTTGTTGATTTTGATTTACCATTTTGATATTCAGACGAATGGTTCTTTTATAGGTCAATGCATAGCGTTTTAAGCGATTTTCATATTCGTCTAATGATGGTGGTGTCAGGGGATCTAGGTTATCCATCCATTTCTTTAATTCATCTAATAGCCCATTTTCTGCGGATAAAGAGGATATTTTAACGATTGGAGGGCGTAGCCGGATATAGTTTTTTAGACTGCGTTGAAAGCTCGATGCCGTATACAGGTCAGGATTAATTTGCAAAGAAGAGGGCAGAAAGAAAAAGGTTTCAACCTGATAGCGGATCTCTTTAGATTTGCGTGGAAACAAGACCTTTTGTTTAATTTCAAACTGTCTTTTGCCGTGGACCCTGAGAGACTCTTTAATCATACCGTTCCTTTTATTCTCTTCTTATTGTTAACTTAGTTTTTATTAAGCGCATTCTATCAAACATAATGATTTGACTGATGAACTTTTATCAGTATACCGAGTAAGCGCAAGGCTATCAGTTTCGAATGAAATACTTGTGCAGTAAAGTTAATTAATTTTGAGTATGTTAACGATAAGCGGGAGAGCTGGAAGCCTTCATTGAGGCTTTAAATGCAGGATGCGAAAAGCATAAAGAATAAACGTAGATTGAAAAAAAACGGCACCTTTATTCTTGAATATAAAAAATCCTATCAATAATTAATAAAGCGAACCGTTTTGAGTTGTACAGCTAAAATGGAGGCTCAACAAGTTGGGCCCCCATTAAAAACTTATTTTTTAGGTGTGCGTACAGCAGTGACTTCAATCTCTACACGCCAAGCTGGATTCGCCAGTTTAGCGACTTGGAAAGTAGAGCGAGCCGGTAGGTTAGTGACTTTTTCAGCTTCATAGAACTTGTTGTAACCTGCCATAAAGCCAGCAAAGTCCATTGCGCCTTTAGTTTCGTCGCCACCGACTAAGAAAACTTGCATTTTAACAACGTCATTCATCGTCAAGCCCATATCTGCTAGGGTTGCTTGAATTTGTTTCAATACGTTGATTGTTTGTGCTTCGGTATTACCGTAAGACGCTAAAACGCCTTCAGGTGCATCTTTAGTGATTTTTGAAGGCACTTTTCCACTTAGGAAAATGATGTTGCTGTTAGCGCTGATTTCTACTGATTCAGAGATAGGAAATCCTTTTACAGGTACGCGTTTAACATCTTCTGCTGCATTCGCACTTGCTACACCTAAGATCAAAGGCAGAGAAAGTAATAAAGTTTTATAGCGCATATATATGTAGCTCCTTAACATTATCAAAGTGTTACTCTTCATATTTCAAGCTGCCGCATTGCTGATTTTATTTACCAACTAGCGACAACTTGAATTATTTTGAGTAGCCGTATGGTTTACTTGTAAAATTTAACAGAAACCCAGTAAAAACCGCGTCATTTTATTAATTAAAACGAGAAAGCTTGTATGGCGTAGGGTCGATAAACGGTTTTTCACCCATAAGCAATTCCGCTGTTAATCGACCTGCTGCTGGGCTTTCTGTCATGCCCCAACCTGTTGCGGTATTGATAACGAGGCCTGGGTATTGCTCGATTGTTGAAATAATTGGAATTTCATCATCAGTCGGTGCAACTGTACCACCCCAACGTTCAACAACTTTAGACTCTTTAAAGACAGGGAATTCATTTCTCAATCTTTCAAGAACCGCATCAAGATGTTCATTGTTTGGTGTGTTTGTTGCTGTACGGAATTCTTCGAATGGTGTTTTTTCGTCTAAATTCCATGAAGTTGCCATCATAAAGGAATTAAATAGATCTTTACCGATAGAGAATTCTAATGGCAGCTCACCACCTTGTAACAGGTGCATGAATCTAGGGCCTAATAAGAAACTATCTTTCACGACTGAGCTAGTGAATATACGTGGTGCAACCGCATAAGTCCCATCTGCTTGTTCACGGAAGTGAATTCCGTTTGGCAGATGTACGTTGCCTTTTGGTGCGCCTGCAACGCCACTAATACGTTGCTGTGACAGGTACACATTCAGTGTCGGTACATCGACACCTAAATTACCCATAAACAGGCGAGACCAGATACCACCTGCTAGCACCACGTTTGACGTTTTGATTGAACCTTTTTCAGTCACAATATCAGAGATTTTTCCGCCCGCAGTTTCGATGCCTCTAACGGCACAATTGGTGTAGATCTTAATACCAATTGATTTTGCATAGTTAGCCATCGCAGGTGTCACAGTTTCAGGGTCAAGACTACCTGAATCCTCTTCAAAACCACCTATTTTCCACGGCGTTTGCGCGTTCACTAGGCGTTTAGCTAGCTCTTCGCCTTCAATCATTCGGGTACGTAATGGTGTATCGAAACCTGGATTTTCCGCAGCGTTTTTGATCCACGCTTTAGAGATTTCAAGGTCTTCTTCGCTAGAAGGGACTTCTACTCGACCTTGAGTACGGTAGCTTGTATCAGCACCGATTTTTTCATTCATTCCTGTCCATTGAATTTTTCCATAGTGGTGTAATGGAAAAATAGCTGGAGCTGTTTTGTAACTAATTATTTGGCTATATGCACGACCTGATTGCTCACCGCCGACAACGCCTTTTTCACAGATAACAACGCTCATTCCTCTTTCGGTAAGATTAATGGCAGTCATTATCCCTTGGAGGCCCGCACCAATAACAACTGCATCAGCTGTTTTTGGTAATGCACCTTCTGTTCCTGCTACCGCTGGTAAGCGAGATGGGGTCGATTCAAAGCGACCTTCTCTGCGTACCATTGGAATAACTGTAGCGCCCCCTGCTAATACGCCAGCAGCACCAACCCCTAATAATAGTTTTCTTCTCGAGATTTTCATCTATAACCTCAATAATAATCTTAGTTTTTATATAGTAAATAATTTCAAAATGCGATTATTATATTATCATATATTTAGCAATTGTTAAGTGAGGTTAGCATTTGTTAATAAAAGTGAGTCAAATGAATGTCTGAGTAAATTGATTTGGTCAGTGCTGTAAAGGGTTTGCAGGCAATTAAGAAATTTCATTCATTAAGTAAATATATTTTTTAAATTGCGACTGTAATTAAATGTGTACAGTTATTTGTGTTATTTTTGACAAAGTATCAGCTGATATTTCATTAAGTTTATTAGGATGGCTAATATTTGTCCTCAGAAGAATATGCTAAATTTAAATTAAGTCACTTAGGAAGGAACAGTTAATTAAATTTGTTATTTTAGAAATGATTAAGCTATTTATTGAAAATTGATGAGTAAGTAGTCATTTAATTTAAATTATACTTCAGCTGTAAAAATACTGTTTAAAATACGAGCATTTATCTGTTTTAATTTAAGGTAAATAAATAACATATTGATTTTATTTGATTAAAATAATAAACCTCATTTATTTTGTTACTATATTAGTTCACTGTTCTTACCATTATTCTATTTGTTTATTTTTCTATTTAGTGCTGATTAGTGAAAAAATTAAATAGTGGTCAAAAATGGCACAAAAAGGTGAATTGTAGTAGTTAATTTGAGTTTTTTATAATTAGCTGAATCGATAATGTTATTTAAATAATAAAAATATAAAGGATAGGGTTATTTATCCTTAGTGTTGATGGGTTTTTAACAATAAAATCAAGAGTCATTGATTCTGTTAAAACGACTATTTTGCATGATAAATGCTCAATTTAATCCTTGGGTTTAATGTGGGGTTGTATTTTAAATGTATTAATCGTTAAGTCGAAAATTTTATTTAACATTAATAATGTAAATCATTAAAGATGATTAATTGAGCAAGCGATACAGACCATTTATTATATTTGACTTAGTTGGTTTCATTCCCAGTCGGAATTTGTGCAAAGAAATTGGCATAATCCTGAGAACGTACACGATGAATAATAGTCGTTAAATGGGATATGGGCTGCTCAGACCAATCTGCTCGAATATCAATATCCGCATATTTACGGTTGTGCCAGATTTTTAATGCTGCGGATCGAATACCGCGATAATCCCCGCCTTCATCTGCACCTGCTTGCATGGCAAGCAAGAGTCTATCGGCAAAATCTAAGTGCGGGTTTTGTTGGTAAGTTGCATAAAGTGCGAATAAAACTTGTTCACTTGCTAACATATTCCCTGCAATGGCTAAATTTGCCTCGGACAAACTACCACACCAAGGTAGACATTCTTGCCCCGTCCAATTTGCACTTCCTCCTTGTGCATCAACTACTATTAGTTGTCGTATCGCGGGGTTAGTGTCATGGCTTAATTGAGTATCAAGGCATGCTTGGGCGGATAGTTTTTCTTGTAATCGCTCAATTCCGTTTATTCCAGCCATTGGATTGGTCATTGCTTGCGTTGCTATTGCACCTAATTGGCTTGCACCATGTAACACTAAGGCGCCAACAGCAGGCCCTCCTGTCGCGGTTACTGCACCAATTTTTCCTGTTTTTGGGCAGCGAGCCACAATAGAAAAAGTCATTTTACACCCTATAAATTAGACATTGATCAAATTTATCATTATAAATTATTGCATGAAAGTTAATTTATCATCATAAATAGAAAAATCGAAATGATAATTAACAAAATAGACACATTTCATGCGATAAATTTCAAACAATAAATTTAACATCATAAAAAGCATGAAAATAAAAACACACAGCGAAAAGTACACCAGGGAAAATCAATATGAGAATGCGTTCGTGCAGTTGGGTAGCCAGTATTTTGCTTCTCTTTGCCTTTTCAACATCAACATGGGCAGTAAAATATAGTGATGTTTTATTGTTGGGTCAGGTTGCAGAGCCTCAATCGCTAGATCCTCAAGTGGCAACGGCGGCAAATGACTCTCGAATACTGGTGAATATTTACGAAGGACTTGTGCGTAATGGTGATGGTTCATTGTCTTTGGAGCCATCTCTCGCACAATCATGGACGGTAAGTGACGATGGGAAAATATACACCTTTAAATTACGTGAAAATGTCAAATTCCACGATGGCAGTGATTTTAATGCTCAGGCGGTTAAATTTACCTTTGAACGGATGCTCGATAATACACATCCGTACTATCACACAGGGCCTTTTCCACTATCATTTTTCTTTTCAGCAATAGATAAAATTGAAACGCCAGATAACCAAACCGTGGTGTTTAAACTTAAAGAGCCGTTTGCGCCTTTTTTATCAAACTTAGCCACCCCTGCCGGATTGATTGTCTCGCCGAGTGCAGTGAAGCAATATGATAAAAATTTTAGTCGTCACCCAAGCGGAACTGGTCCCTTTAAATTTACTGAGTGGATAGCAAATCAACGTGTCGTTGTCGCCGCGAATGAGAATTATTGGGACACTCGCCCTAGCTTGAATTATGTGGTTTTTAGACCGATTACCGATGCGAATACTCGTATCGCAGAAATGCTCTCAGGGGGAATAGATGCCATGGTTGAAGTACCTGCGGATAATGTTCCATTATTTGCAGGAGATAAGCGTTTTCGGTTATATGAAGCCACAGGTCCCCATGTCTGGTATGGCATGTTAAATACGTCATTGCCGCCGTTTGATGATGTTCGCGTTAGGCAAGCGGTCAACTTTGCTGTGAACAAAGACAATATTGTTAAATATATCCTTCAAGGATCTGCGGATGTGTCTGAGGGGCCAATTCCATCTGCTTTTGACTGGGCATTTGATGAAGAAACAACGGCATATCCTTATGATCCAGAAAAAGCGCGAGCATTGATCAAAGCTGCGGGTGCAGAAGGGCAAAAAATTGTTTTCTATGTCACGGAGGGGGGGTCTGGCATGTTAGACCCAATCCCGATGGCAACGGCTATTCAGGCAGATTTAAAAGCTGTGGGATTAGTTGTTGAAATTCAAACTTTTGAGTGGAATACCTATTTATCGAAGGTTAATTCAGGGCTTCAACAAGCCCATATGGCTGAAATGGCTTGGATGACTAATGACCCTGATACGCTACCATTTTTGACCCTTCATTCAGGTTCATGGCCTGATAAAGGCGGTTTTAATTCAGGTTATTACAGCAATAAAGAATTAGATGCGTTATTGGACAAAGCACGAGTGAGTAACGATCTGGCTGAGCGCGCTCAGTTATATCGTCAGGTGCAAAAAATAGTTCATCGTGATGCCCCTTGGTTATTTGTTGCCAACTGGAAACAAAATGCAGTTGCTAGCGAGAGGATTAGCCACTTTAAGCTACAGCCAAATTTTAATTTATTACTCAAAGATGTACGCAAAGACTAATCGATAGGTTGAAGTCTCAAAGGTATCGCGGTCGTGAGTTGATTTTCAGGGGAAAAGCCTATGTGGTTATATTGTTTAAAACGTATTCTTGCGACCATTCCTATCTTGATTGGTCTCACATTAATTGTCTTTCTTATTATGGCGATGATCCCAGGGGATCCGGCTCAAGCATTACTTGGGCCTTGGGCAACGCCAGAAAATGTGGCTAGGGTAAAAACAGAGCTCGGTTTGGATAAACCGCTCTATCAGCAATATTTTATTTGGATGAAAAATTTGCTGTCTGGGGATTTTGGTCGTTCATTTGTATTGAATCGCCCCGTTGCTGATGAAGTGTTGGAGCGCTTTTCTGCCACTCTGATCCTTGGTGGATGTGCGTTATTACTTAGCTCAATTTTAGGTTTATTGGCAGGAATTATTTCCGCTACTCGCCAATTTAGTTGGAGTGATAGATTTATCACTTTAGCAGTGTTACTTGGTATCTCAATGCCTTCATTTTGGATTGGTTTGTTGATGATTATGGCTTTTTCGGTGCAATTACAATGGTTTCCTGCGTCGGGTATGTACTCAATTTGGCAGGGGGGTGGCTTAGGTGACTTATTGCATCATCTTGTGTTACCAGTCATAACGCTTTCTTTAGTCGCAACAGGGGTTATTGCACGGCTTACACGAACGGCAATGTTGGAAGTTTTACGCCTTGATTTTATTCGTACTGCCAGAGCAAAAGGGTTGAGTGAGCGCAAAGTGATTTTTCGTCATGCATTTCGCATGGCGCTAGTGTCGGTGATCCCCGTTATTGGTATTCAAGCCGGATTTGTATTTGGTGGCGCGGTCTATATTGAAACCGTATTTCAGTGGCCGGGGCTCGGAGCAATGCTAGTGAAGGCGGTTGCAACTCGTGATTTGTTCTTAGTTCAAGGTGGGGTATTGATTGCCGCGGCTTCCTATGTATTTATTAATATGTTTGCTGATTTGATGCAAGCATTGCTAGATCCGAGGTTGAAATCATGAGCTCATTAATGACACCGGTTATTCAACATCGCCAGCGCCAGTCAATCGGAGCGCTGTTATTAGCGAATCGTTTAGCCTCCATAGGACTCGCTATTTTACTTGTCATCATGTTTTGTGCGTTATTAGCACCTTGGCTACCCTTAGCTAACCCAGACCAAACGGATTTAGTGAACCGATTACTACCGGTATTTTCCTCAGGGCATGTTTTAGGCACTGATCACCTTGGTCGTGATATTTTATCGCGGTTATTGTGGGGAACTCGAGTTTCCTTAATGGTCGGAATTTCTGCCACTTTAATTGCGGCCGTTTTTGGTACGCTTATTGGTTTAATCGCAGGCTATGTAGGCAATCGAACTGATACATTATTAATGCGTTGTATTGATATGTTGATGGCATTTCCATATATCTTATTAGCATTGGCGATTGTAGCTGTCTTGGGTCCTGGTTTATTAAATGCTTTGTATGCGATTGCCTTAGTCAATATTCCTTTTTTTGCGCGTAATATCCGTGGATTAACCGTAGGGTTGCGAGACCGAGATTTTATTCAGGCGGCGAGACTTTCAGGGAAAAACCATTTTCAGGTGCTATTAACTGAGGTTTTGCCCAATGTGCTACCGATTATCGTTGTGACTATGTCGACAACGATAGGCTGGATGATATTAGAAACGGCGGGTTTGTCATTCTTAGGGCTAGGTACTCAGCCACCGAATGCCGATTTAGGATCAATGTTAGGACAAGGCCGAGCTCAAATGTTTGTGGCACCTCATGTTGCTTTAGTGCCTGGTGTGATGATTTTTCTTATTGTGATTAGTTTTAATCTATTAGGCGACGGTATCCGTGACATTTTAGATCCACGATTAAAATCTGGTGCATTGCAACGTTCACAACCCATGACTCAAACGCAGCGCACTGTTATTCCACCGCAAACATCAAACAGTCCAGCAGTGCTTGAAGTCAAAGAGCTCAGTATTGCATTTCGTCAAGGAGATGAACTGCGACCAACAGTGAATAATATTAGCTTTATGGTCGAGCCCGGTGAGTGTTTAGGGTTGATTGGTGAAAGTGGTTCAGGCAAAAGCGTGACTGCATTGTCAATCATGGGGTTACTAGCATCACCGCCAGCCGTGGTAACTTCTGGGGGCGTTTATGTCAGTGGTGAAGAAATGCTATCACTACCATTATCAAGCTTACAGCAGCGGCGTGGGGCTCGCGTTTCTTATATTTTCCAGGACCCACTAACAACATTGCATCCACAATTTACTGTGGGCGTCCAATTACAAGAAGCGATAACTGCACATCAAACCATTTCTAACCAAACCGCAAAAACTAAGTCTATCGAATTACTTGAAAGTGTTGGCATTCCAGATGCCGCTCAGCGTTATCATGCTTATCCCCATGAGTTATCTGGCGGTCAACGTCAACGCGTTGGTATTGCGATGGCACTCGCCAATGATCCGGTGCTGATTATTGCTGATGAGCCCACAACGGCACTGGATGTGACCGTACAGGCTAGAATTTTAGAGTTATTAAATACCTTACGCCGTGAACGGGGAGTCGCCTTGTTATTTATTACCCATGATTTTGCTGTGATTAATCAGATTTGTGATCGTGTGGCCGTCATGCAGCAAGGCTCGATTGTCGAAACAGGACAAACTCAAACGGTGTTGCAACAGCCGCAACATCCTTATACGCAGCGTTTAATTGCTAGCGTGCCAAAACTTGGGGAAGGAAAGGCATTTCTTGAGCACGTGGCAGAGATTTACAATCATAAACCCAAACCGATTAAGGGGGCTTGATGAACAAAGTTATTGAAGTTAATCAATTGGTCAAAACATTTGGTCATCCAGCCGGATTATTTCATCCTAATCGCCGAGAAGTTCATGCATTAAAAAATATTTCATTAGAGCTCTATGAAGGTGAAACGCTGGCGGTAGTGGGTGAAAGCGGCTCAGGTAAGAGCACATTAGCACGTATTTTAGTGGGTTTAGAAAAAGCGACATCGGGTGACATGACTATTTTAGGCCAGACCCAACGTGAATGGCAAAAGCAGGGAGCCCGTGCTTTTGGGCAAGCAGTTCAGTACGTATTTCAAGATCCCGTAGCTTCACTAAATCCACGTAAAACGATTGGTGAAACTTTGTCTATTCCGCTGAAATATTTAAAACATATGAATAAGGCGCAACGGCAAAGGCGGCTCGAAGAATTACTGAATGCCGTTAATATGCCGATAGATTCGTTAAGTTATTATCCTCATGAATTTTCTGGTGGGCAGGCTCAGCGCTTAGCGATTGCTCGGGCGTTGGCGGCGGAAGCACGGATTCTAGTTCTTGATGAACCCGTGAGTGCACTGGATGTTTCTGTGCAAGCCCAAGTGCTTCTGCTATTACAGGATCTTAAACAACAGTTTTCGTTGTCATATTTGTTTATTAGTCATGATTTAGCCGTGGTGGAATCCATTGCTGACCGAGTTGCCGTACTCTATCTCGGTGATTTGTTAGAATGTCGTGATACTAATAGCCTTTTTGCTCGTCCTGAACACAGTTATACCCAAAATTTATTAGCCAGTGCGCCACGAATAACGATGGACTCATCCGTATGATGCGAGGCTAACAACGTTTTCTATTTTACACTGTCGGAATACAACATGAATATAGATAAGCCGCTGATAACAGAAACAGTTCGAATAAAACGTACTGATGAAATTGTGAATGCGATTAAAGAAACTATTATGGCGGATAACCTCATTCCCGGTGATAGATTGCCACAAGAAAAAGATTTGATTGAGCGATACAGTGCAAGTAAAAGTACCGTTAGGGAGGCGTTGAAATCTCTGGAAGTTCAAGGATTAATTAAAACCAAAACAGGGCCAGGTGGCGGGGCATTTATTGATTCAATGACTGAATCTCGGGCAATGAGTTTACTATCTAATTTCTTATTTACGCGAGATGTTTCAATCAAAGATATTTATACGCTGCGTAAATTATTAGAGCCTATGGTTGCTATAAGCGCAATTGAAAATATTGATAGTGCTGGGATTCAGAAATTATATGACACTATCGCTATCTATGATCATGAGCCAGCCGATGAAGAAGAACGTTGGAAACAACGAATGGCAGAGCTAGATTTTCACGCCGTTGTTGCTAGCTATTCTGACAATGTGCTCTTGGTCTTTATTTGTCATTTTCTTCAACGTTTATTAAAGGATTTAGCGGTTTGCAAAGATATTTATTTGAAACCTGAACCGGTGGAACGTCGTCAAGGTATTGATTACCAATACCAATTGATAGATGCCCTGCGTAGAAAAGATGCATTAAAAGTAAAAACGATTATGGAAGCACATATGGATTACGCAGAGCAAGCCATGCTGGCATTGCAAGCTACATTACAAGAACGTTTTTTAAGTGAAGATAGGTAAATAACGAATGATAGATAAAGCATATCTGACCTCAGTATTGAAAACACTTTTACTGACACCGAGTCCGGTTGGTATGACCGAACTGGCGGTGGCTCAAACCCATCAATGGCTTACTGAACTAGGTTTTACACCACAATACACTCGCCGAGGTGTATTGCATGTCACATTAGGGGAAAGTGTGCCAAAACGTGCACTTGCTGCGCATTTAGATACGCTTGGTGCGATGGTGACTCAGCTCAAGCCTAATGGGCGTTTAGCTCTACGTAACACGGGAACATGGGCAGCGCGCTTTGCAGAAGGGGCTAGAGTCACTGTATTTAGTGATGACCATCAATATCGCGGTACCATTTTACCCCTAAAAGCTTCAGGACACCGTTTTAATACTGAGGTTGATACGCAAATAGCAGATTGGGATAACTTGGAAATTCGCTTAGATGCACTTTGTTATAATGAATCTGATTTAAAAACGCATGGTTTGAATGTGGGGGATATGGTTGCCGTTGATGCTCAGCCTGAGTTTATGGATAACGGTTTTATTGTTTCTCGCCATTTAGACGATAAAGCGGGCTGTGCCGTGATGTTAGCAGCATTAAAATCATTGATTGACGATAAGGTGGTACCTGCGGTTTCTTGCCAGTTGATGTTTACTATCTCTGAAGAGGTGGGGATTGGCGGTACTCATGGTTTTGGTGATGAAGTTCAAGAATTATTAGCGATTGATAATTCTGTTTCAGGGCCTGATCAAACCACGCGTGATGATTCACTGACTTTAGCCTTTAGGGATAGAACGGGGCCTTTTGATTTAGCGATAACACGTCATTTACTAAAATTGTGCCAACAACATGACATTCCTCATGTTAGAGATACTTTTAAACATTATCGTTCTGATAGTGCAGCAGCCATTGATGCAGGGTGGGATATCCGTGCTGCACTTGCTTGTTTTGCTTTAGACAGCTCACACGGTTGGGAAAGAACTCATATTGATTCACTCATGGCGCTCGCGACATTAGTACGACATTATATTGAAAGCGATTTGGTACCCCTACCGGGACAATAAACTTAAAAAGACATTATCTCTATACAGTGCCCCCATTTAAGGGGGCTGTGCAGAGATAATGTGAGTTTTATCGAGGAAGTTAAGGCCTTTTGTTCCTATATTAACTATTTAATACTCTTTTTATTCAATAATTCCACCGTCCCCTTCTTCTCTAGTGAATCAAGAAGAAAGGGCACTAAGCTAATCATCTTTATATTCGTGACAATTTATCAATTAGTCCAGTTTTGCTTGGGCTAAATATTGTTGCATTTCAGCCTGAGGCACCATTCCCCCCCCGGTAGCCCAAACTAAATGTGTTGCATTTGCCATTTTTTCAGCAGTTAGCGATTTAGATTGCAGATAATCGCTATGTTGAGTGACATGAACAGCACCTGGCATACCTGCGAGTGCGGATGGCTCTAATTTGATGGATTCCGTCTGATTGAGTAATCCTAATAAATTATACATTTCGGTGTCATCGATGGTGTAGTAGCCATCAATCAAACGCTCCATGGCTCGGCCAACAAAACCTGATGCACGACCTACAGCTAGACCATCGGCAGCGGTGACGTTATCAATGCCAATTTCTTGTACACAAATGGCATCGTGCAGACCAGTATGAACACCTAATAGCATACATGGGGAATGAGTCGGTTCTGCAAATAAACAGTGGACGGCATCACCAAATACCAGTTTTAGACCAAAAGCCACACCACCAGGGCCGCCGCCGACACCACAAGGTAAATAAACGAAGAGTGGATGATTGTTATCAACCACAATACCTTGCTCTGCAAACTGTGTTTTGAGGCGTAAGCCCGCAACTGCATAGCCTAAAAATAAGGTGGTTGAATTTTCATCATCAATAAAGAAACAATTGGCATCTTTTTCGGCTTCTTTACGGCCTTCTTCGACAGCAATACTGTAATCTTGCTCATATTCAACAACATTAACACCATGGGCACGTAATTTATCTTTTTTCCATTGCCTCGCATCTGATGACATGTGCACGCTGACACTAAAGCCTAATTTCGCGCTCATGATACCAATCGACATGCCTAAGTTACCCGTTGAGCCGACTGCGATACTGTATTGACTAAAGAATTGACGGAATTTATCAGAAAATAAAATTTCATAGTTATCCGTTGTCGATAACAATCCTGCTTTTAAAGCCAGTTTTTCGGCATGAGTGAGAACTTCATAAATTCCACCTCGTGCTTTTATTGAGCCAGATATCGGTAAATGGCTATCTTTTTTAAGTAAAATTTTCCCGGTGATTGGCGTGTTATAGCGTTTTTCAAGTGCGGCTTTCATTGTGGGAATAGCCACAACTTCAGACTCAATAATGCCTTGAGTCACTTGTGTTTCAGGAAAAGCTTTCATTAAGTAAGGTGCAAAGCGATTAAGGCGAGCTTGTGCATCTTCAACGTCCTTCACTGTTAAACCTACATAAGGTAAGCCGGCTTCTGTCGTTGTCACTTTAGGGTTAAACCAAGTGACTTGTTTTAAATCGATTAAGTCCTGAACTAAAGGGTAGTCAGTAATTAACTTATCCATGTTTATCGTCGTCATATTCAATCTCTTCTAAATCACAAATGAAAGTAAGAACGTGCCGCCGAGTGCCACAAATGAGGCGATAAGGGTGGCGACACTATAAAAACGGAATGTTTCGGCTAATGTGGCATTACAGTATTGTTTTACCAGCCAAAATAGAGAGTCTGTCACGATGGTACAACCAATAGCGCCTGAACCAATTGCTAACGTCATAATCTCAGGGCTTATTTCTGGATACATTGGCATTAATGGTGCAACAATCGCCGTCGCGCCCATCATTGCTACGGTGGCAGAACCGACAGCAGCGTGAAGAATAATTGCAACCAACCAAGCGAGTAAGATTGGGTGCATATCGATGCCAGACAGAACGAGGGCTAAAGAGTCACTCAATCCACTGCCTTTTAAAATGCCATTAAATGCGCCACCCGCACCAATAATCAGCAAAATGTTGGCTATTGAGCTAAAGCTTTCTTCTGTTTTACTTAGTAGCACGCTCATGCCCATATTACGGCGAATACCTAGCATGTAATAAGCGACGAATGCGGCAATAAACATGGCGGTAATTGGGTTACCGATAAATTGCAAGAACGTATATAACGAATTATCTTTACTCATATTTAAGTCTGCTGCTGTTTTAATTAGCATCAGAACAATAGGAAGTAAAACGGTAAATAATGTTGCACCTAAAGAGGGTAAATCTTTTTCTTCGCGAACTTCCATATCTGAAAATGCTTCAGGTACAGTTTTAAAGGGTAAGCGAGCACCAACTATTTTAAGAAATAGAGGGCCACCGATTAATGACGCGACTAAACCAACGGCAAGCCCTGCGACAATAACCGTGCCGATATCAGCGCCTAGTTCGTTGGTGACAAACAGAGCTGCTGGATGTGGCGGCACGATACAATGCACTGCCATCAGAGCGGTACATAATGGAATAGCGAGCTTGAATAAAGAGGTATTGGTCTTTTTAGCAATAGAGAAAGCCAGTGGAATTAATAGAACAACACCAACCTCAACAAATAGTGTGATACCACAGATTAAGCCAATTAATACCATGGTGACGTCGGGAGTTAACCAACGGCATTTTTGTAAGGTGACGCCAATGCGCTCCGCCGCACCGGAAATCTCCATCATTTTGCCAAGAATAGTACCGAGACCGATAATTGCTGCTAAAAATCCGAGTGTGCCGCCAATTCCATTTTCAATCGCATTCACCATTTCGAGTGGATTCATTTTCATGGAAATGCCGACAAAAAAGCTGGCGAGTAAAAGGGCTAAAAAGGGATGAAACTTAAATTTAATTATTGAGATTATGATCAGTAAGATGCTGATAACTAAGGTTGCTAGCATCCAAATTGTTGAGTCCATATCCTACCCCTGATTGTATTGTTGTTGTTCATCTATTGGATAATAAATATTCAGAGGTGACAAACGATGAAACTCAGCGTTTAGATGAAATAGATTGATTCAAATGGGTGATATCCATCATATAAATCAAGTTGACTGTACTTTGCACCATATGAATTCATCTTAAATAGGTTATTCTCACTTAATATTGTGCGTTTATATGATGATAGAGTAAAAAAATATGTCGATGACCCCAAGCCATTTTGAACAATCTGGTTTTATTCAATGGAATAAACGTTTATCTAGCCATCAATTATCGCGCCTTCATACATTTGAAGCCGCGGCGAGGCATAGTTCTTTTGCACTTGCTGCGCAGGAATTATCATTAACCCCCAGCGCCGTCAGTCATCGTATAAATACATTAGAATCTGAGCTAGGTTTCAAGTTATTTGCGCGTTTTCATCGACGTATTGAGCTAACACTGGATGGTGAGCGAATTTATTGGGCATTACGTAAAAACCTTGATGATATTAATCAGGAAATTATTGATATTAAAAATCAGGAAATATCAGGTGAGCTAACGGTTTATTCACGACCTTCTATTGCTCAGTGTTGGTTAGTGCCGAAAATTGCTGATTTTGCTTATCAATATCCGTCCATTCAATTGAATTTACTGACGGGAAACGATGAGGTAAATTTCCGAGGATATGGTATTGACCTAGCTATTTATTACGATGATACCGTTCACAGTAATCTTTATTGTGAAGACTTAATGCAAGAGTCGATAGTGCCTGTTTGTAGTCCAAAATATGCGCAACAACATGATTTACTGAATAACCAGCATCAGTTGAAAAATTGTACTTTACTGCATGACAGGCAAGCTTGGAGTAATAACTCTGATTATGATGAGTGGCGGGCATGGAGTGAATATTCCGGATTATCAATTATTTCCCATCGTAGAAATTTATGTTTTGATCGCTCTGATCTTGCCATTATTGCTGCCATCAATCATGCAGGTGTTGCCATGGGTCGTAAGCAGCTAGTTAAAAAGCGCTTAGCAAGCAATGAGTTAATAATGCCTTTTGGGGATAAGGCATTACAATGCCAACAGCGCTATTATTTCGCGACATTGAATGAAAAACGTAATCCGAAAGCTGATATTTTTATCCAGTGGTTAAAAAATCAAGTGGGTTAAAATAGCGTCAATTAATAGTGCGGTATCATTCATGTAAATTAGTTTAATCACGCTTTTACGGGTAAAATTGCTCGAACTTAGGTAATATGTTGTGATTATAACGTTTTCTTTTTATGGACATAATCTGTGGCTATTGCACCCAAATCAACAAAAGTTGCGACCATAAAAGATGTGGCTGCCAAAGCGCAGACAGGCAAAACAAGCATTTCCCGTTATTTAAATGGCGAATCTCATTTATTGTCAGATAACTTACGTCAACGTATTGAAGCCGCTATCCTCGAACTCAATTATCGTCCTAATCAAATGGCTCGCAGTCTAAAGCATGGGCGGACTGGGTTGATAGGGCTGATTATTGCGGATATTGGTAACCCGTTCTCAGTTGAGGTGTTAAAAGGCGTTGAGGCGGAATCTATCAAACAAGGTTTTATGACGGTAGTGTGCAATGCCAATAATAGCATTGAGTTGGAATGCCAATTTATACAGTTATTAAAAGGCTATCGAGTTGATGGATTAATTATTAATTCAGCAGGGGTGAATGAGCAATTTATTGACGTATTACAATCCACTACATTGCCGTTTGTTTTACTTGATAGAAAAATTGATAATTTCCCCTGTGACATGGTTGGACTAGATAACCCAGCCTCGGCAAATCTAGCTTTTAACCATCTGATAGAACAAGGCTTCGAAGCTATCTGTTTTGTGACTGAACCTATCGTCTACAACAGTGCGCGCGAAGAACGTTTGCAAACATTCCAACAGGTTTTAGCAAATAATCCGCAAATTAAAGGGATATTTCACGAAATTTCATTACCCGCACCAGAAAGTTTATCTGCGATTATTACTGAGTTCTGTGCTAATCACCGAGGGATGCGTAAAGCCATTGTGGCGGCGAATGGTGTGCTGACATTGCAAATAGCCTATGCATTGAATCAGCAAGGTTTGCATTGGGGCGCCGATATCGGTTTTCTCAGTTTTGATAACTTAGAGTGGGCATCTTTTGCAGGACAGGGAATAACGTCGATTTCTCAGCCGACTGCTCTGATGGGACATAAAGCCGTTGAATGTTTGCTCGAAAAACTGGAAAATCCAGAAAAACCACCCGCTCAGCACCTCTTTAATGGCGAACTGATTGTCCGTAATTCGACAACACTTTAATGATATCACCGTGTAATGCGACGTTTATTGGCCCAAGAGACAGATTTAAGATCGGTTTCTTGGGCTTATTTATTCGTTACATTTAAGCTATTCAGTAAGTGAATTTTGACTTACTTTTTACTGACTTCAGGATTGGCGCAATTATGAGTTAGACAGCCATTGAGTGCGGCGATTAAGTTATCAACGGCGCATTCAACCATTGCGTAACGGGTTTCATGAGTCGCAGAACCAATGTGAGGTAATGCAACAACATTTGGCAAAGTCAGTAATTTTGAATCAATTGGCAAAGGCTCAACCTCGAAAACATCAAGGCCCGCACCGCGGATCACGCCCGTTTCTAAGGCATCGATTAACGCGGCCTCATCAACAATTTTTCCTCTAGAGCCATTAATTAAGAACGCACTTGGCTTCATTTTTTGTAGTTCTTTTTTGCCAATCAATTTTTCGGTTGAAGGTAATAAAGGTAATACCACGCAAACAAAATCAGATTGAGCGAGTAGTGTATCTAAATCACAACGGCGTGCATTAAGCTGACTCTCCGCTTCTGGATGGTCGTAGGTGTTATAATAGAGCACTGACATGCCAAAACCTGCATGGGCGCGCTTTGCAACTGCATAACCTATACGCCCCATGCCGAGGATACCAATGGTTTTTCCACTCACATTCCAGCCATAATGATTTTCACCAATACTTTTGGTCCATTGACCCGCTTTAACCATTTCCGCCATTTCAATAATGCGTCGTGCACTGCATAAAACCAGTGTGAAAATAGTATCTGCGGTGGTTTCAGTGAGCACACTGGGGGTATGCATTAATGGGATACCACGCGCTGTCATGGCAGAAACATCAAATTGGTCAACCCCGACTGAAATCGTTGAGGCTGCTTTTAGTTTGGTGGCGATTGCTAAATCATCGGCAGTAATCGGGGTACTTGCGCCGATAATTCCTTCGGCATTTACAAGGGCTCGCCGAAAATCAGCATGGTTGCTCTGATTGACGGAATCAAAAATTGTGACATTAAAATGTTGTTGCAAGCGCTTAAGTTGGTCAGCAGGTATTGTTTTATATAGAACGATATTTTTTTTCATCATAATCTCCCTTAAGCATGTTTAGCGATGACGGAATCGCTATTTTTTTCTTGATTTGGTTTGACAATAATCGTGAAGAAAACGGATGCCAACAGTGCGAGTCCCATAAACATATAAGATGCACTTGGGCTGCCCGTTGCACCATTGAGATAACCGACAAACCAAGAGCCAAAGAACGATCCTAAAGCGCCCATACTATTGATTAACGCCATTGCACCGCCGGCAACATTCTTCGGTAACATTTCAGGGATAATAGCAAAGAACGGGCCATAAGGGGCATACATCGCGGCACCAGCAATGACTAATAAAGTGTAAGAAAGCCAGAAGTTAGAGCTGCCCAGTAGGAAGGAACCTAAGAAACAGATGGCGCCAATTAACAGCATTGGCCAAACAAATAGTTTGCGGTTATTCATCTTGTCAGACGCCCAAGAGACTAAAACCATTGATACAGTCGCAGCAAGGTAAGGAACCGCAGAGAGCCAACCCGTTTCGACCATATTTAAATCTGACGCACCACGAATAATAGACGGTAACCATAATACAAAGCCATATACCCCAATACTCCAGCAGAAATATTGCGCGCACAGTAACACAACATTGCGTGATTTAAAGGCTTCACGGTAATTACGAACGGGTTTGATATTTTTTTGTTCATCACTGAGGATTTTTTCGAGATCGTCTTTTTCTTGTTGGCTTAACCAGTTAACTTGACTCGGTTTATCACGTGCAGTTTTCCACCAGAAGAATGCCCATAAAATAGCGGGAACACCTTCAATGATAAACATTTGGCGCCAGCCAAGCGCTTGGATTAAGTAGCCAGATAACACGGACATCCACAATACAGTAACGGGATTACCTAAAATCAAAAAGGTATTGGCGCGTGAGCGCTCAGATTGGGTAAACCAATTACTAATGTAAATAAGCATTGCGGGCATGACGGCGGCTTCAACGACGCCCAAACTAAAGCGAATAATGACCAACATCGGAATGTTGCTAACCATTCCTGTTAGGCTGGCAAATAATCCCCATAAGAAAATACAGGCAAAAATAAGCTTTCTAACACTGCGTTTTTCGGCATAAATTGCCCCGGGAATTTGGAAGAAAAAATAGCCTAAAAAAAACAAGGAACCGAGTAGGGAAGACATTCCTTTGCTGATCCCTAAATCTGCGTTGATCCCTGCTGCTGCTGCAAAACTATAATTGGCTCTATCTAAGTAAGCTAAGCTGTATGTGATGAACACAATTGGCATGATGTACAGCCAACGTGATGCAGCCGGTTTTTTCGTTGTCATAATCAATTCCTTTCTTAGCCAAAGACTGGAGAAGTTGATGGGGATAACAGTGACATTTCTTGCTGTAACTGCGCTTTAGTTGGTAGTCCTTCACTGTCGCCAATTACTTGGATAGCTCTGGCACCGACAAAATTACCTCTTTCAACGGCGCGCTGGAGTGATTCACCTTCGAGTAGCGCACTTATCACGCCAACAGCGAAGCCATCACCAGCGCCCACAGTATCAACCACGTGTTTTACTCGCAGGGCGGGAACGATACCTTTTTGATTTTCTGAGGTTTTATAGTAAGCCCCTTGCTCACCTGTTTTGATAACAACGACATCAACACCTTGTGATAAATAAAAATCTGCAATATCTTCTGGTTTATCATAACCGGTTAAAATTTTGCCCTCTTTTAATCCCGGTAGGACCCAATTAGCGTGGAATGCAAGTTGGTTTAATTGCTCGACCATTTCAGCTTCACTTTTCCACAGGGAAGGACGCAAGTTTGGGTCAAATGACAGTGTTTTTCCTGCATTTCTCATCCATTTAGCGGCATATAATGAAAGTTGATAGCTGGTGGATGAAAGCGCTGCGGCAACACCGCTTAAATGCAAATGGCGAGCTGATATAAAATAGTCCTCGTTAAAATCAGTGAGATCTAAGTGACTTGCCGCAGAGCCTTTGCGGAAATACTCCACAGTGGGATCGGTTCCATTTTCGGCTTTAGATTTCAACTGGAAGCCCGTAGGATGCTCTGCGTCAATGAGTACACATTCGTAATCGACATTTTCTTTTTCTAAGGTGGATTGAATAAAGCGACCGAATGAGTCATTACCAAGGCGACTAACCCAACCACTGCGTAGACCAATACGCGATAAACCTATCGCGACATTGAGTTCTGCACCTGCGGCTCGGCGTACAAAATTCTCAACATCATGTAATTCACCGGCTTTTGTCGCGACAAACATCATCATGGCTTCGCCTAAAGTGACAACATCTAATTTATTATTGTTCATCATGTTAGATAGCCTTTAATAGAGAAACATAGTGTTCGGTGATGGCACACAGATCATCGCTAACTAATGGAAATTCAATACCTCGTGGCACATTTGTTGGCAGCGCTTGCAACACGGGTTTCCATGAACCATCACTATCATCAAGGGAAACGGCAACAATTTTTCCAGCTTTGGATTGGCATGCTTTGACATGAATATAAGCGACTAAAGGGGCGAAATACTGAGCAGCACTGAGTGCATCCTCACCTTGCCAAGCCCAATTCGCCATATCAAAAGCCATTTTTATGGGCATTTTTTTTGCTGTTACTTCTGCAAAAAAACGTTGAAGAGGTTCGATGTGACCACCTACTTCAGTTTGGTCATTTTCAATCACTAACTGAATAGGGTAGCTATTTAGTAAATTAATGATTTCTGTTAAATCATAATTATCAGGTAGCTCGCCTAAGGAGAGCTTTAATAGTCGTGCATCGAGTTGCTTGGCATCTTCTAAATAGGTTTTCATTTTCTGGCTACTGATAGGGGTGCTATTTTGAAATAACGTATCAGGCACCGAATATACTGCGGTGAGCTGTTTTGCTTTGAGGGCGTTGTTGATGGTTGTTAAATGGTCACTTGCGAGGAGTAGCTCTTGGCGAATTTCAACACCATCAGCTTTCCCTGCCTTGATAGTTTCTAATAAGGCTAGCTGCCCGCCTAACTGTGCTACAGTTTGCGCACCATAAGCCGCGGTTACAACAATCACTTCTTTATTCATGACTTTCCTCTACGACAAATATGAAAGGGTAAGACCCTAATTCTTGCTAATAACCTATTATGGAACCGGTTCCATTTTGATTTCTAGAGGCGAAAGATGAAAATCAGAGCTGTATCACTAATCAATATTAACTAAAGATTGAATAACCGATCTGCATCACAACTAAATGTAATCGATGAATTGCAGTATTTATTGTTTTTAATAACTAAAACCGAATATTATTAATTTGGATTGCACTTTAACTATTTGTTTATAAACAATATTTGTAACTTATTTTATATTTTATTTGTTAAAAACAGTGAGATTACAATGAAAAATCGATAATAAATTATTGTTATCAGTGTCTCAATTTCTTCATTTACGTCTTTTAATGAAATTTTATTTCAATATATTTATATGAAATTGAAATATTTATTCTTGATATTTTATTGCTATGACGATTTGAACGTTAGTTATACACCATTAAAGAATCTTTAACCTATTAATAAAGAATAATAATGTCATAAAGATGAGGGAGTTGAGTATGAAGTTAATCAAAATTACCGCACTCTATAGTGCTCTTTTTTTAGTTGTGACCTCATATGCCCAGGGAAAGGCTAATGAGAATTCGGTAGCATATAAGAAGGCATGTTCTCCAGAGCTGATTAAAGCTGCAAAAAGTAATGCGGATATCTGTTATGGTGTAAATGTTGCTGATGATATTAAAATAACTAAGAAAAATAATTCAAAATATAATATTAAAGTTGTGATTATCGGTGAAAGTACCAATAAGAATTATATGCATGCTTATGGTTATCCATTAGAAAATACACCTTTTCTATCTTCTGTTAATGGTCGATTTTTTAATAATTTTATCAGTGCAGCTTCTAATACTGTACCGACCTTGACGCGAGCTTTGGCTAAAAATGATTTAAATACGATTACAGAACATCATGAAAAGCCGTATTACAATAATAATTCTATTGTCGATTTAGCTAATAAATCAGGTTATGAAACATATTATATTGGTAATAATGGGAGTTTTGGTGATGATGAAATCGGTTTTACTAATTACTTTTTGAAAGCGAACTATTTTTTACCGGTTAGGGATAATAAAGTAGGGTTTGATAATTTATTTGTTCAAGAAAAATTTATTGTTGATGATAGTGTCAATAAATTAACTAATGATTTTAAAATGTTACCTGCATTTAAAGCTGCACTTAATAATAACAAAGATAAAGAAAAAGTTATTTTTATTCATATGTGGGGGCCTCATCACGATGGCTGGCCAAAAGGTTCCTGTGATTTAGTGAAAAATAACTACAGTATGAATCCAGAACAATTTGATACCGGTTGGGGTAGCTTGGTGAATTGTTATGTTTCAGCAATTAAGCTCAGTGATGATTTTATCGGAGAAGTTTATAGCTCACTTCAAGAGAATAATAAAAATGGAGAACACCCGTTCTCTATTTTATATTTTGCCGATCATGGGCAAGGGTTAGTGAAAGCCAATAAACAGCATGTGGCAGCACTTGAGGCTGATTATAAAGGGTTCATTAAAGAAGGTAGCCTCTATATTCGTCATGGGCAGCTGGTTAAAGGAGCTTATCAAATACCACTGGTTATTATTAATTCAGATGATACTCAACGTGAGTTCTTTGATGAGACTCTAAGTGAATGGAATTTGTTTGATTATTTCGCCTCTTGGTTGGGGGTTGAAACCAATTTAACTGCTCCAGAAAAAAGTATTGTGTCTGATAAAATTAGATCCGAAAAAGATATTGATGTTTTTGTTTTTCCAAGAGATGAGTTTGTGAAGTACGATTCGCTTAAACAAGACACTGTTTTGTCTCCCAAAAATGTAGGTATTGAGGTTGTGGCAGATAACTAATTCAGCCATGGCAAGATATCAATAGAAAAGGCTGAGTTTCATGTTGATGAACTCAGCCTTTTTAACATGTTGACCCAAATATAAACATTACTGACTTAATGCATCTGCGACTGCTTTAAAGCGAGCAAACTTCTTGCGTAATTGCTGGTGTGCAATGGCATTAGGTTGATAAGTGGTGATTTTAGGTGTGCTTGCGGCAATCGCGACATCAAAACCTGAGTAATATCCGGTGCCGACCGCAGCACATAAGGCGGCGGCTTGGCAACCTGATTGCTGCACATTGACGACATCCAAGGGGAGATTACTGGCATCGCAAAACATTTGCATCCATAGGGGGGACTGGGTTGGACCACCCGTAAATCGAATGGATTGAGTGCTGTTATCAAGGCCAACAATTCTGTCTTGGTGCAATAAGTGGGAGAATACAATACCTTGATAAATAGCATAAATAATGTCGGCATCTGTATGATGAGAACTTAAACCGAGTAATCCACCTTGTAAATTGCTGTGATAATTTGAACCATAGAGCCAAGGAAAAAATAGAATATCATTTTGTCTAGTGGCACCCTCTGCTACGCATTGATTTAACACATCATAATCTTGAAAACGTTGATTAAAGAAATGACGGGTAAACCACGCAAGGTTACTTGCGGATGTTGGGCTGCCTTCATGTACAAAATAGGTGCCTGGAATGCAATATTTACTCCAAACATAAGGGTAATCGGATGGGACGATTTCATCAAATACGCGAGTAGAGATAGTCCAAGTGCCCGCAACCGCACTTAATTTGTCTTTTTGACTCACACCTGAAGAGAGCGCAGCAGCAACAACATCAAAAAAACCACCGAAAACGGGGGTTCCTTCGGTTAATCCACTCTCTTTAGCCGCTTGCTTGGTGACACTACCCGCTTGTTCGGCCGAATTAATGACAGGCGCGAGTTTATCGGTCACTTCATCAATGCCAAAAAGTTGGCATAATTTCGGGTCATAAGCCGATTTTGCTGGGTTATACAGTTGGCTACCGGAAATATTGGTTTCTTCACAGGCTATTTGGTCGGTTAATCGATAGCGAATATAGTCATGAACCATCAATATATGACGAGTGTCTCGGTAGTTATCGGGCTCATGTTCTTTGAGCCAACGCAGCAGAGCAACAGGGTGAGAGGGCCATAATTGCTGTAAGCTAAGAGGATAGGCTTTCTCTGCTGTACCGTCTTTGTGCCATGAGTCGACGATAGATTGGGCGCGAGAATCGGAAGACACAATCCCATTTCTGACCGGTCTGCCTTGTTCATCGAGTAAGTATAATCCCTTGCCGTGGGATGAGAAACTGACACCTGAAATTTGTGATACATTCAACTGGCTGTTATTAATGGCTTCTTGTATAACACCGCAAGTGGCTTGCCACAAAACATCCATATTGCGCTCACTAAAACCCGCTTCTGGGCTTTCAGTGGGAAAGGCATGCTCTGCAACAATAATTTCTTGTCCTTCAGGCGTATAGATCCCAGCTTTAATTACTGTACCACCAAGATCGACCCCCATAAAAAATGTATTCATCACATGCTCCTTTTTAGGCGTTATACCAGCCAGCTTGCTGCATTTTGTCTTCTATCCAATGGCGCGCTTTGATGATTTCAATGAGTGGCTCATCCGCTTTTTCTGTCCACATCTCAATTAAGAAAGTACCACGGTAATTTAAGCGTTTTAAGATTTTGAATAAATTGACAAAATCTACACATCCTTCACCAAAAGGGACGTCACGGAATTGACCTTCGCAGGTTTCAGTCACCGCATAGGTATCTTTCAAATGTAGTGCGACGATATGTTCAATTCCGTTGACTAATTCATTTTCGACATCACTTCCCCATGCAGTTAAGTTACCGACATCGGGATACACTTTAAACCATGGAGAACGTATTTTGTCGGATAAGGCTTGCCATTTAGTGATTGAGTTCATAAATGGCGTATCCATAATTTCGACTGCGCACATTACCTGCGAGGCTGCAGCAATTTCAGCAACCCATTGCATCGCATCTTCGAAACGTTGAATGGTTTCGGCATCTTGTTGCTCGTAATAGACATCGTATCCGGCTAATTGAATGGTGCGAATGCCTAAGTCTTGTGCCAACTTTATGGCTTTTTCCATTAATTCATGGGCTGCTTTTCGGGTATTAACATCATGGCTACCAAAGGGAAAACGACGATGGCCAGACAAACACATGGTTGGGATGCGAACGCCGGATTTTTGGATTGCATCCACCAATTCTAAACGTTGTGCTTGAGTCCAATCTAATCTTGCAAGTCGTTCGTCAGTTTCATCAATCGACATTTCGACAAAATCAAAACCCGCCGCCTTAGCAATTGCTAACTTTTCAGACCAACGACTCTCTTTTGGTAAGGCCTTTTCATAGATACCCATTGGGTGTTTGCGCATGATGTTTTCCCTGTGAAATTTAAGTTTGTGGTGATGCTTTATTTAGACGCTGGTTGCGATTCATCGCACGTTTTGCGCTCCATTTTTCTTTGAAAAATTTGAAGGCAAGCGCCAGTATTAATGTGATCCCCCAGACCGCAAGATTGAAGTGTAAGCTAACGCCTAACAGGCTTAAGCCAGTTGCGATGACTTGCAAAACAAGTAGCGCGCAAAAAACACGACTGACTTTACCTACACCGCCAAAAGGATTGGTTCCACCGAGTACGATTGCTAAAATAGTCAGCAATAAATAGGAGTCACCGTAACCCATACGAGCAGAGTTAAAGCGTGCCATCATGATCAAACCGGCAAGGACACACAGCAAACTGGAAATGGTATAGATGGCAATCATGACTCGGTCAGTACGTATGCCACTGAACCACGTTGCATTGATATTACTGCCACTCATATAGATATTTTTACCTAAGCGAGTGCAGCCTAAAAAGAGCGCTAAAATTATCGCGGTAACGATAAAAATGATCATGGCGATTGGCATACCGAATAACGTATCTGAACCGATAGCTCTGACGATAGGTGGCATGCCACTCAAAGCCGCCCCTTTTGTGAGATAAACACCTATTCCGCTAATGATAGTCATGGTGCCGAGGGTGACTAAAATCGGGTGAGCACCAATATGAGAGATCATCAACCCAGTTAAGCAACCAATAATTACGGCAATCACAGTGGCACCAATGAGAGCAAAGCCTAGCCACATTAATTGGGTGCCTGTGCCTGCATCAACGGGTAAGTAATTGATAAAGACCCAAGCCATAAATAGACCTGTTAAGTTAGCGGTACTGATAATGGCGAGATTCAATCCACCGCTTAACATTGGAACAAACATGGCGAACGTGAGTAAACCCAGCTCAGGTAATTGGAATGTGATACTTAAAAATGTGTTTTGCGTTAAAAAGTGCCCCGGCATGGCAATACTAAAAGCCGCGACTGCCAGTAACAAGATTGAAAGCAGTCCGATAACCGCGCCATCAATTTTAAAAAGAGGTTGTTTTTTCATGGTGATATTCCTGTTAAACAAAACCTACGTCCGTCTCTTTACGTTTTTTGTAGTGAGTAATACAGATGGCAATCAGAATAACCATACCGATAACAATATTGACGAAGTAGTTAGAGACACCAATCAAGTTAAGGCCATTTTTCAAAATACCGATAAGAAAAACGCCCATCAAAGTACCGATGACTGTTCCACGCCCGCCCGATAAACTTGCACCGCCCAGTACCGCTGCGGCGAGAACATCAAGTTCTCCCCCCACCAATGCACTTGGCACCACTTCACTCATACGGTAGGTTTGTAGCATTCCGCCGATAGCCGCCATCGCACCGAGGTAACCATAAGCAAAAAGGTAGATAACCGAAACACGGATACCAATACGGGATGCGGACTCTTGGCTACCACCAACGGCATAAAGTTGGCGCCCAATATGGGTTTTGTTCATCAAGATCCAAGTAAGAAATGCGATGCCTAGCATGACTACAAGCGGAAGCCCAATTTGATAGGATTCACCATCGACCTCAAACGGTAGGATAGTCACAGGATCGACCCACCAATCAGGTAAGTCATAAATACTGTGGCCGTTGGTCAGCCACATCAACATACCGAATAGTAATGACTGCATACTGATGGTGATGATGATGGAAACAACATTTAGCGAATAAATTAAAATGGCATTAATTAAGCCAAAGGTAATACCAATCAAGATGGCAAGCGTAATACTTAATGTCGGGCTGGCAATGAAACCTTGTAGCAGCCAAGTGGCAATCGCATATTGCACAACAGAGGCGACAGCTGCGAACGAAATATCAATTCCGCCCGTTACTAACACAACGAAAAGCCCGAGCGCAAAAATACCCGTTACCGCATAGCTTTCACTTAAATCGAGTAAGTTTTGAATGGTCAGAAATTGTGGGCTCATTACTGTAAAGAAAATCACCATGATAAGAATGACCCAGGTTAACCAACCTTCGACAGATTGTGGTCGAAGCTTTTTCCAATTAGCCATTGATGATTACCTCTAATTGTTGCTCATTCATGGAGTCCACCATAATTTCATTGACGATAGACCCTTGTTTCATATGTAAAATCCGGTCACAGTTGTAATAGGCTTCAGAGGCTTCATCTGTAATTAATAAAATTGAAATACCGACACCGGATAAACGATGGATAAGCTTATAAATGCTGTCTTTGGCACCAATATCAACGCCAACCGTTGGGGAGTCTAAAATCAATACTTTAGGGCGAGTTAAGATCCATTTAGCTAACACTACTTTTTGCTGATTACCCCCTGATAATGTCGAAAGTGCATTATTAGGGTCAGTAACTTTAATATCTAAGTCGGCGATCCATTCTTGAACAATTGCTTGGCATTTTTGTTCATCAATTAAATGAAAAGGGGTTTTTAACCGATCTAAAATAGACAGAACCATATTGTCAGCAATAGATTGGGGTAAAATGGCGCCGAGTGTCAGCCTATCTTCTGAAACATAACCGATACCCTGCTTAATCGCGTGAGTGTTGTTTTTTAAAGTGACAGGTTTATCTTCAATAAATAACTCACCGCTATCAGGACGAGTAATACCAAACAGCGACAAGGCGAGCTCAGTACGACCGGCGCCTAGTAAGCCACAAAGGCCAAGTACTTCACCGCGTTTTAATTGCAATGAAATATTATTGTATTGTCCTGCACGACTTAGATTCTTTAACTCAAGCACTGTGCGACGGTCTTCGGCATTATTGGGTGGCTTACGTTCGTGAACAATGTCTAATCCTGTCATTAATTCAGTGATTTTTCGGGTAGTTAAACCTTCTGCAGGCCAAGTTCCGACTTTTTCCCCATCACGAATAACGGTAATGCGATCAGATATTTCTTTTACTTCTTCCAATCGATGGCTCACAAAAACGACAGTAATACCTTTATCTTTTAGATAATTAACGGTTGATAATAGTTGATTGACTTCTGTTCGAGTTAATGAGGCTGTGGGCTCATCCATGATAACCAATCGTGCATCAGCAACGAGAGCACGACAAATAGCAACTTGTTGGCGCTGTGCGATAGGCAGAAATTGCACGGGTGTATCGGGATTAATGGTAAAAGAGAGTTCATTTAGAATTTGCAGTGCTTTTTCACGGAGCAGCTTTTTTCGGAACCAACCAAAATAGCCTTTGAGATTAAGCTCAAATGCAATATTTTCAGCAACCGTTAAGTTAGGAAAAAGTGATAGATCTTGGTAGATCACTTGGACGCCCAGTTCACGTGCTTTATCTGGTGTTAACCGATTATAACTTTTTCCATCAATTTCAATTTGGCTACCATCATCCGGTGCATAAACACCGCTGATGGTTTTAATTAATGTGCTTTTACCGCACCCATTGGTGCCTGCTAAACAGTGCACCTCACCTTTATTGAGCGTCAAATCGATATTGCGCAATGCACGGTGCCCACCAAAACTTTTGGAGAGGTCGCGCAAAGTGATTAGGGGGGCTGATTTGTCGGCTTTGGAGGTGGTTGTCATACTTGCATTCCCTAAGCTGGTGTTGGCGAGTTCGTTATATTTCTAGCTCTACAAAGTTCTTCATACTTCGAGCTGTAGTGTTGTTGACTGCATTCGTTAACCCAAGTCACATACTTGTGTATGCTCCTTGGGGGTAACTCATTTGTCGCCTAACTACAGTTCGAATTATTTAGAACTCGTATTTTTCATATTTAGAACCCGTATCTTTCATATTCAGAACTAGAACTTGTCATATTTCGAACTAAAAAATGTCATACTTTGAATATGTATTTTTATGCGTTTATTTTTATTTTAAGTATTAATTGAGTCGTAGCGGTTACAGTCCGACATCAACCAGTTTTTTGGTGTTTTCGATATTCAATTCAACAGGGTTATCACTCAGAATCGTATTTCCGCTGACTTTGATTTGCCCCATATCACCGATAGACACGCCATCTTTGATTTCTTCACCATTCATCATGGCGGTGGCGACTTGAACAAACACTTGTCCTGCCACTTTCGGATTGGAAATATAGCCGCCGTCAATGGCACCTTTTTCGAGTAATTTAATGCCTTGGCCTGGCGTGAATGTACCGAACACACAGGTAGTATCATTTTTACGGCGTTTATCGATAGCACGACCAGCACCGATTGGACCTTGGGAACCAAATGACATAATGCCTTTTAAGTCTTTATGTTTTGATAGCAGATCATTAGCGGTACGCATTGAATCATCTACAGATTCGGCAACACCAAAGCGGTCATCAACCATTTGCATTTTTGGATAGTTTGCCTTTTGGTAGGCAATGGCAGCATCAGCCCATTCATTGACTAATGGCACAGTTAAACTGCCTACAAACATGGCGTATTTACCTTCCTCACCCATGCAAGCAGCCATATCTTTCATATGGTTAGCACCCATACTTTGGGTATCGAGTAATTCGAAATCCCAATCGGCATTTTGTTGGTTTGGTGATTCGTGAGTAATAACTTTGATACCCGCATCTTTAGCGCGTTTGAGAACAGGTTCAAGGACTTTAGCATCATTAGGAACCACACCAATGACATCGACTTTTTTGGCAATTAAGTCTTCGATAGCACGAACTTGTTCAGCAGGGTCAGCGGTGGTTGGTCCAACTTGGAAAGCATTTACACCTAATTTTTTGCCTTCTTCGGTAATACCTTGTTCCATAACATTAAACCAAGGAATACCACCCACTTTGACCACAACGCCCATGGTAAAGGGCTTCTGTGCTTTTTGTGTATCAGCCATGGCAACATTTGAAAACAGTGCCGCACTCATTAAACAAGGTAGGACTAATTTTTTCATATTCATCGTTGTATTCCTTAAAGTTGATGAAATATTAATGAGATAAATTTCATCAGCATGGTGTTGTGTATAATCGGATAGATATAATTAGCGTACGTTGATATTGCAGATAGCCGATATCATTGCACTGTTTTAAACAGCAACAGGATTTATTAATATTATTTTTACTGACTTAAATTATTATTAAAGTTTATTTATATAAATCATCTGTCACACTCAACGATATTTAAGTTGGGGAACTGTGATTTAAAATTATCATTATTAAGTTTATTTGTGATTAATACGTCAATATCATCAAAAGTACAGACTTGGCTAAAGGCATATTTATCTAATTTACTATTATCGGCCAGTAAGACTTTATTTTCTGATACTTGCAACATGATGTTTTTAAGTTTTGAATTTATTTCGCTGCCATCACGGATACCACTTTCAATGTTGAATCCTTGGCAGGATAAAAACAACGTTTTTATCTGAAAACTACGAATAATACTTTCTGCAATTGGGCCGTGAAAGTCGTCATGACGTTCTGAATATTCGCCTCCAATGCCAATAACTCTAACTCTGTCACGACAAGCTAATGCTTGGATGATCTTCACTGAATTAGTCACTACTGTAATATCAATATCTGGTATTTGTCGTGCTAAAAACCAACAAGTGCTGCTGTTATCTAACATAATGCAGTCGCCGGGTTGAATCAGTTTAAGCGCAGCTTTAGATATTTTCATTTTTGCATCAGGGTGTTCTTCGGTTCTTTTGCGAAACGACTCTGCACCATCAACCATTTGACTGAGTTTGACCGAAGAGGGCAGAACATTGAGGACGGTTGTTTCTTCTTGGTCAATGGCAACTGCACCACCGAAGCTACGAATAATTTTATTTTTACGTTCAAGCGCAGTTAAATCGCGGCGGATCGTTTCTTGTGAAACTAGACATAATTGAGATAATTCACGCACTAACGCCGAACCATTTTGGTATACATGGGAACAAATTAGTTTATGGCGTTCGGCTTGTAACATTTTCAGCTCCTATTCTTTCCACGATATTTATTCTGCCAGAGCCACTTTTTTTTTGTCGTGATTAGATTCAAGTAATACTCGCGTAGAAAAAAGAAAGATTTTTATAGTGATTGAAGTCACTAATAAATAATGGCTAATTCATTGGTTACATTTTGTTTTGTGATTAAAATCACTTAAATGGCGTTTTAATATGACCATCTCATCTAAGCATAAAAAAAAATCGGTCATATTCAGGCGTTGTAATAGACCTTGAAATTGACTTTTCATGACCATTTACGCCCGAATATGACCGAGTTAAGGGGGTTTGTTAATTTTTTGTAAATACGCATGCTTTTTAAATCGTCTAAATCTGTTTACCTTAATACTAAGAGATGGGTTATCAATCAGCAAAAGACAGACAAGTTATTGTTCTTTTCTATTGATACTTAAGGTGATTTATAAAATTAGGGGGCTGGCATGCTCGAAAAACTCAAACAGCAAGTCTTTGATGCAAACCTTGCATTACCAAAACATAACTTAGTGACCTTTACATGGGGTAACGTCAGCGGTGTGGACAGAGAAAGCGGCTTGATGGTGATTAAACCGTCAGGGGTTGAGTATGAAACGATGAAAGCTGAAGATATGGTGGTGGTTTCATTGAGTACGGGTGATGTCGTAGAAGGAAAATATCGTCCATCATCGGATACCGATACTCATCTGGCCCTGTATCAAGCTTTTCCTGAAATCGGCGGGATAGTGCATACTCACTCACGTCATGCCACCATTTGGGCGCAAGCTGGCCTGCCATTGAGTGCGTTAGGTACCACCCACGCAGATTATTTTTATGGTGAAATTCCCTGCACTCGAAAAATGACTGAAAACGAAATCGCATCAGACTATGAGAGAGAAACAGGTAACGTCATTATTGAAACCTTTGTGCAAAAAGGTATTTCTGCAAAAGATGTTCCAGCAGTTTTAGTTCATAGTCATGGCCCTTTTGCATGGGGAACAACGCCAGACAACGCAGTGCATAATGCCGTAGTTCTCGAAGAAATTGCGTATATGAATTTGCATACGCGCCAGTTAGTGCCACAAGTTGATGCCATGCAGCGAGAGTTGCTCGATAAGCATTATTTGCGCAAGCATGGAGTTGACGCATACTACGGGCAAAAATAATCTTCCCCTTTTTTACCCGTCATACTTCGCGCTGTCGGGGTGTTGACTGCTCTCGGCTACTCGGGTCACATACTGATGTATGCTCCCCGAGCTATCCTCGCTTGTCGCCTACCGACAACCCGAATTGTTTAGGGTAAATTTTGGATTAAAAGATTAAATAGAAAACCTTGTTATTAGGGTGACGATTGTTGGAGTATAACTAGCCAATTTTCACTATTTAGTTTGTATTTTCTATTATTTGAGTTAGTTAGGATGTATGTGATTTTTTATATTAGAAAAATAAATAGCCATATAAAGTAATAAATATGGCTATTTCTATTATTTAAATAATAGGAGTTCATCGGCTTATGAAGTAAACCTATTTTTTAAAATATGTATTTATATGAGATTATATCAAGTAAATTTCTTTTAGCTTATTAAAATCAGCCTCAGTAAAATTAAGTTCATTTTTAATATAATTTTCTACTGTTCCAGATGTCTCTTCCATTGCATTAAATACTTCAATAATAAATATCTCTTTTGTATCAATTAATGAAAGTAAATAATCTAGAACATTTTGGTCTTGTGTGATTTTTCGATAAGCGGCCATCTTAATTTCATTACGCGCCAAGCGATTATGATGGGTTAACATATAGTCTTGTATAATAGTTGCTTTTGGTACACCAAGCATAGCAAGAACCAATAACGCTCCGTAACCTGTTCTATCTTTTCCTCCCCGGCAATGCTGAAGGCTTGGGCTATTATTGGGCTCAAGTAAAACGTTTATCATATGGCGAAAGGCTAGTTTAGATTTATCACTGACAACAAATTGGCGGTATTGCTCTAATATTTGCTGCCCTTCACCATTGATTAATTCTTTTGGGATATTATTGAGTATCCCTTCAATTAAGGCTTTATCTTCATTGCTCGGCGCGGCAGCAAATTGTGCTGCTAATTCAGCGGTTTGTGCCGTTGCATCCAGATGATATGTATTTTTTTCGCCGATGTGGCAATTGGGCGATTTATTAATTTCATTTTGCGTGCGGTAATCAATAATGCTTTTTATACCTAAATGAGATAGGTAGCTAATCGCTTTATCACTAAGGTTAAATAGATGATTTGAACGGTATAAAACACCCCATTTTACCTGTCTATTGTCCTCGGTGGTATAGCCGCCAAAGTCACGAAAATTATTCATTCCATCAACAGGTAGCGTTCTTTCAGCAAAAAGCGTGCGAGACTCATCTTGTTGTAGAATAAAATAAACACGTTGTTTAGCCGCTAATGGATCTTGCACTGTTAGGTTATTTTCGATGCAATCAGTAATGAAATTATTAGGGGTAATTTCAGTATTAGGTTTATCCGTCCAATAGAGGGCGAGTTTACCTTTAGGTATTTCATCAAATTTCAGTTCAAGTGTTGACTCATTAATTCTATTTACGACGATTTCCATATATTTCCCTTTTTCATCCTAAAATGCCGAACATTGAGCAGATAACACCAAGAACCATCATGGCAATAATCAGCGCAACGGTATGTTTACCTTGCAACTTGCGAACAAGAAAAAATATTCCTAAGGCAAACAACAGAGTGAGTAAATTAGGAATAACTTTGTCAAACATCTCTTGGACTTTAATTGTTTGCTCACCAACTGAAATTGTCAGAGGTGTCGTTAACTTGACTGTTGTGGCGATTAAAGACCCGAGGACCATGACCCCCACGACGTTAGCTATATTGGTAATTCGTTGAATGATATTAGATTTTTTCGATTGCTCGATTAAATCAACACCTTTGTTATAACCGTAGTGAATAAAGAAATATTTAGAGCCGATATTGACGATATTGAATAAAATAAACATTAATATTGGGCCAATAATATTGCCTTGCAGTGCAAATGCAGCACCAATACTGCCGCATATCGGTAACCAGGTGAATTTTAATAAACTATCACCGAGGCCTGCAAATGGCCCCATGAGTCCAGCTTTAACAGATACAACTGCATCTTTCTCTTCTTCAGTTGTTTTTTCTTCTAATGCTGCGGTTACACCAAGAATTAATGCACCCGCATTGATTTGCGTATTAAAGAATTCAAAGTGTCTTTGCATGGCTTTAATTCGAGTTTCTTGATCAGCTTTTTCGTAAAGTTTATCAAGCACGGGCACCATACAATGCGCAAAGCCAATTGTTTGCAGCTTTTCATAGTTATATGAAAATGACATTGTTTGAATTCGCCAAAATATGCCGTTTAACTCTTTCTTGGTGAGTTTTTTATTTTCAGGAGTGGTGACGTCGTTCATAGGTCATATTCCTCTTCTTCATTTTTATTGGAAGCTGGTTGTTCTTCTGGTGTTTGACGCGTGCTATTGGTAAATGCCATGTCATAGAGGACGGCAAATGCGAGAGCAATAAATGTAATAGGAATAATCGGTAGTTTTAGATAAGTGGTAAGCATGAAACCGAGCAAAAAGAAAAACCACATTCTGCCTTTTAGTAACATCAGTAATAATATGCAAATACCGACCGCAGGAATTAATTTAGAAGCAACCCCCATCCCTGTGAGAATACTTTCAGGTACAGCATTTAGAATGCTATTAACGAGTTCACTACCGAAATAAACGGCAATAAAACAAGGAATCGCACGGATAAGAAACCACAGTGGTGTTGAAAAATAATGAACCTTAGTTAGGCCACTATAATTACCATCTAGAATCGATTTACTTGCCCACACATTTAAAAAACTGGCAAATGAACGCCAAATAATGAGTAATTGCTGGCAAAGTATAGAAACCGGAACGGCGAGTGCAATCCCTGCGGCAATACCGCCATTTGATGCAATACCCAGCGCCACACCAATAATTGAGCCGGCAATAATATCAGGAGCAGAATATGCCCCGACGTTGCCAATCCCCATCCACATCAACTCTAAAGTGGCACTTATAGCCAGCCCTTGAACCATGTCACCCATGATGATCCCAGCTACGGTTCCCGTGAGCAGTGGGCGTCTTAACATTTGCGGACCGACATCATCTAAAGAACATATTCCAGCCCATATTGCGATTAGAATTGCTTCAACTAACATAATAAACTCCTCGCTTATTGATAAAAATAAGCCTCAGCAAATGAATTAATTGAGCAATGTTTTCAATTCAACAATGGAATCTTTTGGAACCATTTGAATTTCAACTGCAATGTTATGATTAATAATCGATTGGAATGCTTGTTCTTCTTCGGGCGTGACAGCAACTGCACGAGATAAATTGCGGCGTCCTTCTTGCATTCGCATGCCACCCACATTGAGTTTTTGAAGTTGTAAGCCATTTTCAACCAACTTATTCACATCGACGCTATTGGTAAATAGCAACATAGTGCGTCGTTTTATTTCGGTTTTTTTCAGGACATCGATAAACTTATCAACTGCAAAAACCACCACTTTTAGATCCGGTGGTGCCGCCATGGTGAGTACAGACTGTTGAACTTTGTCATCTGCGACTTTGTCATTCACAATAATGATTTGTTCAATGTCAAAATTTTTAACCCAAGTGGTAATAACTTGGCCGTGGATCAATCTATCGTCTATTCGAGCTACATTAATTGGCATAAATGATCCTCTATAATTCACTGTCGAATTGTTCTGTTGGTTTTAGATTTTCCCCGACTTTGACGCAGCTATCAGGGAATACTTCAATAATGATTTGATGAAGTTCATTCAGTGATAAATCGCGGTTACCTAAAATTTCGAGCAATGTTGGCACATTGATACCGCAGTACAAGGCAACATCATTTTGTGTTAACACTAATTCACTGGCTAAATTACAAGGTGAACCGCCCAATAAATCGACTAAAATTAAAACGCCGTTTCCTTGATTTATTTTTTGGTATGTGTCGAAAAATTGTTCTCTAACTTGGTTAATATTGCTTTCTTTTTGGATGGATATGACGGCAATATTTTCTTGTTCACCAATTAACATTTCAGCACATTCAAGTAGCCCTTGAGCGAAAGGCCCATGGCTTGCCAATATGATAGGAATTTCAGAACTCATTTTTTTCCCCTTTATCGCTATTTGTTTTTCGTTATTTTTATTAGTAATAAAATTACTATATTATTTTTAATTCAAAGTAACAATATCACAAAAAATAACAATAAATAGTCTTAGTCGTGAAAAAGGATCATTTTTGTGAGCAAGATCGAGGCTGCAACAGCAGCCAGTGAAGAAAAAGGGAAATGAAATATTTTTAATAAATGCAGGGTATCGTTAGTTATTACTATTTAGGCGAGAAAAACGTTCTGCTCTGGTGCTTATCTGCTTGGAAATTCGCTCATCATATTGACCAACAAATAAATTAGTTATTAGCATGTTGATTACGGTTAACTGTGAAATTTTAGAGCGTATAGGAATAATACGAGAAATATTTTCAGTTGAGGTGGTGTGTAAGATAATTTCAGCAAGCGAAGATACAGAGCTTTGTCCCATTTTGGTGATAGCTATTGTGGGGACGTTAAGTTCTCGAGCTAGGGTTAATAGCTTAATGCATTCATGATTTTCACCCGAATGTGAAATAACAATAACGAGGTCATTTTCATTTAACGTATTAACGATACTAAATTGGATGCTGTAATCAAGGTGGCAGTTAACATCTTTTTTGATTTTGATTAGCTGATATTCAAATTCCTTTGCCACTAAGCCGCTGCTCCCTGCACCATAAATAACAATTTTTTGACCTTTACGAATTAGTTCATTGGCTTGCGCAAATACATTTAAATTAACGAGTGCGCAGGTTTCTTCAATGGATGATTTTTCAATTTGACTAACTTTGTAGTTAATCGTTTCCATCGGATCATTAATATCGATATCTTCTTGAAGAAAGGTGCCATACGATTTGTGATTAATAGAGGAAATTAAATCTATTTTTAATTCACTAAAGCCTTGGTAACCCAGTTTGTGGCATAAGCGTAAAATTGTGGTCGTACTGACTTTATTTTCTTGCGCAAGAGATTGGATACTCATGCTCTGAATGTCTCTCTTATTAGCAATAATGTACTCGGCGACTTGTTTTTCTTTGGTTGAGAGGCTATCTCTAGATTCTCGAAGTTTTAGATCTATCATCGTATACCCTGCTAATAAGTTGAAAATAGTCATACCAACGGTAATCCTACCATATATCAAAAATAGCGATACGATGACTTTTATCTGTTTGCGCTGATAGCACTCATATATTTAGTGCTATCAGCAAGTCGCGTATTAAAGTGTCACGCCCATTTTAAAAATAGCTAATTCACGAAAATCATTAATTTCATTTTTGGCTTGTTCACCATTAACAATTTTCACGACATGCTGAATAAAGTCATTTAATAACTGGTCCATGTTTTTACCTGTTAATAGTGCGCCTGCATTGAAATCAATCCAATGTGGTTTTTTCGCCGCTAGTTCATTGTTGGTCGCTATTTTAAGCGTTGGGACAAATCCACCATAAGGGGTTCCTCGGCCTGTGGTGAATAACACCATATGACAACCAGCTGCGCCCAATGCACTGGTTGCTATCGCATCATTTCCGGGAGCGCTGAGTAGATTGAACCCGTTAACGGCTAACCGCTCGCCATATTTTAAGACATCCATCACCTGACTGGTACCTGCTTTTTGGGTACAACCTAATGATTTTTCTTCTAAAGTTGAAATGCCACCCGCTTTATTGCCCGGTGATGGATTTTCATAAATAGGCTGGTCATGTTCAATAAAATACTGTTTGAAATCATTTACCATATTGACAGTTTTTTTGAATGTATTTTCATCATGGCAGTGATTCATTAAAATTTGTTCTGCACCAAACATCTCAGGGACTTCGGTTAATACGGTGGTACCGTTATGGCTAACCAGAAAATCAGAGAAACAACCCAGCAGTGGATTAGCGGTAATACCCGATAATCCGTCAGAACCCCCACATTCAAGGCCAAATTTGACCTCACTGAGCTTGCCTGTAACGCGTTTGTCCTGTTTGACAACTTGATAAAGCGTGTTTAAGTGTTCTATACCTACTTGGATTTCATCATCAAGTTGCTGACATACCATGAATTTTACGCGTTCGTTGTCATGTTCACCGAGGGTTTCTTTAAAGGCGGCGACTTGATTGTTTTCACAACCTAAGCCAATAACTAATACGCCACCTGCATTCGGGTGTTTCACTAAATCTTGTAAAATGGTGCGTGTGGTTAAGTGGTCGTCCCCTAATTGAGAACAGCCTAAGGTGTGGTTATATAAATAAACACCATCAATACCTAATTCATCACAATGCTGTTTGTTGAATTGGTCGATCATTTTTCTGGCGAGCGCATTGACGCAACCGACGGTTGGGATCACCCAGATTTCATTGCGAATCGCCACATCGCCATTTTGACGACGATAAAGTTGCACGTCTGGATCAATTCGCGTTGCCGAAAGAGTATTATGTGCAGGGTGATACTCATACTCACTTAATGCGCTTAAATTGGTAGCCACGTTATGGGTATGCACATGTTCACCGACGGTAATTGCGGTTGTTGCATGGCCAATTGGTGCGCCATATTTGAGAATATTTTCGCCTGTTTCAATGGCGGTTAGTGCGATTTTATGTCCGCGATCAACTGCATTTTTTAGCGTAATGGTTTGATCATCAATAGAAATACTATCACCTGCTAGCCTATCAATGAGTGTTACTGCGACATTGTCATTTGGGTGTATTTTAATAATATCTTTCATTATGTTTTTAATCCCTAGCTTTAAATCAGATTTGAGGAAAAAAGTGCTATTCAGGGTTAAGTGATTTCAATTTTAGTGGTTAGTTTTCACACATTATATGCCATGGTTTATATCTTTAAAAGTTATTATACCAATTTTGAGTGAATTTATTTATGGGTCTGTGGTTATTTAACCCATGATGATAAAATTCGTTATAATTGAGCTATTGTGTGCTGGCTATCATCGATAGCAACGTGAAAGGGGAAATGAATGAGCTCACCAGAGAATGAACAGCGTCTGTATCAGCAAATTGCAGCGTTAGTTAAGGAACGGATTGAAAACAATGAATATCCTGTAGGCACCAAACTACCTGCGGAGCGTTTGTTATCTGACGAAATGAATGTCAGCCGCACAGTGATCCGTGAAGCGATCATCATGCTAGAAGTCGAAGGCTATGTGGATGTTAGAAAAGGTTCTGGTATACATGTCATCAGTAACCTGTCCAATAACTCAGTCAAAGCAGAGAATGGACTTGAGTTTAGCCATTGCGGTCCTTTTGAGTTACTGCAAGCAAGACAATTGATTGAAAGTCACATTGCTGAATTTGCCGCGACTCAAGCCACAAAAGAAGATATTTTGAAATTGGTTGAGATTCAAAAAAATGCCCGAAAAGAGGACCGATTTCGTGATTCTCAGTGGGATCTAAAGTTTCATATGCAGGTGGCGGCATCGACACACAATAGTGCGATGGTAGTGATTGTTGAACAGATGTGGAGCCAGCGTTTACGTAATCCTTATTGGATAAAACTGCATGAGCACATTGATAATCGTTCTATTGAGAGTTGGTGTGATGAACACGATAAAATTCTTCAAGCATTGGCGCATCGAGACCCTAAAGGCGCTCGACAAGCAATGTGGTTGCATTTAGAAAACACTAAAAAGATGCTATTTAATGCAACCAGTGATGATTTTGAATTTAATATGGATCGCTATATTTTTGCTGATAGTCCGATTGTTGATAGTCATGATTAACGTGGAAAAAGGCGCATATTAATTATAAAAATAGATTAGTCTTCATCATCTTCTGAAATTTGCTTTAAGGCGGGAAGGTTGACGAGCACAATTTTTCCGTATTTTGCATCTATCCAACCTAACTTTTCCCATGCTACAAGACGTTTGTTAATGGTCTGTCGCGTGGTATTGATGATTGTAGCTAAATCATCTTGCGTGAGATACAAACTTAGTTGAGTACCTTTTTCATGGGGTTCGCCATAACCCTCCGCAAGGCTGAGTAAGCGTTTTGCTAAACGAGCAGAAACAGAAAGTAGCGCAGAGTCGTTAATAATGGTAAATGCATTACGAATAACTTTGCAGAGTAGGATATTTAATGATTGATAAAAGACAGGATATTTTTCTAAGATAAGTGTCAAATCTTTAGGGGTAATCGTTAGCAAGATAGTCGGGCTAATCGCTTTAGCATCATGGGTGCGTGCTGATTTATCTAACATTGCTATTTCACCAAACCAATTGCCTGGCGATAAGTAGCGAAAGACACATTCACGTCCATCAGTCGAAATTGAACTGACTTTAACCGAGCCTTGGATAACGGCATATAATCCACGAGCGGGATCGCCTTGGTAGTGAACCATTTCACTGTCATTATAAAAACGCAGCGTTGCACATTGCATCAGGATATCAATTAAATAACTGGGTAAATTACTAAACCAGCTATTTGTTTGTAATACATCAAGAATATTCTCATGAGTTAGAGCAATATTACTATTTTGTACGGATATGTTCACTTGAATGCTCCCTGCATGAATAGGTTGTTCTTATCATGACATTAGGTGGGGTTATGTTCAATGTTGAACTTATCTATTTGATATTGATTTACAGAAAATAAAAATAACATTTATATTATCAACATAATTTTAAGCGTGATGATTTTTGAATCGATAAAAAAGTGATAAATAGAAATCTCCCAAGCAATATAAAATTGCTTGGGAGATTAATTAATTTAATAAAACTTAATATTCAAATTTCTTTTCAATCCCGAATCTTTTTAATGTCAGAATTAAAAGTCCGCCAATAAAGGCCACTAAGGCGATGAAATATAACCCTGCACGCGCAGATTCAAATGTTGTATCAGCCCAAACTCTCAGATTAGGTGCAACAAATCCACCTAGATTACCGACTGAGTTTATAAGCGCGATACCTGAAGCGGCGGCAGTTCCCCCTAAATATGCGGATGGGAAGGTCCAATACAGTGGTTGCATCGCTAAGTGACCCGCTGCTGCAACACAAAGAGCAATGATAGCAATAATTGGGATGCTATCAAATAACCCTGATACTGCGATGCCTGCGGCACCTAACATAAAGGTAACTGAAGCCACTTTACGTCGTTCTTTTAAGCGCTCTGAAAGACGAGGAACATAGTAAACAGCGATGGCGGCACACAGAGGTGGAATTGCGGTAACAAAACCCACTAATAATCCGACTTTAGTACCTAATAAGGTGGCGATTTGTGTTGGTAGGAAAAAATAAATTCCATAGCCACAAACTTGGACAGTAAACCAAATTAAGCACAGATAAAGTACGCGAATATCTAGCAGTGCGCTCAATGCACCCTTTGGACTGTGACCTTTTTTTGCATCTTCTTCTTGAGCTAGTTTCGTTGAAAGTGCCTTTTTTTCATCGTCAGAAAGCCATTTTGCTTTTTCTGGGCGATCATCAAGGTAGAAAAATACCCAAACACCGACAATGGATGCTAATAAACCTTCAACAACGAACATCAATTGCCAGCCATGTAATCCGAACGCGTAGGATGTACCATCCAATGCCAGTAATGAACCGGATAGTGGCCCACCAATAATAAAGGCTAGAGGTGCGCCAAATAAGAAGTAACCAGTGACACGGGCACGGATATTTTGTGGAAACCAAAAGGTGAGATATAAAATAACGCCTGGGAAGAAACCAGCTTCACTTACCCCGAGTAAGAAACGCAACACAATAAAAGTCGTTTCATCGTGAGCAAACATCATGGCAGCTGAAATGAGACCCCAAGTCACCATAATACGTGACAACCAAACTCGAGCACCTATTCGATATAATAAAATATTACTTGGAACTTCAAAGAGTGCGTAGCCGATAAAGAAGATACCTGCACCGAATGCATAAGCGGCATCGCTTAAACCTGTTGATGATTGAAACGCTTGTTTAGCAAATCCGATATTTGAACGGTCTAAATAAGCGAGTATGAACATTAATACCACCATCGGTATTATTTTTCGAATAGCTTTGCTGGTAGCCGATGATAAATGTTCAGTATTGGTGACAGTATTGGTGGACATGGTTCACCCCAGTATTGTTATAAGGTAATGATGCTATCTATCCATTAATTAATTATGACGAATCCAACTCTCCCCCAAATATAGGCGGAGTATAGAGTAAAATTTATTGAAGACGTCAATTAAAATGAATAATTCTATTTTTATTTATTTTCCCTTTTCCTCGGAGAATAATTATTTAATAAAGGAAAAGGGAATTATCATTATTTAACGTTAAATTTAGCTAATGCTTCTGGTTTTAATGTTGTACCTGCTCCCGGTGCTGTCGGGGTGGTATAAACACCATCAACAACGGCGACAGGGTCGACGAAACAATCTAGTGTCCAAGGAATAAATTCCAATAATGAGCAAGCTGGATGCGCCATAACTAAATGCAATTGCGCTTGCATCATATCGCCATGGTGTGGTGTGACAGGTAAATTAAAAGCTAAACCTAAATCAGCAATTTCCCACACTGCGGTTAAACCACCACAACGAGTTGCATCGGGTTGTAAATAATCTACCGCGCCTGCGAGCACAAATTCTTTAAATGAATCATTGTGATACAGTAATTCACCAAGTGCTATTGGCGTATCCATATAGGCGGCGAGTTGTTTATGGCTAGACACATCATCATGCCATAGTGGTTCTTCAAACCACTTAATATTGAAATCATTTAAACGATGACCATATTGTTTAGCAATACTGATATCCCATTTACCGTTTGCATCAACCATTAAGTCAATGTCGTCACCGATAGCATTGCGAACGGCTTCGATACGCTGTAAATCTTCGCGCGGATCAGGTTTGCCAATTTTCATTTTGATGGCTTTGAAACCTTCTTCAAAGATCATTTTTTTACAATCATCGACAAGATCGTCTTGGCTACGAACTAACCAGCCACAGTCGGTGTTATAGGCGTTTACTTTGTTGTGCTTAGAACCGCCAAACAATTGCCATAATGGCTGATCTGCGGCTTTTGCTTTCAGATCCCACAGTGCAATATCGATAGCAGATAATGCCATTTGCATTAAACCGCCACGACCAACCCAAATATTGGTTGAGCTACGAGATAATTTTCTATGCAGATAGCGAACTTCAGTAGGATCTTCGCCTATTAGCATTGGGCCAAAGACATCTTCCATGATCGTCGTAATTAAACGGTCGGTGGTGATGTCAGCATGTGTTCCCGTGTGGCCGTAACCGACTAAACCACACTCAGTTTTGATCATCACACCCGGCATTCCCCAATGTGTGATGCTGTGAGTTGAATCGCCGATAAGATCATTAGTGACTGGCACATGCATGATAAAGGTACTGATTTCTTTTATTTTCATGGTAATTCCCTGGTGTTAAAACTGGTTGAGAGCCAATCTAGCAGCGGGGATCGTAATTAACTGTCAAATGATTTACAGATTCGGTTTGGAAGTCACTTTTTACTGATAACTATGAGCTAGATCTCTTTATTTTGTATGATAGCTCATGAAAAATTGAAGTAGTGGTTATACCAAGTAGGTGATTTTGACATAATTGGTATAATAACTTTGTGTGATTTAGTATGCGGATAATTTAATTACTTAATTATTACTCAGGTGAAGAGTGTGATGGTTATCAATTATGCATAACCTTATGACATATATGAATTTGTGATAATTTTATTTATTGGTTTTCTTATCTTTATCGTTTAAATGATAGACTATCATATAGATTACTTCGGAAATAATACCAAACATAAAAGCCTATCCAATATTTAAAACTTAAATTAAATTAGTAGTAATTAGTGTTTAGTTATTTTTAATATCAAAAAAATTATAATTTAAGCATCAATGTCATAGGGCTAATAGGGGATGTTGTAAAACCATAATATTCGTAAAATTGTTTTGCTTTATCATTAAGAGCATGAACAAGTAATGCACGGACCCCCGCATTTTCAGCTACCGCTCTAACTCGAACTACAGCATCTTGTAATAAAGAAGCGCCTACCTTTCTGCCTTGAACTCGTCGGTCGATAGCTAATCTGCCGAGTACAATAACAGGAATTGGCTCTGGCATATTTCGACGAATACTGCCAGTCGCTTCATTGTGTGATATTGCTCCAGTTGCTAAGGCGTAATATCCCAAAACATATTGAGATGGATCGATAGTCACGAAGGTCCGACTAGCTCCGTTTAAATGGTTAGATAGCGCTCGACGTTTCAGCCAATCCTCTAATGAGGATTCCCCGCAAAAGAAGTCGTCAAGTCGATGAGATGAAGATAATGGTTGAGGGGCTGATAGTTGCGGAATCATTTATCTTCCTTCCATGGTGTTTCTATTGACATTAAACGTTCAAGACCTGAATTACTATTTACAGGGGCATCAAGTAATGCGCTAAATTGCTGAAATTTATCATTATCTAACTGGAAAAAAATTTGATCGAGTAATACTGCTTGGGCTCGCTCGCAAGCGACTTCAAGCATAAAATCAGATCTATTCTTACCAAGGATACTGGCAGCTTCATCGATTAAGTCACGTTGTTCTGGATGCGCCCGAAGATTTATTGCCGCATTACGCATATTCATAATTCCTAATTTTGTGTGTACATTGGATATACAATAATTTAGTGTGTATCTATTGTCAACACGCTATAGCTAATGTAAATGGGAATACTTTTATGATTAAAATTTTATCTGGGGTATGGGGTTCAATCGATTGAAGAGGTAGAATATGTACGACAATATCGCAATTATCGCGGATAAAAAATGTATAACCGATTATTCATGCTGTTTTTTGTCTTATTTACGAGTTATTTTCCATCAGCTTTTGCTACTGAACTTGAAAACAGTACTGAAAATTGGAAGTTGGCGGATATCCCACCTAAATTGGTTCAAACTAACACGACAGAAACTATTTTTGCCTCTGTTGCAGGTGAAATGCGTCCCGTTGCTGATTTAAACCCTGACCATGGTTTTTATGCTTTTAACCCTGCGGGTGATTATTGCGCAATGCAGTTTGGTAATGATTATGCTTTTGTTAAAACAGCACAATTATCAACGAAGAAGCCTCGCTATGTGCCAGAAGCTGATAGGCTGAATGATTTACAAAATCCGATTTATGACAATCTGATCACTACCCAAAAAACCGCGGTATATAATTCAACGAAAAAAAATGGCAAACAGATCGCCACGTTACGAGAAAATCTACGTTATCCCGTTTTAGTTCGTATGATCAAAACAGATAAAAAGGGTGAAAAAACAGGGTGGTTAACTATCCGTTTAGGGGATAGGCTTGGCTATATTCGTTTAGATGATGTTTCTCTTGATAAAGGGATCCCAGTCTTAACTTACCATCATATTCTTAAAAATAGTGAAAATAAGCATTTTAGAGAGACATCAACGACCACTTCAGTCGAAGCATTTCGTGATCAAATGAATTATTTGAAAACAGAAGGTTTTCAAACATTATCGTTAGCAGATTTAGAAGATTATTTAAATAAATCAGCCAATTTGCCAGGTAAAGCGGTAGTATTGACTTTCGATGATGGCCTCAAATCGGTTCATCGGTATGCATTACCTATTTTGCGACATAATAAACAACAAGCGACACTGTTTGTAATTTCCTCTCGTATTAAAACAAAACCGCAGAATTGGTCAGCCGATACATTGCAGTTTATGACGAAAAAAGAAATCAAAGAAAGCCAAGATGTATTTAATATACAGTCACATACCCATTTTCTTCATCGTTTAGATATACGTGGTACGCCCGTTGTTTTTAGCCGAAAAGAACACACTATTATGTTGGACTTTAGGCATTCAATGGACATTTTGCAGAAATTTGAGCCAGAGCAGCGTTATTTGGCTTATCCATTTGGTGCTTATAATCAATCTGCTGTAGATGCTGCAAGAGATGCTGGAATACATATTGCTGTGACGACGATCCAAGGAAAAGTTCGCTTAGGCGATAATCCATTTACCTTAAAAAGATTGTACGCCTATAGCACTGACCCGATTAGTAAATTCGCACAAATGGTCGGTAATAGCGAGAAAAGTGTATTTAATCAAAATGTTATTGTAGATAATTAATACCTGAATTTATCTAATGGTGTTGAGCTTTATGATTTAGTTAGTAAAACTCAACACTAATCCACCTGTTTACCTGAGCCCATCTCTTTTAAAAAACGTTGTTGATAGATAAACAATTCTTTTGCATCGATACAATGATAATCCATGGAAAACTGCTTGGCTGTTTGCTCAATGATTTTAGCAAGGGCGGGGTAATGACGGTGGTTCCAATTTGGGAATAGGTGATGTGTGAGATGTAAGTTTAAGCCTCCTAGCCAATAAGTCAGCCATTGTGGCTTAGTTTTCCAATCGTAAGTTGTTGAAAATGTGTGAGTATAAAATCCATGAGGCATATTGCCTTCTTTTGGTGCGGTATAAAATGTCGCTTTTGCCCAATGGGTGCCAAGTATCAATACGACGAATATTAAAGAAGCAAACATTTGGCTAAGTAGGTAGGTGAGTAGCAAAGTGCCGATGCCAATACTTGTTCCCATCAATACATAAGCAGGAATAATAATTGCGACTAACAGGTGCAATAACTTAGCTAATAGAAATGAAAATAAACCTTGTTTACCTTGATGGCGTAAATGAGGTGCGACTCGCGTAAACTGGAATCTATCCATCCAATCAAAAAACCAAATCAGCGCAGGAAAGGTCATCGCAGCCACTAGCGGCCAATACAAGTGCTGAGCACGCATGAAAGGATACCAACGCTGATAAGGGGTCTGCCTCAGTATATAATTTTCTTCAATATCTAAATCATAACCGCGAATATTGGTATGGGCATGGTGGAAAATAATATGTCTAACTCGCCAACATTCAGGGTCTAAGCCGAGTGGAATAGTGACCCAGAAGTTAAGCCAATAATTGGCTTTGGCATTTTTAAAAATCGCATTATGGGATGCGTCATGTACAAGGTTGATTGCAAGCAATAGGGCGAAACAGATAAACAGAGGATAAAAAACAAAGAATATCCATGGTTCTGCTTCACCCATAAACAGCGCCATGCTGTAGCTGCCTAGGCAACAAAAGAGTAGCGTTAAGCTTTTTAAATAAAATCGCAGATCAGCGAATCGATGATCTGAATTATCTTTCAGATATTGGGTCGCCGCGTTAGTTAAAGCGCGGCTAAACGCTTGATCATGACGATGCTGATAACCTAAAGGTCTTAAGGGTTTAGACGGCATCTAGCACCTTTATTGGTTGTCTACCTATACCGAATAACATAAGTAGGCTATGTAGCCATAGCCCACCGGCGGCAATGATCCAAAATGCATTGACCCATTGCCAAACAAACAATAAGCAGACTAATAGTAAAGTAGCGATAGAAAACCAACTCCATAAGCCGATTTTTCTGCCGTCAGAGATAGCCGATAGTGCTACGGTACCCAGCGCTAAAAGAACAAATAAAATCACTTGTTGGGTAGTGGTGCCTTGGTAGCCATACCCATAGAGATAGACATAACCGATTACCAAGGTAAATAGTAGTAAGGTACCGATAACTAATGCCAATTGATTAACGCGATATAACGGCACAGGCTTGTGTGACGGAGCTGCTTTTCGTCTGAAAATCCGCCAAAAAGGCAAGTTGCTATCGATAAACGGATTTTCCGATGGCGGAGCACCTTTAATACCAAAGTGATGCTCTGTTTCGGGTAATTTAGCAAATGTGCCAAATAGTTTGTCCCAAAAAATAAAGCTACCTGCAAAATTGCGATTTGAGTAATGTCCTTCTTTAACGTGGTGCACGCGATGATGTTGTGGTGTCACCATAACGGCTTCTAACCAGCCGAGACGTGGGATAAGGGCGCTATGGTTAAAGAATTGAATCGTATAGTGCAAAATGGAAACCGTTAAAAAAATCTCAAGGGGGATACCCATCAAAGCAAGTAACATAAAGAAAGGGATTGAGGTCAGCGAGGAGTACCATGAGTTGCGTACCCCAAGGGATAGGTTGTAATGCTCCCCTTGATGATGAACCACATGCACCGCCCATAATAGGCGATATTTATGGTGTAAGCGGTGTAGCCAGTAAAAACCAAAATCCCACGCAAGTATCGTAAAGATCCAAACCAGTGCTGTAGGCCAGCTTTCCACTAAATTAAAGGAATAATGTGTCACAACAAAGCCATAGCAAAAAATTTCGAGTCCACGAAATAACCAAAGCATGATATGCCCAGAGTTTAAGTTGAAGACCAGCTCTTGCCAACTGACCGTGCCTTTTTGAGTTTTGGCAATCACAACCCCTTCCGCAATCACCACAAACAGCATAAAGACAATCGGAAATGTTAATTCATTCATGAAGATTTTCTCCATAGGCGGTATTGTGCAATGCGCACAATCCATAACGCGCTAAAAGCGGTGACAGCACCTGTCACTACATCAATAAACAAATGACGTTTTAGCACCAATACCGATAAACAGATCGCAATGGCCCATAATAAATAGAAAGCCGTCCGACATTTTTGTTGTTTTGACCATAATGCAACGAGTACAACAAGAGTCAATGAGACATGTAGAGAAGGTAATAAATTTTGTGGACTATCGATACCAATTAGTGCCGATAACACGCGACTCGCTAAAGAAACATCCGCAAAATTGGCATAAACCATCGTGGTTGGAAAGAGAAGATAAACACAACCTGAAATTAGTGCACATAACTGCATGGCGACCATTAAGGGTCGTACATTTTCTGATTGACATAATAAGTAGCCAAGTGGAATAAAAATAAAGAAAGAGAGATAAAACCAAATTGCATTCACTGAAAAGTAGAATAGGTTATCAATAAAACCAGGTGTTAATAAATCTGCTGTAGGAGATGCTTGTCCTGTATAACTATAGACAACACCAACAGTTCCCCAACCTATTAAACAGCACAATAGTCGCTGAAGTATTTCCTTCATCTTCATTCGGTTACCTCGCGTGTTATCCGACGCTTTTTAGTCGCTAAAGGTTGGATAATCTCCTTCGCAATGGTTGTCCAACTGAGAGCTTTAATATCTACGTGCTGGCTTGAAAAATAGTGTTCAAGCTGTATTCGGCAATGTTCTAGCTCAGCGTCACTACACTCCCCTTGTAAACAAAGGTGGCTGCCTTGTTGAGTTAATCTAAAATCCGCAGTAACCGGTAGGTTATTGACGATAACTCGGGCGCAAGGATCGGCAAAAAGGGTAACTATGTTGCCGTTCAAACCCTGTAATTGCAGTAAATCATCACAGCGTCCTTCAATATGTTCAATGGCTAATTGAGGGTCTCCACAAGGGCAAGGCGTGTCTTTTATTACTAGAACATCATCAAGTTGGTAACGCACAATAGGCTGCGTTTTTCGCGTAAAATCGGTGATGATAGGTGTAAATCGCTTATCATCAAGCCAATTAGGTTCAATATATAAGAAGGCTTCATTTAGGTGCAGTGTGCCGTGTGAGCAGGTACAGCCTAGAAAACCTTCCGTTGCTTGATAAACTTCACCAACCGTTGGGAAGCAACGTTGTAATTTTTGTTTATCGTGTTGCTGTAGAACTTCTGCCACAGAAATCACTTTTTGAACATCAAGGCTTATTTGCTTCGCTGTGATAGCATCCGCAATGGCGCAAAGTACTTGTGCAGGGGCAACAATAATTGATGGTTGGTAGCTTTCGAGCGCTTGTAATTGCGATTCGAAATCCGCGAAAAGGTCATAGAAACGCAATGAAATCCAACGGTTATTGACACTTTCATATAAATTATTATTGGCGCGTAAAAAGAGTGCCACACGTTCACCATTAAATAATCCATTGGGCAGCATTTTCGCTAGCATACTGCCCGACCATATATTCTGTTCCTGTGGGCTGACAACAAATAAGCCACGGCGACCGGATGTACCGGATGATAACCCGACACTGTATTTACCAATTTTTGGCTCGAAATCACGAGATTGTTCACTTTGTTGCGCACAAGCGAGTAAAGTCAGGCTTGATAATCCTGCGGTGTTCATGGTGTCAAAGTTTTCCATCATGATTTGCTTATTCATGAGTGGGAATTCATTGAGAGCTTTACCAATAAATGGCTGAAAATAAGGGCTATGGGCTAATGTTTTTTGCATAAAACTAGCCAGTTTACGTTGTTGATAGGCTTCAAGTTCGGCTCTATGGTTAAAACGCAAATGTTGGGCGCGCCAATAATGCCATAGCATGGGTAAAATCAAATTAAATCTCCCTCATGGCATAAATGAATCGCAATATTTTGCTTATCAATTTCATGCAGCTTATTTAAGGTTTGATAATAAGCTTGCGTATCATCCATGATGATATTGGCAATCGCCATCGGGCCACGTAGTTCACGGTAATTGGTGGGTGACCATGCGGCATCACCGGCAAGCAGTATCCAACCCGCTTCAGTTAAAACACAAAGACCAATATGCCCTGCGGCATGTCCGGGTAAGGGCACAACTAATAATGTTCTTTGTGAGTTTATTGCATAGCCTTGACCTAGAATTTGTAGCTCAGCGGGTAAGCTAACTTGATCGAACCCTTCATAAAAAACGGTTCTCTGTTCGAAATCCTCTGGAATTAACCCGCGAACAAACGCATTTTTAAGTGCCGAAAAACCGGTTAAGCCTCGCGTTTTTGCCCAGCCATCACCAGAACAAATAACTGAAACATCAGGGAAATCCCGCAGTCCTGCAATATGGTCGCCATGGAAATGGGAGAGAATAATGCCATTAATATCAGTGGTATTGATGCCATCATTGGCAAGCTGATTAACAAGGGCATCTTTACTTTCAAAGTAGACGGGAGTCACCGCCCGATATAACCGCATGATACCGTGGCGTGTGTGATCGTAAAAATGGTTGGCGTAGCCGGTATCAAATAACCAGCGCTGCTCTTCATCTTCAATTAACCAGGCTCTTGCCGGAAATTTACAGGCTTTGAAACTAGCGCCTTTCAATGCGACACAACCGGGATGGGTACAAAAACCGACTTCATACTGATGAATGGTTAACATGTGCTTTCCTGTTGTTTGAGCCATTGTGCCGTTAAGTGAATCGCCTGCTCCATGCTATATAAAGGATAGTAACCTAATTCTTGTTGTGCTTTTTGGTTATCAAGGGTCATAGTGAAATAAGCGGCGCCTAAGCTATATCGAGTCAATAAAGGCTCTTTGCCCGTTAGATTGGCGACCCCTTCCATAATGGTGGCAACAGTGTACAACAGCGGATAAGGCGCAGAACGAATTTGACAGTTTATCTCTAACTGGTCAAATAGCCGTTGTAACGTTTGTTTAAGCGGTAATGGCTGCTGATTGGTAATGTTATAGATGGCGCCACTCAGTAAGTTTTCTTTTATTGTCGCCAGTTGCATTGCGTGAACCACATTACCGACATAAGTCAGATCAAACGGATGTTTCCCCCCCGCCGGCAGAATTAACTTACCACTGCGTTCTTTGATTTGCGCTAATAAACGTGGCAGTAGCACTCTGTCATGAGGGCCAAATAATCCACGTGGGCGTAAAATAATATATCGGGTTGATGGATAACGAAATACACGCTGTTTAATTGCGATTTCGGCTAAATATTTTGTGCGTGCATAGTGATTGGCAAATTGCCGATTTTCCGTTGATTCAACAATATTTTGCTGGTGGGTAAAGTTAAAATAAATCGCAGGGGTTGATATATGAATAAAGTGTGCAATTTGCATTTCGCCTGCGGCATCCGCAAGCACCTGAGTGGCGTGATAATTGATATTTTCAAAATCTTCACGTTTTCCCCAAGGGGATGATAATGCAGCACAATGCCATACAGCATCACAATCGGTCATGAGTGTTTTTGCATCGATTACTGATAGATTCGCCAGTTCAATAGCATGAAATTGTGCCCCTAGCTGAGTTAACTGTTCGCCAGCTTGTGGGTTGCGCCCGCAGGCAACAACCTCCATCCCTTGGGCTAAGAGATATTCAACAGCATTTCGCCCGAGTCCACTAGTTGCACCGGTCACAAGTATCTTCATGAAATAGCTACCTTTATCAAATAGGTTCTTAATAAAATAAGTTCTTTTATGGGATAAGTACCATGGCGCATAGTGCGAGACCTGCGGCTGTTCCAATTAGCATAACGCTTGATCTTTCATAAAAACGGCCACTGATAATTGCTTCATGTAATGCTGAAGGAATTGACGCTGCGACCTGATTTCCACGATGACGATAAATATCGATGAGTTGCTCCGTGCTAACGCCTACGCGTTGACGCATATGTTCTAAAGATAAATGGCTGGCTTGATGAGGCACGACAGTACCAATCTGATTGAGTTGTAAGCCAGATTCCGTAAAGACTCTTTGCATAAAATCCTCAATCAATGACGATGCCATACGAAATAATTTTTTACCTTGCATATGAAATAAAAAATCATCATCAGTCATGCCTGAACGTGGATTACATCGCGTCCCACCAGCACGAATTTCACAAAAATCGATGCCTTGGGTATGCGTCATATGGGTGTATGACACAATGCCACTTTTTCCATCACCTCTTTCAACTATTACGCAAGCTGCGCCATCGCCAAAAATCAAAGAAGATTCTTTGTCTTGCCAATCGATACCACGAGAAGCGAGATCAGCAGACACAATGGCAATACGTTGATATTGACTGGTTGCTAAGAGACCCGCTGCCACTTGCAGTGCAGTGATAAAACTGACGCAACTTGCGTTCACATCAAAACACGCAATACCTTCATTTAAATGAGATGCTGCAAGGATATGAGCCGCAGAGCAAGGTAAGGCTTGCACGGGGATTGCAGAGGCATTAATAAGTACATCAACACTTGCCGCATTGATTTGCTTGGACTCCAAGGCTTGGTGGATAGCATCGGCTGCTAATTTAGCTTGCGAGTCATGATTATCGGCGTGGAACCGGTATTCAATACCTGAGTGCTTTTCAACAAATCCTTTGGTTTTGTTTAATTTTTCATCCAACATGGATGAATATATTTGGTTTTCAGGAACAACAGCGCCTGAAGCAATAATTTTTAGTGGTGCAATTGACCTATTACCGGACATATAAGGCTAGCCTATCTAACATAGATGGTCTGAATAAATATCAGAGAATAGCAGGTTAATATATAGGATTTAATGAGTCTTCATTAACTTACTAATTTGCAGCGTATTTTTTGGTTGTTTTAATGAAGACGTGTAATTCGTCTTAGACTGCTTGTTCTGCATTTATTTGATTAACTATCAAATAGTTATCTTTTATTCTTAAGGTTTTTTTTAAGATGCAAAATAAATCACTCTATATCTATAAATATTTAGTGGAAGATGGTGGGATTTTTGTTATGGTTTTTTCTTCAGAAGGTAAATGCAAATATAGGTATGAAAATTGGCAATAGATCTTCCATTATTGTTTGGCTTTGGGCTCTAATCGATTGTGTATAGATAAAATGCTAGTTAGGTATGCGTACTGTATTATTAAACACTTATATTTAAATTTGAAACCCTATATAATACGGAAAGTCCAAAAAAGATGGTCTAATACTGATGTGTTATTTACTCGTATTTGATGTAAATGCTTCGAATTAGCTTTAGTAAAGGGCACTATTCTTGGCATTAGCTCTATTTTTTTAGCGTAGAATTTTTGATTAAGTTGTATATAAGAAAAAAAATATCATTTTTTTCTGATTCTTGAACCCGATTTTCAACTAAAAATACTGTCATTACTCGTTTTTCATTAGTTCTGCGTCATATTATTTCTCGTTTAAAGTGTAACCATTTGTTTTTGACTTTTTTTTCATTCATATTAGATCGTGTTTTGTTACAATTGGAAATAAAAGTAACTCATTGTTAAATAACGTATTTGTTGTTTTGTAAATAAGCTATTATCCCGTCAAAAGGTATTATTTTACTACTTCATCGATAAAATGAGACATTAGTCTTATAATCACAATACTCACATGGTGAGTACGATTGAATTTCGTTAATTTATTATTTCTTATATTCCGCACTCGCCTGCTGAGTAAATTAAATGATCTGCATTTTAATTTTGCAATCTATTAATTGAGCTAAAAAACCACCATGAGTGGTATTATCATTATAAAATAAATATTGTTAATTTAAGGGACTTTAATTGTTAATTATTAATTAAATCCATTTTAAATCAATGGTTATTAATTTATATATTAATAAATACTAATTTAGGATATTTATTGCTGTGTTTGTATTATTTATACATATTACCATTCTAAATGGTATATATTTTAACTCTATTAAAATCAATGTATTGCCATGACATTTTACTTGGAAATAAGAGATCTCCATCACACTAATTATGAGTGAAGTCATTTGGTTTAGTCATTATATCTCAATGTGCTATTTTTGATAGGTTTTATCTAATTCAATCTATGGTATCGATCGTTTTAAACTGTTTTACTTTTAAATATTGAAAACTATAATTAACTCAAATTCTGAGTTGACGTTAAATTATGGTTTTTTGATTTAGCTTCATGAAATGAGAATAAGAATATTATTGGTGCACTAAATTTTTAGCTTCTATTAAAATGGTTTTGCAGTGTTACATTTTAATTTATCTTAGGTTATCAAAAATGATAAATGTAAATTGGATAGTCGGTAGAGAAATTAGAAAGAGACGAAAGAATTTAGGTCTTTCTGGTATAGAATTAGCGAACCTTGTTGGTGTTAGTCAGCAACAAATATCTCGTTATGAAAGAGGCGAGTGTAATATTAATATTGAAAATTTACACGTTCTTGCCGATGCGTTAGAAACAAATCTAATTTGCTTTTTTATTGATGATGTTTTTATAGGTAAAGAGAGCTTTTAAATTTAATAATCATAATTAGGAGTGGTCTTATTTTAAACCTTCATTAAATACTTGATTGTTTATTTAAATAAGATTTTATCAGGAATTAATAAATATTGATTTCCAAGTAATCACTATGCCTAGTGATTATGTTTGGCTATATTTAATTAAAAACTTCCTCAGCAAAATAATATCAACTTAATAATTATTTAATCGTTAAGTGATTGTACATGTGTCGTCTTTTATTATAGGAAAATATAAATGAAATTAACTAAAATTGCATTAGCTACAATTATCGCATCTTCATTCGCAGCTGGCATCGCAAATGCAGCAACTGTTGATCAAGGAAGCGGTGTTATTAACTTCACTGGTAAAGTGATTAACGCACCTTGTTCACTACCAGGTGATGGCACTGTTAACGTTGACCTTGGTCAAGTTGCAAATAAAGTACTTGAAACTGGCAACAAATACAGCCAACAAGTTCAGTACACTATTGCTTTAGAAAACTGTGACTTAGGTGAAGTTAAAGACGCTAGTGATGTTGTACTTTTCCCTGCTGTAAGTAAAGTTAAAGTAACATTCACTGGAACGCCAGATACAACTAAAAAAGATCTGTTAGCGAATACAGGTACTTCTAAAGGTGTTGGTGTTCGTTTAATTAACGCTGATGGCGCAACGATGAAAGTAGGTGATACTAGCGTTGAAATGCCATTAACAGATGGCCCAAATAAACTGACTTTTAATGCTCGCGTTGAAGCGAACGGAAGTAAAGTAGAAACTGGTAGCATTATTTCTCAAGCAACTTATGCATTAAACTACCTATAAATATATATTTATATATAACAGGCATTTATTTGCCTGTTATTTTCTGCATTTTTATAGTGCTATATTTTTGACAGGGATACTCATGTCTTTATTGCCTCAATTCAAAATAAACAAAATATTATTTTCTATTGCATTTGCGCTCTCATTTTCTGGGGTGTCAAATGCGGTAGAATTTAATATGAATGTTATTGATGCAAAAGACCGAGATAATATTGATCTAAGTCAGTTTTCAAATCCGGACTTTATTCCAGCAGGTGAATACCTAACAGATATTACATTAAATGGTCGGAAATTATCAGGACAGTATTTAATTCAATTTATTGAAGAGAGTAAAGATAATTCAGTACTCTGCATTACGCCAGAGATGGTTGATCTGTTTGCATTAAAAAAGAAAGTACGAGAAGAGCTTTTTTTACAAACTGATAATCAGTGTGTTGAATTATCTAAGAATTCCGATATAGATTATCGCTTTGATAAAGCAAATCAAAATATTTTATTTTCGATTCCACAAGCTTGGTTGGAATATGATGACCCTTATTGGGTTCCACCTTCTCAGTGGGAAAATGGTATTACGGGTGCATTCCTAGATTATAATTTATTTATGAATTATTCAGCGCCTAAAAATACGAGTGAAACTTATAGTGCGAGTAGTAACGGAACTACCGGCGCTAACTTCGGCGCTTGGCGTTTACGTGCAGATTATCAATATCAATATAATCGTTCACAGGGCAAAGTGAATGAGCGTTTTGATTGGACTCAAATTTATGCTTATCGTGCTTTACCTGAAATTGGTGCCAAGGTACTTCTTGGTGAATCTTATTTAAGGACAGATTTATTTGATAGTTTCCGTTTTATTGGTGCTTCTTTCTTTAGTGATAACCGGATGCTTCCACCATCTTTACGTGGTTATGCACCACAAGTCACTGGTATAGCAAAAACCAATGCTACCGTTATTGTTTCGCAAAATGGTCGTGTTATTAAACAGACTCGAGTCGCTCCAGGTCCTTTTAATATTCAGGATATTACGGAAGCAGTACAGGGAACATTAGATGTCACTGTGGAAGAAGAGGATGGCTCTAAAACGAGTTATCAAATTACGGCAGCATCGTTACCATTTCTAACACGACAAGGCCAATTTTTGTATAAGTTGTCAATGGGGGAGTCAAGTCCATTTGGTCGTTCGCAAAAAACAGATCCACGGTTTATAGCGGGTGAAATTTCTTATGGGATATTGAGTAACACTTCTCTATTTGGTGGCTTAATTGCGACTATTGATAATGCTAATTACCAAGCCGTGAATATAGGAATTGGTCAAAACATGAACTTGTTTGGCGCTATCTCATTTGATATCACGAGAACTCATGCCAATTTAGATAATTTTGGTTCTTATTCAGGTAACAGTTATCGACTAAATTATTCTAAGCGTTTTGAATCAACGAATTCACAAGTGACGTTTGCAGGTTATAAATTCTCAGAGAAAGAGTTTTTAACTATGCCGCAGTATATTGATGCAGCCAATGGCGTTCTTGATTTCAGACGTGATAAAAACGTTTATACAGCATCGTTTAATCAATATATCAGCCCGTTAGATTTGACCTTGTATTTGAATGCATCTCATCATCAATTTTGGAATAGTGAATCAACAACTAACTTTGGTATGAGCCTAAGTAAATTGTTTAATATTGGAAATATTAGAAATATATCAGGCACATTGTCATTAAATAAAATTAAGTATCAAGAAACGGATGACAACCAAATTTATTTATCATTTTCAATTCCATTAGAAAGTGGTGCTTCAGTAAGCTATGACGCCCAATATGCGGATGGCGATCATAGTTTCGGACAATCTGTTGCATATTATAGTGAAAATGTTGATAACAATTATTGGAGTATGAGGGTTGGTGGTGATAAACGCGAGTTAGGCGACTTAGAACCGAATATTAGTGGTAGTTACCAGCGTTCAACGGCCTATGGTGTATTAAATGTTAATGCAACTGAAAATGTAAATTCATACCGTGCATTGGGCGGAAGTTGGTATGGCTCAATGACGGCGACTAAATATGGTGCAGCGCTTCATCGTAATGGTACAAATAATGAACCACGAATTATGATAGATAGCGATAATGTCGCTGGGATCTCTATTGATAATGGTCAATCAGTGACAAACCGTTTTGGTATTGGCGTGGCAACAACATTAAATAGTTTTTCTAATTCAGATGTTTACATTGATATGAATACGTTGCCTGATGATGTTGACGTGAATGAAAATATTATTGGAAAAACTCTAACTGAAGGTTCGATTGGTTATCAAAAGATAAAGGCTAACCAAGGTAAACGTATTTTAGCAGTAATTCGTTTAAGTAGTGGAAAATATCCACCACTTGGAACAAGTATTATTGAAGTCAGTAGTGGTAGAGAAGTGGGTATCATTGCTGATAATGGAATTGTGTATTTAACGGGTATTAACCCTCAAGAACATTATATTATTAAATGGGCAGGTGGTGCTAATCAGTGCAGTTTAGATCTATCTAATATACCTGAACAAAATCAAGGCAAAATTTTGATTCCCTGCCATTAAAGGAAAGTTTTTATGCGTAAAATAAATAACGTTATTTTAAGTTTGTCATTAATTTTTATCGGTATGCAGTATGCTTCCGCTGCAATTAACATTGACCGTACTCGAATTATTTTTCCGGGCAAAGATAAGTCCATTAGTTTGGTTATTAATAACCAAAGTAAAACCATGCCATATTTAGCTCAATCATGGATGGAAGATGAAAAAGGAAATAAAATTGCAGAACCTTTTACGGTATTACCGCCAATGCAACGTGTTGAGCCAAATGCCAAAAATCAAATAAAAATAGTGCAAACTGAAGGGATTGACCAACTCCCTCAGGACAGAGAATCTTTATTTTATTTAAACGTACGTGAAATTCCCCCAGTTGCTGATAAAGAAAATGTTGTTCAAATTGCTATTCAAAGCCGTTTGAAAATGTTTTATCGCCCAGCTCAGATTGAAAATAATAGTGACAAAGTTTGGGCTAAAGAATTGAAATATACGCATTCAGGAAATCAATTACTGATTGAAAACCCGACTAAATATTATGTCACTTTGGGTTATTTAAGTAATAACAACAAACAAAATTTTACTGGATTTGACAGTGTGATGATAGCGCCATTATCAAAAGAAAGCGTGACAGTACCCACTGCGGGTTTCGGTCAACTTTATACCGGTTATATGGATGATTACGGTGGAATGAAAATGCTGACATACCAATGTGCAGCCTCTTCATGTCAGTTAGATAAAGACAGCAAATAGGATTTTAGAGATGAGAAATTGCTCTGCTTCAATGTGCCTTTTTATGTTATCACTGCTTTGTGGCAATGCTTATGCAGACAGTAGCATGATGCGAGGAGATCTTAATTTTACAGGAAATGTTGTTTCTCTACCTTGTAAGATTAGCTTTTCGTCAATGGATCAAAATATTGAATTTGGGCCAATTTCTTTAAATTATTTTAATGAAATAGGCGATAGAAGTCCTAAGCAAGAGGTCAAATTAAAATTTGATGATTGCATTTTTCCAAGTCGTGGGCGAGATGATAGAGAACCTGTTGTGCGTATTATGTTTATTTCAGAGCCAACAGGCAGCACAGATCGAAATTTATTCGGTGGTAAAACAATATTGAATGGGTACGGGCTTCGATTAACTGATAAAAATGGCAATATTATTCCAAATGGTGAATATCGAAACTATCCGATTTATTTTGATGATAATCAGCAAATTACCGTTTACTCAATGTTGGAAAGCTATCTTGCTAAAAATGAATTAACAGTGGGTAATATTAAAACGCAGATTACCTTAAATATTACTTATCTTTAATAAGGTGTATAAATCATGATACACAAATTTATAAAACAATATGGTTTTTATTTTTTATTTGTTTTGGCATTTATTAGTCCTAAAACATTTGCATTAGACTGTGTTGAAGCGGGTACTGGTGATGTTATAAAACCAGCTGTACCTGTTGGGCAATTAGCTATTCCATCTGACATGAAAGCGGGTTCTGTTATTTGGCAATCTGATCCTATGACAGTCACGGTGTATTGCGATAATGTTCTTGGTAATATGGTTGACGTTGTTCATATGTATTTTAATCCGACATCTCAACGTTTAGGAACTGGATTATTACTTGGGGCTAACTACCAAGGGCAACAATTAGAGCAAAACCAACAGCGTGTTAATCTTGGCACGGCGCCAATACGTAAAGGTCAGAATGTGACTGTCACCGTAACTTTCTCTTTATATATAAAAGTGACTGGCGTGGTACCGCCATCGGGGAATTATACGGGCGATAATCAGTTTACGGTTTTCCAATTTGATGGAAGCGGGGGGATTAATACAACGCCAGGTGCTAAAAATCTGCGATATTCTATCTCTGGATTACAAGGAATTCGTTTTTTAAAGTGTGGTGCTGACATTAAGGTTTTCCCTGAGTCGCAGCAAATTGATTTTGGGCAGCTGATGATTACCGATCTTAATCAGGGTAAAGAATTTAAAAAAGATTTTCAGATACAAGCGGTAAAACGAGGGTGTTTAGATAATTTTTCAATGAATGTTAATTTTGAAACTACCGATAAACTGAATGGCGATTATGCGATTAATTTAAATAATGGTACTAATTTAACAATCTTAGATGATAAAAGTAACCAAGTGAAATTTAATTACTTTCAATTCTTTGGTAATTTACCTTTAGGTAGTACTTCTGTGACTCGTAGTTATAGTGCGTCTGTTAAAAAGGTGTCAGCGGTGAAAACCGGACCTTTTACAGCCTCAACAATTGTCCGAATAAACTATTATTAACATACATTTAGTATGAGTCTTAAAAGCAGGCATTGCCTGCTTTTTTTGAATAAAGCATATTACTTGTAGAAATCAGAGCATTCCCTTGCTCCTTGTGGCAAATCCTATTTAGTTATGTATGCTACTTAATACATTTCTTACAGCTTTCATCCTGAACTTGTTCAAAGAAGTTATTACCTTTGTCATCAACTAATATAAAGGCAGGAAGTCCTTCAACTTCCATTTTCCAAATAGCTTCCATCCCAAGTTCTGGGTATTCAAGGCAATTTAAACTTTTGACATATTCTTGCGCTAAAATTGCGGCGGAACCCCCAATACTACCTAAATAGAAGCCCCCATGTTTTTTACAGGCATCCGTTACCGATTGGGTACGATTTCCTTTGGCTAGCATTAGCATACTACCGCCATGGGACTGAAATAAATCGACATAGGGGTCCATTCGATTACCTGTTGTTGGGCCTAAAGAACCTGAAACCATATCTTCAGGTTTTTTTGCAGGGCCCGCGTAATACACCATATGATCTTTAAAATACTGTGGTAATTCTTCGCCATTATCTAAGCGTTCTTTTAGTTTAGCATGGGCGATATCACGTCCGATAATAAGGGGGCCACTGAGTGAAACACGTGTCGATACTGGGTGTTTACTGAGTTCGGCTAGGATATCTTTCATTGGCCTATTGAGGTCAATATGCACAACGGAGCCTTCTTGTTGTTGGCGCATAGACTCAGGAATATACTGAGCTGGATTGTGTTCCATTTTCTCAATCCATAAGCCTTCTTTATTTATTTTTGCTTTGATATTGCGGTCAGAGGAACATGAAATAGCCAAACCAATTGGGCAAGAGCCACCGTGACGAGGTAAGCGAATAATTCTTACATCATGTGCAAAATATTTCCCCCCAAACTGGGCACCAAAACCAAAGTGACGGGATGCTTCCAAGAGAGCATCTTCAAGTTCCACATCGCGGAATGCTCGCCCATACTCATTACCTGTAGTTGGCAGGTTGTCATAATATTTAGTTGAGGCTAATTTAGTGGCTTTCAATGTTGCTTCTGCGGATGTTCCCCCTATTACAAATGCAATATGGTAAGGCGGGCATGCTGTAGTCCCCAAAGATTTCATTTTTTCAATTAAGAAAGCTTTGAGTTTTGCGGGTTCCAAAATTGTTTTAGTTTCTTGAAATAGCGCTGATTTGTTGGCAGAACCTGCACCTTTGTTAACGAATAGGAAATGGTATTCGTCGCCTTCAGTGGCAAAAATATCAATTTGAGCAGGTAAATTGGTCCCTGTATTGACTTCGTTATACATATCTAAGGCGGCATTTTGTGAGTAACGTAAATTTTCTTGTGTGAAAACATTGTATACACCACGTGATAAGTACGCTTCATCGTTACAATCAGTCCATACTTGCTGGCCTTTCTTCGCTAAAATAGTCGCAGTTCCTGTATCTTGGCAGTTGGGTAAAATACCTTTAGCCGAAATTTCCGCATTACGTAATAACTGTAGTGCAACATATTTATCGTTCTCACTAGCTTCGGGATCGTGCAATATGGCAGCAACTTGTTTTTGGTGTGCGGCTCTTAGGAAAAATTGAGAATCGTAAATAGCTTGTTGAGCCAGTACCGTTAGAGCTTCAGGCTCAACTTTGAGGATTTGCTTACCTAAAAATTGTTCTGTTGAAACATATTTATCTGATACTTGATAGTATTCAGTTTTATCCGCAGATAAAGGATAAGGTTCTTGGTAGAAAAAGTCTTTATTAGCCATTTTGTTCACTCACATATTAATTTCAGTGGAATATCCAAAAAATAATCGCCGGTAGGCTTATGTTTATTCTTAATATAATTCACTCTTGAGGTGCAAAGTGAATACTTATAGGAGGCATAATGAAGCGAAAAATAAAAAAATAGTATTTAAAATGATATCAATTTGACCATTATATTCAAAGAGATGCAGGGAATAATATGATGCTGGTTAAACTTATGGGGATAAAAAAAAGGAGGGCGTCAAAGTTTGAGATAAGTCACATTATAATATAATTAACTGTTATTTTAATTATTTGTTATAAATGTTATTAAATTCCTACTGTTTTTAGCGTTTAATTATGAAATAGACTTATAAATAACTTATTTGGTTATTTAAATTTATCATTTTAATATCCTTAGGAATAAACGGGATTCATAAATAACGGGAATTTACTTATCAGGTAAATAATAATTATTTAAATTGGAATTAATGATGTTTTTTATTTTATAGCCTAATGTGATGAATTTAATGATATTAAATATTATTATTTAAATTGAATACGTCATGAAAACTAACGGATAATGACAAGCCAATAACTTATGCTGCTATATTGGTTGTTTTTATCAAAAAGGTATTTTATTTGTTGGCAATTCATAATGAAAGCCAAACGAAATGCTGAAAATGGCTTTCAATTTGCAGAAACAGTGTTTATCATGCTTGGCTTAATGAACTTTAAATGGCGCTACTGGTTTGGGCTTTGCTGGGGAAGATCCGACAAGCTTATACAGTCTTTAACGGTGGCGGTTCTATCTGCATTATTCTTCGGGATAGAGTGTATTATAAATGACTGAGACAACCTCTCTGACACCACTTGTCGAATTAAAATCTTTAAGTAAAGGTTTTGACGGCAAAAAAATTATTTCTGAACTTGATCTAACTATTCATAATGGTGAATTTTTAACCATTCTAGGCCCTTCTGGTTGTGGTAAAACGACAGTTTTACGCCTGATAGCAGGCCTTGAAGATGTGGATGATGGTCAAATTATCCTTGATGGGCAAGATATTACAGATATCCCGGCGGAGCAGCGTTTCGTCAATACTGTATTTCAAAGCTATGCATTATTTCCCCATATGACCGTTTTTGATAACGTTGCATTCGGTTTGCGTATGCAAAAAACGCCAACAGCTGATATTCAACAGCGGGTTGATCAAGCATTACGTATGGTGCAACTTGACGAATTTGCGACACGTCGACCTAACCAATTATCAGGCGGGCAGCAACAGCGGGTTGCTATTGCGCGTGCAGTGGTTAATCGACCTAAAATCTTATTGTTGGATGAATCTTTATCTGCTTTAGATTATAAACTGCGTAAACAAATGCAGAATGAGCTAAAAGCACTTCAGCGAAAACTGGGGATCACCTTTGTTTTTGTGACTCACGATCAAGAAGAAGCGTTGGCAATGTCTGACCGCATTATTGTGATGCGAGAAGGTAAAATTGAGCAAGATGGTACGCCTCGTGAGATTTATGAGGAACCTAAAAATTTATTTGTTGCTCAATTTATTGGCGAAATTAATATTTTTGATGCGAATGTTTTATACCGTATTGATGATAATCGTATTCGAGCCAACGTTGAGGGGCATGAATGTGATATTTTCACCTCTCTTTCCGTTCAAGAAGGGCAACACGTCAATGTGCTATTACGCCCAGAAGATCTACGTGTTGAAGAAGTCAACGATGCAGAAAATCATCCTGGCCTTATAGGTTATGTGCGTGAACGTAACTATAAAGGAATGACTTTAGATTCCGTGGTTGAAATGGACGATGGCAAAATTATTATGGTGAGCGAATTCTTCAATGAAGATGACCCAGATGTTGACCACTCTCTTAACCAAAAAGTTGCAGTAACTTGGGTAGAAAGCTGGGAGGTAGTTCTGGATGATCATTCGTAAACATAAAATTTTGCAGAATGTCATCATCATCGGTGTGGTTGCTTGGCTGGTGTTATTTGTGTTTTTGCCTAATTTGATGATTATTGGCACCAGTTTTCTGACTCGTAGTGATGCTAACTTAGTCGACTTAGTTTTTACGTGGGATAATTATATTCGCCTATCCGATCCCATGTACGCTGAAGTGATGTTGCACTCACTGAATATGGCTTTAATTGCCACCTTCTTTTGTTTGGTTATTGGTTATCCATTTGCCTTTATGTTGGCAAGGTTACCTAAGCGCATACAGCCGTTGATGTTATTTTTGCTTATTGTGCCATTTTGGACCAACTCATTGATCCGAATTTATGGTCTAAAAGTTTTTTTGAGCACCAAAGGTTATTTGAATGATTTTTTGTTGTGGATTGGCATCATAGAAAAGCCTATCAGGCTGATGTACACACCAGAAGCTGTTATTTTAGGGCTGATTTATATTCTGTTGCCATTTATGGTGATGCCGCTCTATTCCAGCATTGAAAAACTGGATAAATCATATTTGGAAGCGGCAAGAGATTTGGGTGCTAACAAATTCCAAACCTTCATTAAAATCATCATTCCATTAACCATGCCGGGTATTATTGCAGGGTGCTTGTTAGTGTTATTACCCGCGATGGGATTGTTCTATGTCGCTGATTTAATGGGCGGTGCTAAGAATCTTTTAATTGGTAATGTGATTAAAAGTCAATTCCTTAATATTCGAGATTGGCCATTTGGGGCAGCAACCAGTATTTTCCTCACACTGATGATGGGATTATTGCTGTATGTGTATTATCGGGCTGCTAAGCTTTTGAATAAAAAGGCCTATGAAGAATGATCGGACGTACTTTTCGCGGTGGCTTCATGGCCATTATTTACGCTTATCTTTATATCCCAATCATTATTCTGATTGTTAATTCGTTCAATGAGTCTCGCTTTGGCATTCAGTGGCAAGGGTTTTCAACCAAATGGTATGAACTATTAAGCAATAACGATAGTTTATTAGAAGCGGCTGGGCATTCGTTAACGATGGCGATACTTTCAGCGACGTTTGCGACAATTATCGGCACATTAACTGCTGTTGCTTTATTCCGTTATCGCTTCAGAGGAAAACCTTTTGTTGGTGGAATGCTTTTTGTCGTCATGATGTCCCCAGATATCGTGATGGCAATATCGTTGTTAGTTTTATTTATGATCCTTGGGGTTTCCCTTGGTTTTTGGTCATTATTGTTTTCTCATATTACTTTTTGTCTGCCTTTTGTGGTGGTGACTGTTTATGCGAGATTGAAAGATTTCGATGTGAAAATGCTAGAAGCCGCACGAGATTTAGGTGCGGGAGAATTTACTATTTTACGTAAAATAATTTTACCTCTAGCAATGCCTGCGGTTGTGGCGGGCTGGTTATTGAGTTTCACGTTGTCGATGGATGATGTGGTTGTTTCTTCCTTTGTCACCGGACCAAGTTATGAAATTTTGCCGCTGAAAATATACTCTATGGTGAAAGTGGGTGTTTCTCCTGAGGTAAATGCTCTGGCGACAGTACTGCTGCTGATGTCACTACTTCTTGTTTGTCTCAGTCAGTGGGTAATGAGAGATAAGTATTCAAAACGCACAAATATTAAATAGATTAATACGATAAATAGTTGATGTCGTTATAAATGCAAGAGTCATCGATGCAATACGACATTATTTTTCACTGCCATTAGGCGCGAGGGTGGGCTCCAATTGGGCCTATAAGATATAAGAAAGCACTGTGTTGAGGGAAACTCAGGAATGAAAAAATGGTCCTATCTGCTGGCCGCAGGTGTAATGGCTGCAAGCATTGGCACGGCAACTGCCGCTGACGATAATAAAAACGTACTGTATTTCTATAACTGGACAGAGTATGTTCCCCCCGGTTTATTAGAGCAATTCACGAAAGAAACTGGCATCAAAGTGATTTACTCTACCTATGAATCAAACGAAAGCATGTATACCAAACTCAAAACCTATAAAGAAGGGGCTTATGATTTGGTGGTTCCGTCGACTTATTTTATTTCTAAAATGAGTAAAGAGGGGATGCTGCAAAAAATTGATAAAGATAAGCTTAGTAACTTTAAGAATCTTGACCCAAATCTCATCCATAAAGAGTTTGATCCGCAAAATGATTATTCAGTACCTTATATTTGGGGTGCTACAGGTATTGGTATCAATGGTGAGGCAGTTGATCCGGGTTCGGTTACATCCTGGGCCGATTTCTGGAAACCTGAATATAAAAATAGTTTGCTAATGATGGATGATGCGCGAGAAGTCTTTCAAGTTGCGTTAACTAAATTGGGTTATTCGGGTAACACGACGGATCCGAAACAAATTGAAGAAGCCTATAAAGAGTTGCAAAAACTGCGCCCAAATATTTTAGCCTTCAACTCAGATAATCCAGCGACGCCTTTTATTGAGGGCGAAGTGGATGTCGGTATGCTGTGGAATGGTTCTGCTTTTGTAGCAAGACAAGCGGGTTTACCAATTGAAGTCGTTTGGCCAAAAGAAGGCGGTATTTTTTGGATGGACAGTTTAGCAATTCCCTCCAATGCGAAAAACGTTGAAGGGGCACATCAGCTGATTAATTTCCTGCTACGTCCTGAAATTGCTGCACAAGTTGCACAGTCTATTGGTTACCCAACACCAAATTTGGCCGCGAAGAAACTGTTACCTGCTGAAATAGCTAATGACCCATCACTGTATCCTAGTGAAGCTGTGCTACAAAAAGGTGAATGGCAAAGTGATGTTGGTAATACCAATATTATTTATGAAGAGTATTTCCAAAAATTAAAAGCAGGACGTTAATTCGTCTATGTTCGGAATTTAAGCGCATCCTCATGATGCGCTTAACACTTGAATGGTAAATTATTTATTTGGCTACATTGTGGCTTACAAATTTTGCAAAAGTATCAGCCCAAGGTTGAAGGAAATCTTTGCTTTTTGGTGAGATGTTGCCTTGTGCATCTACCATGTCGTCATACCATTTCAAGAAACATTCAGGTTGATTCATCGTTGGCATGTTTAAGAAGGCAAGGCTATTACGCAAATGCTGTTGCGCGATAGCTGTACTAATGTTACCAATAGATACGCCTAATACGCCCGCAGGAATACCATTCCACGAATTATCTCCCCATGGGCGAGAGCCTTGGTCGATAGCATTTTTTAATACGCCGGGAATTGAGCGGTTATATTCAGGTGTGGCAAAAATGATGCCATCACAGGATTTGATTTGAGCTTTGAAATTGGCGACAACAGCTGGAACTTGTTGATCAGCTTCTTGGTTATATAGAGGTAACTCACTAATATTAATGAATTTAAAAGAGTAGTTGGTTGGAAATAATTTGGTGATGGCTTTAGCAACTTTTAAATTGTATGAATCTGCACGTAAACTACCGACAATAACACCAATATTATATTGATTAGACATGATGGAAACCTCTTTTTTCGTGAGTTAAATACAGATGTTTAATACATACTGTATTTAATAAGGATTATATTTCACTCTAATTATTAAACATCATAATTCATTTATCTGCAAAACTAAGTTAAATTAAGTTTCATTTTATTTATACCTAAATGTCTTTTTTCTTATAAACTTTATTTTAATTTTTAAACTAATTAGGTAGTTAACGGAAATTATTAATAAATATTGTGAGGCAAATTACAGTATTTAGATTTAACCTTTATCAAATTAGGGTTACTTGATTTGAGTCAACATGAAACATACCGACTGGTCGGTATCATTCGTGTCATGAATAATTCGGTGCAGCATAGAAAAAAAGATCCTATAAAACGACAAGAGGAGTTGCTCAAGGCGGCACGAATTATTGCCGGTAGAGAAGGTATTGGTTCACTTTCTCTTAATGCGGTGGCACGTGAGGCGGGAGTGAGCAAAGGTGGCCTATTGCATCACTTTCCCAGTAAGCAGGAGCTTATTCATGCTTTATTCATTCAATTATTAGAGATTATGGATGAGCGCATTAATATTATTATGGTGAATGATTCAAATTGTTATGGTCGGTTTTCTCGGGCTTATCTGCATTATATTGGTGAGTTAAAAGAATCTGATGAAAGTTTTCAGCTCGCATTATTATCATTAGCGATGCCTACTGAGCCTGTATTGCGTAAATGTTGGCGAGATTGGGTACTCGGGCATTTAGAAAAAGGCGATGAGTTTGATAATAGTTATTTAGGTGCATTAGTTCGCTATGCGGCGGATGGATTGTGGCTTTCTGCTCTTACTGAGGGGCAAACTTTATCAAAACAAGAGTGTGATGCAATTGTCAGTCGATTAACCCAGATTTCATTTGAAAAAATTGATTAATACTCAAAATAAAAATTAATCTAAAAATAGAATGAGGCGGCAGTGAAATATAAAATAAATGCCTTAATTATTTATGACTCAGCTGATGGCACTTTATCTTTGAAAGAAGGTGAGGTGAGCACTCAGCTATCGATTACTGCCAATGCATTGTTATTTTATTTTATACAAAATCGTGGTGTTATTTCCCGTGATGATGTTTTAAAAGCAGTTTGGGATGATAATGGGTTAGTGTCATCTAATAGTAATTTGAATCAATATCTAAGCTTATTGAGAAAAGCATTCCGCCAGTACGGTATCGAAAACATTATTGTGACTGTGGCAAGAGGACGCTTAGAATTTAATCCGGAGATATTGGTTGAGGTTATTGATGACACAGCTTTTAATTCAACGAGACTGATCAATAATTTAAGTGAGATAGGTGAGGCCACTGTTGTTTCATCGCCAAATACTGAACCTATACCATTGCAAATTACACCTCAAAAAAGAACGGTTCCATTAACCAAAGAAAAAAAAGAAATTTGCTGGTATTTAGCCAGCGGTGCTTTTCTTTTATGCTCCTTATTGTTGGCTATTATGGCTTATTTTACAGATAAACCATCACAACCTATTAATTTGACTGTATTAGAGCATAGCCAATGTGATGCGCTATCGAATGAAAAGATGATTAATGGCACGGTTGCTCTCAAGTACGTGCAAAATTTTGATACCGTACGTAATAACTTAAATTTAAAGTGTGTTGAAAAGGAAAAATTTGTTTTCTTTTATGGTGATAAATTACAAACCAATGGCCTAGGAAGGGTATTTTTAGCGCACTGTGCGGTGAATGAAGATAATCCATTTAGCTACTGTGATAACTATTTTTATTATTCTTGGAAACCATCATGAAAATAACAGGGAAAGTACTGTGCTTAATAAGTGGCTTGTTGTTTATTATCGTGGCTATTTATACGCAGTCAGTGATACTTTCAAATAAAAATGATGGAATGATGTCTTGTTCAACGAAAGGCATTATGCGTTTTGAAAATATGATTGATGAAAACGTTAATGCAAATATTCACTTTAGTTTTAGTGTAAATGGGCAAGGGGCTATTGTTGTTGAAGGATATACCGATTCCAAGGCGGGTTGGCTTTATTTGCAGCGCTACGTGAAATTTAATTATACAACTAAACGGGTGTCACCCACAGAAAGGCATTATAATATTAGCCAATGGGAATCAAGTGCCTCGTCGATAGATGAATCTCCTAATGTTATCTTTGATTACTTTATGCGAGAAATGTCAAATAGCCATGATGGGCTATTTTTAAATGCACAAAAGCTGAATGATAAAACGATATTGCTTAGCTCTCTGAATTCTCCTCTCTATATCTGCACCTTAAAGCAAGGTAGCAAGTTCGATTAGCCTATTTATACTCTTCATACTTTAATTTGTGACGTTGTTGGCTTCTCTCGGCTATTCGAGTCACATACTCATGTATGCTCCCCAATACTCTTCATACTTCAATTTGTGGCGTTGTTGGCTTCTTTCGGCATTCTTAATGACCAATTATTTAGTGTATTTTCGGCATTCTTAATGACCAATCATTTAGCGTATTTTCGACATTCTTAATAAGCAGTTTATTTATAAAGTTAAGCTGTTAACCACTTACGTGATGATGAAAATATGCACTTTAAATATTTCATTTTGTACAAAAGCGATAGCAAGAGAACCTTATAAGTCAGTGACCGCTACCGCAGTTATCATCGCTCAAATTACGGTCTTTTTTCAGTTCAATAATATCCTGTTAACAATCCCTCCTATTATCCCTAAATCTACACTTTTGTTATTTCTCTCGATAATACAGATACGTGAATTATTAGAATTATCAGCATTGTTATGTGAATTGGTGAATTAATTATTTAATTTTTAGAGTATTAATCTAATTAATGTCTATTTGTGGATTTATATTTTGTTTTAATTTCCGAGGACTATAGTGAGTTTGAAGCCAAGCGCTGCGTTCAATGGAATCACCACGCAAGCACATTGGCTTGAGTTATCTCGAACTCTTTCTCGAACTCTTTAGCACAAGAAACCGTAAAACGGTTTCTCGGAGGAAATAACAATGGGTGATGCATTAGGTCTTATTGAAACTAAAGGTCTGGTGGCTTGTATTGAAGCAGCTGATGCAATGTGCAAAGCCGCGAATGTTGAGCTAATCGGCTACGAAAATGTCGGATCTGGTCTGGTGACCGCGATGGTAAAAGGCGATGTTGGTGCAGTTAAAGCGGCTGTTGATTCCGGTGTTGAATCTGCTCAACGTGTTGGTGAAGTGGTGACTTCTTTAGTTATTGCTCGTCCGCACAACGACATCAGCAAAATTGTCATTAAACACAAAGCATAATTTTTTCCGGAGAAAAATATATGGGTGACGCATTAGGTCTTATCGAAACTCAAGGGTTAGTAGCTTGCATTGAAGCGGCTGATTCTATGTGTAAAGCCGCAAATGTCGTGCTGATTGGTTATGAAAATGTTGGGTCAGGTTTAGTTACTGCAATGGTGAAGGGCGATGTTGGTGCGGTAAAAGCGGCAGTTGAATCAGGTGTTGAATCAGCATCGCGCATCGGCACCGTGGTGACTTCTTTGGTTATTGCACGTCCTCATAGCGATATTCAAAAAATCGTCGCCCAATATAAAGTCACGGAATAAAAAGGAAATTACTGATGAAAGAAGCACTTGGTCTAATCGAAACTAAAGGTCTGGTAGCGTGCATTGAAGCTGCGGATGCCATGTGTAAAGCGGCAAACGTTGAGTTAATCGGTTATGAGAATGTGGGTTCTGGGCTAGTTACGGCGATGGTAAAAGGTGATGTTGGTGCAGTGAATGCCGCAGTGGAATCTGGCGTTGAAGCAGCAAAACGTGTTGGCACAGTGGTGACTTCACGCGTTATTGCAAGACCACATAACGATATCGGCAAAATTGCACAGCAGCACAAAGCCTAAGTTGTGGGCTGAGACATCGTCATTCTAGACAACAAATTTATTTAGTTAATTTTTGACTCCGGTACGGGGGAAGACATGGTTGCATTAGATAAAGATTTGCAATCCAGACAACTGGCAAGAGAGCTAGTTAGAAACGCGAAGCAGGCGCAGAATATTTTTGCTACTTTTTCGCAGGAAAAAATCGACAGTATCGTTAAACACATCGCTATTGAATCGGCGCTTCACGCTGAAGAGTTAGCGAAAATGGCAAATGAAGAGACTGGTTTTGGGAAATGGCAAGATAAGGTCCTGAAAAATACATTCGCTTCACTGCGTGTCTATGAACACATAAAAGATCTAAAAACCGTTGGCATCATTAGTGATGACAAAATCAATAAAGTCATGGAAGTGGGCGTTCCATTAGGGGTCATTACGGCACTTGTGCCATCAACGAACCCGACATCGACCATTATCTATAAAACATTGATTGCCTTAAAGGCAGGTAATGCAATCGTCTTTTCCCCACATCCAAATGCGAAGGCTTGTAGTTTTCGTACATTGGAAATTGTTAAAAAAGCGGCTTTAGAGGCTGGTGCGCCTGAAGGTATCGTCGATGGCGTTACTATGCTGACATTAGATGCCACCAAAGAATTAATGCATAGCAAAGATGTTTCATTAATTTTGGCGACAGGCGGTGAAGCAATGGTACGCGCTGCCTATGCATCAGGTACACCAACTATCAGTGGTGGACCGGGTAATGGCCCAGCTTTCATCGAACGCAGTGCTGATATCAAAAAAGCAGTTAGCGACATTATTACCAGTAAAACGTTTGATAATGGCGTTATTTGCGCATCTGAGCAATCCATCATTGTTGAACGCTGTATTTATAACGAAGTGCACCGTGAGTTGTTAGCACAAGGCGCTTACTTTATGAATGATGATGAAGCTAAGCGCATGGCATCAATGCTATTGCGAGGTAATGGCACCATTAATCCAGAAGTTGTTGGAAAGGATGCTCTTTATCTTAGCCAACGTGCAGGCTTCACTATTCCTGCTAATACCCGTGTATTGATTGCACTACAAGATACCGTTTCACCTAAAAATCCATACTCTCGCGAAAAACTATGCCCAATTTTAGGCATGTACATCGAAGAAGATTGGAAATCAGCTTGTCACCGTGTGGTTGATTTACTCACTAACGAAGGCCTAGGTCATACCTTAGTGATCCATACGCAGAACGAAGATGTCATCCGTCAGTTCTCGCTTGAAAAACCGGTTAACCGAATTTTGATCAATACCCCTGCATCATTGGGTGGCATTGGTGCAACCACTAATCTGACTCCGGCATTGACGCTCGGTTGTGGTGCTATCGGTGGTGGTTCAAGTTCTGACAACGTTGGACCGATGAACCTGCTAAATATTCGTAAAGTCGGTTATGGGGTACGTTCCATTGACGATCTTAAACAGCCGACTCAAGCGCCGAGTTGCTCAGCTTCACCAGTGGTAGCGGTGAATGTTAGCCAGTCACCTGTGAGTATTTTGGATGATGAGCGGTTTTTTAACTCATCCGTTGCGACAACCTGCGCCTATTCACCTGCCAGCAATCATGGTGATGATAGATTCGGTAGCGCAATGAATACTGCCCCTAGAGCCGAAACTACCGTCGCACAAAGTGACATCACTGAAGAGAATGTCGAGCAAATTATTAAGGCAGTTCTTGGACGTCTCAGTAAGTAACTCATTGAAATAAGGCGGTATAAACCATGATCCTTGCAAAGGTAATCGGACATGTTGTCGCAACGCAAAAATGCCAAGAGCTCAGCGGTAGTAACTTACTGATGATCTCTGTACTGGGTGATGACCTTGAACCGTTGAAAGACAAAACGTATGTCGCGGTTGACAGTGTCGGTGCCGGAATTAATGACATTGTCTTAGCGGAAGCTTACTTCGCTTTGAATAAAGATAGATACAAAGCCATGTCAGTGGTTGCCATTGTTGAGAAGGTTTATCGGGATAACAGGGAGTAAAGCAGCATGAATCAGTTTTTGATTAAACCCAAAGTTCAATTTGGTGCGAATGCGCTGGATTTTATCTCTCAAGTCAGTGCTAGGCACGCATTTATCGTGACGGATAAAGCGATGGTGAAGTTTGGTTTGGCCGATGAAGTCACCCGTCGGTTGCAAGATAGCGGCGTCACCTTTTCTATTTATGATGATGTTGCACCAGACCCGGACATTGCTGCCATTGTGAAAGGGATGAAAATCATGGATATGCAGTATCCAGATTTAGTTATCGCACTCGGTGGTGGGTCTGTTATCGATGCTGCAAAAGCTGTTATTTACTCCCTTTGGCATACACAAAAAGATTTGAATAGAGCAAAGCCACAGTTTATTGCGATCCCAACAACCAGTGGTACTGGCTCTGAAGTAACGTCATTTTCAGTGATTAAATCAAAGTCAGAAAAATTGGTTTTGGTTGATGAATTTATGTTGCCAGACGTTGCCATTCTTGACCCTGCATTAGTGAAGTCAGTACCCGCTTCGATTACTGCGGATACTGGAATGGATGTGTTATGCCACGCTTTAGAGGCTTATGTCTCTCGTACCGCATCTGACTTTTCAGATGCACTGGCAGAAAAAGCGGTTCAATTGGTCTTTGGACATCTGATTGATTGTTATCGCGAAGGCAGTAATTTGCTTGCTCGAGAAAAAATGCATAACGCGTCTTGTATCGCAGGAATGGCTTTTACCAATGCATCTTTAGGTATTACCCACAGTTTGGCACATGCATTAGGCGGCGTATTTCACATTCCCCATGGCCGTGCTAATACCATTTTAATGGCGCAAGTGGTTGCTTTTAATGCAGATATTAATGGGCAATGCAGTAATGAAGCTGCTAAACGCTACGCAAGATTAGCAAAAAACTTGAATTTGCCATCATCAACCGTTCGTGAAGGTGTTGAAAGCCTGATAGTGGCGATTAACGTACTAAAAGATGAGATGAATATGCCAAAAGGCATTCAGGCAACGGGTGTCAATGAAATAGATTTTAATACCCGCTTAGCGGAAATGGTTGGGCAGGCGCTGCGTGATAGTTGCACACCGACTAACCCACGGGAAGTGAATTCGATGCAACTAGAAGCGCTGTATAAACAGTCTTTTTGACGATTAACGCTTTTATATGATGAACACAAACTAGAAAGAACATAACGAACATCAGGAGAGGCTAACATGGCCAAATATGCTTTGACCCCACGCGTGAAAATGCTGGCTGACCGTTTAAGTGCCCGCAATAGCTCAATCATTACTGAACGTGCCAATATTCTTGAAGCACTGGGAAATCAGTTGACCGGTGTCCCGCAGGCGATTAAACCTGCTCAGCGTTTTTATGAATTTATGCGTAATTTTCCGGCATTTATCGCACAAGATGAACTGATTATTGGTAGCCAATCATCAACCCCACGCGGTGCGATTTTCCATACGGAAAGTGAAATTCACAGTAACAGTATTTATCAATTTCTTGCTGGTGATAGCGCCATCGCTGCACCTGATTATTTAACCGTTTTAAATGTGGGTTTTGTGGCTCTTAAGGGCAAATTAGAAGACCGAGTGCGTAACATTGGTAGCGCTGTTAGCCGTAATAGTATTGATGAGGCAAATAATTGCCGCTCTGCTATTTATGCATGTGATGCGGCTATCTGTTTTGCACAATCGTTAGCGGCTAAAGCCGATAACATGGCCGCCGCAGAAGGTAATCAATATCGTCGCGCGGAGCTACAAGATAGCGCTGAAATTTTACGTAATGTGCCTGCAAAACCGGCTCAAACGTTCAAAGAAGCTTGCCAAGCTTTCTATTTATTACAACTGATTTTGCATTTAGAAAATGGCAGCTATGCGGTCAACCCAATGGGCTTTGATAAAGCCGTTTATCCATTCTATCAGCGTGATATTGAACAAGGACGCTTAACACAATCGCAAGCTTATGAAATTGTTGAAAGTCTATGGTTGAAATTAGCTGAATTATCTGAGGTTCGTTCGACAAAATCTATTGATGGCTACCCAATGTTTGATGGGATGTCTCAAGGTATTTACCTTAATGATCCTCGTCTGTGCATCAATGAATTATCGGCAATGTTGCTGTCTGCTCATGAAAACTTATCGACATTAACGGCTAATTTCAAAGTGCGTTTATACAGCGGCCAAGCCAGTAGTCAGCCGCAGTATGGTGCACCTCAAGCGGGATATATTGCTCCTGCTGAGCAAGCTAATCACGAATTTAAAGTCATGGAAGGCCTTACGCCGCGTTTACAGCGTCTACGCAATAATTACTTAGAAGCACGTCCAAGCGTTTCAATTTATCGCGCACTGACGTTTACTGAAGTTGCTAAAAACAATCCGGGTTTACCAACCATTTTATTACGTGCGAAAGCATTCCGCCGCGCTTGTGAAACGGCACCTATTCTTATCCAAGATGAAGAATTGATTGTTGGACATCCATGCGGTAAGCCGCGTGCGGGTGCATTCTCACCGGATATTGCATGGCGTTGGGTTGTCGAAGAACTCGATACGATGGGCACACGTCCACAGGACCCATTCTACATTTCAGAAGAAGATAAACGTACGATCCGCGAAGATATTGCACCTTTTTGGGAAAATCGCTCATTAGATGAAATTTGCGAAGCGCAATATCGTGAAGCGGGTGTGTGGGAATTCAGCGGTGAAACTTTTGTCAGTGACTTGTCTTATCACCAAATCAATGGTGGCGGTGATACTTGCCCAGGCTATGACGTGTTGTTATTCACTAAGGGCATGAACGGTATCAAGGCTGATGCTCAAGCCAAGCTTGCCCAATTGAATATGGAAAACCCAGAAGATATTGACCGTATTTATTATTACAAAGCGTCAATTGAAACCTGTGAAGGTGTGGTGGCTTATGCACATCGTATCGCTGAACGTGCTCGCGAATTAGCGGCTAAAGAAACGGATCAGAAACGTCGCGAAGAGTTACTGACGATTGTTGAAGTTAACCAAAACGTACCTGCAAATCCACCGACGACGTTACAAGAAGCACTACAAAGTATTTGGACTATCGAATCACTGTTTGAAATCGAAGAAAATCAAACCGGTTTATCTTTAGGGCGCGTAGACCAATATTGCTTCCCAATGTATGAAAACGACATCAAAACAGGTCGTTTAACACAAGATCAAGCATTGGAGATGATGCAAGCATTTATCATTAAATGTGCTGAGTTAATGTGGATGTCAAGCGAGCTAGGGGCGAAATATTTTGCGGGATATCAACCATTTATCAATTTAACCGTTGGTGGACAAAAACGCTCTGGTGGCGATGCCTGTAATGAGCTGACTTACTTGATTATGGATGCAGTACGCTTCGTTAAAGTGTATCAGCCATCACTGGCTTGCCGTATCCATAACCAATCACCACAGAAATACATGGAAAAAATTGTCGATGTGGTTAAAGCAGGAATGGGCTTCCCTGCCTGCCATTTCGATGATTCACACATCAAAATGATGTTGCGTAAAGGTTTTGATTTTGAAGATGCTCGAGACTATTGCTTGATGGGCTGCGTTGAACCACAAAAATCAGGCCGTATTTATCAATGGACTTCAACGGGTTACACCCAATGGCCAATTGCAATTGAGTTTGTATTAAACCGCGGTCGTATGGTGCTATTTGACAGCTATCAAGGCCTTGATACCGGCGATTTACGTGACCTAAAAACTTTTGAAGATTTTGACCGTGCAGTAAAAGCACAAATCTCACACATAGTTCGCTTATCTGCCATCGGTACGGTGATTAGCCAACGTGTCCACCGTGATGTTGCGCCAAAACCATTAATGTCTCTCTTTGTTGAAGGTTGCATGGAGCAAGGTAAAGACGTTGCGGCTGGTGGTGCGATGGTCAATCACGGTCCAGGCTTAATTTTCTCTGGTCTAGCAACTTATGTTGACTCTATCGCCGCTATTCGCAAGCTAGTTTATGAAGATGGTCGATATACCCTTGAACAAGTTCGTGATGGTCTATTGGCAAACTTTGAAGGCTATGAAGAATTGCGTCGTGACTGCTTAAATGCGCCTAAATTTGGTAATGATGACAATTATGTTGACCAGTATGCGCTGGATATTACCGAGTGGACGGAGCGCGAATGTCGTCAATACAAGATGCTTTATTCAACATTGAGCCATGGGACATTATCTATCTCGAATAATACGCCAATTGGCGAGTTAACTGCGGCGACACCGAATGGTCGTTTAGCGTGGATGCCTTTATCTGACGGTATTAGCCCAACACAAGGAGCGGATAAACAAGGTCCAACGGCAATTATCAAATCTATCAGCAAAATGAATGTTGAAACCATGAATATCGGTATGGTGCATAACTTCAAGTTCCTGAAAGGTTTGTTAGATACACCAGAAGGTCGCAATGGGCTGATTACCTTACTGAGAACCGCATCGATTCTCGGCAATGGTCAAATGCAGTTTAGCTACGTTGATAATGAAATGTTGAAACAAGCACAGAAAGAGCCTGAAAAATATCGTGACTTAATCGTTCGTGTTGCCGGGTATAGCGCTTACTTCGTTGAATTATGTAAAGAAGTTCAGGACGAAATTATTAGCCGTACGGTAATTGAGAAGTTCTAACTTTAGATTGGCAGATGAAGGAGATTCATCTGCCTTTTCATAATAAAAACAATAAATTTTGATTGTAATTTGGAGGCGTGATGATGAATACAGCAGCGGCGGACATTAGAGGACGGATATTTAATATCCAAAAATACTCTATTTATGACGGTGATGGTATTCGTACTCTGATCTTTCTTAAAGGGTGCAACATTCGTTGCCCTTGGTGTTCCAACCCTGAAGGACTTAGTAGCCAATTTCAAGTGATGTTTTCCCATGATAAGTGTGTCAGTTGTGGCAAATGTGTGGATGTATGCCCTGTCGGTATTCATTACATGACAAACAATGAACAAGGGGAACAGGTTCATCGGGTGAATAGGGGCATTGATTGCATTGGTTGCCGTAAGTGTGAAGAGGTTTGTATCGGTGATGCTTTAGACATTATGGGAAAAGATGTCACGGTAGCAGAAATGATGGAAATCATCATGCAAGATTATGATTTTTATATTTCTTCGGGTGGCGGTGTGACGATCGGTGGTGGTGAAATGAGCCTACAAACTGATTTTGCGGTTGAGCTATTGCGTGAATGCAAAAAAATGATGATCAACACTGCTGTGGAAACACAAGGAACAACCTCATTAGCGAACTATGAAAAGTTAGCGCAAGTTGTCGACCTATTTTTATTCGATATTAAACATATTGATACTCATCAGCACAAAAATTTATTTGGTATTGGTAATGAAAACGTACGCCGTAATCTCGAAAGGCTGGTGGAATTAGGGGCAAATATTGTTGTCCGAATGCCTCTAGTTCGTGGTTATAACGATTCATTCGATGCTATTACCGGCGCTATCAAATATGCGATGGAGTTGTCAAAACGGGGCAATGTGAGCCGAGTGGATATCCTCCCATATCATCAATTAGGTCGTGGTAAATACGACAAACTCGACATGATTTATCCCATGAAGACAGACCCGACTTATAGCGCTGAAGAGTTAGACAAACTAGACGCTTTCTTTAAAACGTTTGATTTCGATATTCGACTTGTTCGTCACTAAGTAGGAGAGACAAATGAAAAGTTTAGGTGTGATTGAGACTAAAGGATTGGTATCTGCAATAAAAGCCGCAGATGCAGCATGTAAAGCCGCGAGTGTAGAAGTCGTCGGTTATCGAAAAATAGGTTCTGGGCTGATTTCTATTTATTTTCAAGGTGAAATTAGTGCTGTTCACACAGCCATTGACCATGGCATTAGTGTGATAGCTGATAGCCAATTATTAGTGGGTTCGCTGGTGATCGCACGACCTGATCCGAGTGTTATCACCAAGCTATTAGCAGTAAAAAATAGCCAAGGTGAGTTAGACAAAAGTACTGAGCTAGCTTGTGACATGGCAAAAATAGAAAAGCCGAAAGAGATTGTTGTTGAAAAACAATTATTGGTTGAGGAAAAAACGGCGGCGAGCATCGTTGATGTGAAAATTGACAGCATCAGTAAAGAGCAGAAAAGTGGACTGAACAAAGGTAAGAAATCATGATTAATCAGCAATTGATGGGGAAAATTCTCTCTCGTCTTTCAGCGCACAATTCGGTGGTTGGAATGGATGCTGATATTGCTATTCCTGTGGGCATTTCTAATCGCCATGTTCATCTTTCGCAAGCGGATGTCGAGATATTATTTGGCCAAGGTTATCAATTAACACCTTTTAAAGAGCTAAAGCAGCCGGGGCAATTTGCGGCAAAAGAATGTGTCATTGTCGTTGGGCCGAAAGGCTCGATTAGCAAAGTGAGAGTGCTCGGGCCTGTACGTCCCAAAAGTCAGCTTGAAGTGTCAAAAGCCGATTGTTTTGTTTTAGGGATCAAAGCGCCAGTGCGTGAGTCGGGAGATTTAAATACCTCGGGAAGTGCGTTATTAATCGGGCCGGCAGGGCATGTTAATCTGGAAGAACAAGTGATTTGTGCTCAACGCCATATCCACATGAATATGATGGATGCTAGAGCATTGAATGTGGCAAATGGCCAAAAAGTGCATATTCGTACTGAAGGAGAACGCAGTTTGACTTTCGATGAGGTTGTTGTTCGAGTCGATGAGCGATTTTCTCTTGAATTTCATATTGATACTGATGAAGCTAATGCGGCTGGTTTGCGTAACAATGATAGTGTCTTTGTTGTTAGCTAACAAGAAGGTGCAAGATGAACGAAAAGTTAATTGAACAGATCGTTGCACAAATTTTATCGCGGTTGAAAAAACAGGTACTTGTTGTGTTATCTCCTGCACAAAGTCATGAGCAGGCAATATATCAACGGTTAATGCAGATGACTTCTGTTTCCTTTACTGTTTATGCAACCGATATGATGTCGACTCATGAAAACATAGCACAATGGGCATCTCTTGGTAACATAATAACAAAAGAGACTATTAATATTGAAGGTCTTCATCAGTATCATTGTATTTTCCTACCTTTTATTGGTACGAAAGCAGTAGGTGAAGTCGCTAATGGGTTGTTTATCAGTGAAGAGAGTCAATTAGTTTTGCAGGGGCTATCGCAGGATATACCGATAATGGCACTAAAATATCATTGTTGCCCTGAGAGTGAGTTAAATCAAATTTTAGGTTTGAATAAGAATGAACAATACAACAATCTTATTAAAGATAATATCAATAAAGCAATATTATTAGGTGTCCAGTTTGATTCATTTAATAATATTGAAGAGAAATTGCTAATAACTAGATGCGAACAAAATAAAAAATCTAATATAAAAAGTACCAATCGGGAACGTTACATTACTTTAAAAGAGGTAATGGATGACCCTGGCATATATTGTTTGAAGAGGAACAAGCTCACAGATTCAGCGATAGATTATTTGAAATCATTAAATAAATAAATTTATTTAAATTAAACCTCATTGTATTTAAATATAAAAATATTAATAATAGGAGCGTTACCCATGTCCCCTAAAGCAAAATCATGGCTTTGGATGCTAGCGGTTATTATTTCTGAAACATCAGCAACATCAACATTAAAAATGTTTGATAATAGTGAGGGAACGACTAAATCATTATTATTAGCTTTAATTATTGTTCTATATGTTATTTGCTATTACTCCCTTTCGCGGGCGGTTAAAAATATTCCAGTTGGATTAGCGTATGCAACATGGTCAGGCACCGGTATTTTGATGGTTTCAACACTGGGAATGGTATTTTATGGCCAACATCCTGATACCGCAGCCATGATTGGTATGGCAGTTATTGCGAGTGGGATTGTTATTATGAATCTATTTTCCAAAATGGGCGCTGAAGAAACGGATGAAGTTAAAGAATCGACAGCAGAATCTTCACTACCAATTAACAATAAAGCAGCTCATTAATTATAAATGTTGAGGGAAATACTATGTTTACAGGATTTTTATGGCTAGCATTATCTATCGGCTCTGAAATAACAGGTACGTCGATGATTAAAAAAACCAATAGTTTTAGTAAATTAGCGCCATCGATATTAGTTATTATTGCCTATTGTGTCTGCTATTTTGCATTAACCCGTGCAATGGGTTATATCCCTGTAGGGGTCGCTTATTCACTGTGGTGTGGGTTTGGGATTGTTGGCGTCACTTTAGTTTCAATGATTTTATACAAGCAGAAACCTGATTTTCCAGCAGTGTTTGCAATGGGCCTGATTATCTCAGGTGGTATTATTATGAATGTTTTTTCTACCATGTAAAAAGCTATCTCTCTTTCTTATTATTTTTAATATAATTGCCTTCAATTTTTGAGGGCATTATTTTCCAATGTTAAATATTAATATATTGACTGTTTCACAATATAAAATGCATGTTTGGCGACAATAGTTTTAATTATTTCTATGCTAAATTAATTATTAATAATGATAATGTTTAGGAGTCGATTTTATGCAAACTATTGGATGGGATGATTTCACGCGTGTGGAGATGAGGGTGGGGACAATTATAAGTGTACAAGTAAATAGTAAAGCTAAAAAGCCCGCTTATATTATAGATGTTGATCTTGGTGAGCTAGGTGTTAAGCGTTCTAGTGCTCAAGTTACGGTTAATTATACACCAGAATATTTGGTAGGTAAGTGCGTATTATGCGTTTGTAATTTTGAAGCAAAGCGGATAGCTGGCATTAAATCTGAAGTACTCATTACAGGCGCTCCCGATGAATCAGGGGCAATTGTATTAGCAGAGTTTAATTTACCACTTCCCAATGGGGCACTGCTCGCTTAATAGTAATTTGAATTATTTATAATTATGTTTTTATATTGGGGTGAGGAAGAACTTCTAAACTTTGTATTACTGCCTTTCACATATAAAAAGGTTATACTTCTAGCTTATATTGATTAGGAGTATTCCGTTGCAATTACCTGAACTTCATTTCCGTCAGTACTCAGACGAAGTCATTTCTCATCAACATGATGAGCATTGGCAAGTTGTATGTGCATTATCAGGTGAAATGGAAATCAATATGGATAGGCAGCATTTCTTATTAAGTATGGGGAGTGGGATGGTGATCCCGCCAAGTGTTAGTCATGCTTTTAGTGGCCGAATTGGTAATCAGAACTATGTACTTGAAATGCCCGCGACAGCACAATGGGCATTGAATGAAAAGATAAGCCAATTTACATTAACGCCTGCTGCAAATGGCCTTTTAAGCTGGTTACATCGTTTTCCTCAACCTCCAGAGCAAAGTTTTACTGTTGCACAATTATTATTTGCACAATTAAAAACTGATAACCGATGGATTGATGAACTAATTAAATGGATTAATTCCCGGTTACATTTACCTCTTAGCTGCCAAGATATTGCTAGTGCTTTTTATATGTCTATCAGTACATTACAGCGGAAAGTCAAAGCCGAAACTCAATTAACACTGATGCAATTATTATTACAAAAGAGAATGGAGGCCGCTGGGCGTTTACTATTAGCCAATCTTTCCATTGAACAAACAGCATTTTCCATTGGTTATGAATCTCATTCTGCATTTAGTCATGCATTCCGTCAATATTATGGTAAAAGCCCAACGGATTACCGTGCTCGGCTATTAAATATAAGCACTAAACCACAGTAGCTAATTTAATTTTAGTTTAAAATATAATGAGTTAACTAAATATATAAAATTAAATAGTTGAAATTTATATATTTAATTTTTTAGGTCAGTAAAATATTATTTAAATAGATTCAAGCTGTTTCATTATATTTATTTTAAATGTAATGATTTTATTTAAAATGATTTTTTAATTTTACTGGAGTGGTTAATTTTGTCATCTTGTGCTATTTGGTTATTATTAATATTTATGTCTTATTTATGTCAATTTATTTGAGTTTAAACTAACGACTGATATTAGGTATTTCTATTGATGATCTTTCTGATTTTGATTAAAAAGGCGCTTATTGAAAATAAGATGAACAGCAATAGGCGCCTTTTCATAAAAATTACTACATACTAAGTATGGTCATGAAATTTAAACCATTCTAATGCCTTCAAATGGATTCCAGCTATCCAACCCTTTGGTTTCTTTTAGATAATAAGCATAATTTGCAATCATAGCCCAGAGCGCTGATATCCCTACTGATAATCCGGTGTAAACGCCATTAGGGAAAACATCGCCAAGTAGCATATCAATCGTGCCAACAATAATACCGATACCGATAGAAACACCGAGCAGTACAAGGCCTTTTTTCCATAAACCTAAAATTAAAAAATAAATAATACCAAAGAAAAAAGCGAATATATTCATATTGATAAGGATTCTTCCACCAAATGACTCCGCTTTTAATGCAGCTTTAAATTCGGGTGTGCTTGGTGAGCCGTATTTATCAAAAAAGGCAAAACGCTTCTGCCATTTTGGTGAGTATTGTTTTTGTTCCATTTTAATCCCTGTTGAAATCATCAGATAGATAGCTAGGTTAATCATACAGTCTTATGTTATCTAACACAGCCGTAAATATTCCTAATAATATGAAAAATAAAAATACTTATCTAATTGATTATTTGTGGGAATGTTAATTTTTAATATCACAGTACAGTTGTCTGTATTTTGAATATTATTTCAAGATGTCATAATTATAATAGGCGCTGCCATTTTTAAATTGACAACGCCTATTAAGCTATAAATATCATGATATATTATAGCCGCTTTATCTCATTCGCTAATTGGACTGAGTCGTAAGACTGTATAAAATTATATTTAGCGTTTATGGGTTCTTCTTCTAAAATAGTATCAAGCTGATTACTGATGTCCTCTATAAACCAATTCATCGGTGTTTTTAACGCAACGGCTATTTTGAATAAGCTAAGTAGGTTAATTCTATTTTTTCCTCTTTCATAACGAGAAAACTGTTGCTGGCTTATATTCAATAATTTCGCTAATTGTGAACCGGTATAGCCGAGTTCTTTGCGTTTTCTCAAAATGCGCTGACCTATATAGTAATGTATTCTGTTACTATCGTTTCGTATTGACATAGTGATAACCTAATTATTTATGGCACCGTTAAAATAAGTGAACCAGCCCCTTGAAAAGGCCCCGCTTTAACACGCCCATTAGTTTCTAGTTTGGAGGTGATCCCTACTTTGACGCCTCCACCTGCAGGCACTCGAACCGAGACACCTGTTTGGCCTGGAACAGTATTATTGAGAAATAAACTGGCTTTTAAACTGCCGTCATCACGTAGCCTGACTTTTCCGTTATCCATACCTGATGCGATGACAAGTACATCCATTTGAATATTACAAGTAACTGTAAAAGAAGAGGATTCTATAGCGTTAGGTAGACTAACTTCATCAATATTACCGTAGTTAATATCGACACTCGATTCTGAAATTCGGCAAGCGCCAACAGGTGGTGGCGCAATCCCACATAATGAACCTGGTAGTAGACGACCTGATGATTCAACTAATCCACTGCTTATGTTTTGATAAAACAATCCGACACACTCTTGGTTTTTAGCCAACGGATCTCCAACATGGTTAGTTCTTCCATTAATGGGAAAACCGGTGCTTCTTATGACTGCCGCACGCACTTCTTGCATAGTTCTTAAGCCACTGACATCGACTAATGACCGAGCCACGCTTCCGGGATTACCTGATGCGGTATGTTTATGATTAATATTGATATAACATCTTGGCCAGCTCGCACAGGGGCTGGGTGTTCCATCATTTTCTTCATCCCAGCGCTCAATGACGTAGGTATATTGTGCATTACTGGAAGAGCCAGTAGCCTCTGTAATGTAAGAGAAAATTGCAGCACTCGCGGGTAAAGAGATTGCTGCCATACTGGTGAAAAATATATACGATAACCATTTCATGTTAGCTAAGTACCTTATTTGTTATTCGTAATCTAATTTGAAAGTCGCAATTGCATTAAAAGGACCTCGCTTAATTTTTTGCTGAGCAATCGCATCAGGTTCACCTTTTAAATAGGCTTTAAATTTCAGCTGCGTTGAGCCATCTGATAGCGGTAACTTCTCCCCTTTGGTATTGATGGGCAAAAAAGTCCCTGTTTCATCTTCAATACCGATGGCAAATCCATCTGCGCGACTATTGTCTTGCAGTGCAAGGTAGCCCGGTAATACTAGACTTGGTGTTCCTGAAAAGGTGACATTGACGGACTTGCCAATACTGGTATCACATTCAGCTAGATTGATAGAAAATGCTTCGCTGACCGTTCTTCCGTAGGCATAGATATTTTTATCGGGTACGTTACCAAAATCTAAACGAATGGATTCATCCCCAGGCTTAATTACGCAAGGTTCTGATACTAATATGCCGTGGAAATATAAATTATCCGGAATAGCCTGCGCTAAACCATGATAGGCTAGCAGTATCATGAATAAGCATTTTGTAATGAACTTGTTCATTATTGATACTCCGCTAACAATGTTGCCGTCACTGAAAAAGCGCCTTCAGGTAAGTCACTTCCCGGGCGTTTTATGGGTACTGCCTTGAGTAACGGAGGGCGGGTTGGTGTAATTGTTATGCGCTTATTAATTTCAAAGGGCTTGCCATCTTGAGTTAAACGAATCGCTAAATTATTCACATTCGTTTGTAATGCAGCGCTATCAAAATTACTTTGAGGCCCAATGACAGAAAGGCCGAGAACCCAACCTTTGATGTTATCAACGCACACCAATTTATAGTCAATTTCTTGGGTATAATTGATGCCATCGATTCGATGTATCCCAACATTTTTACCAAAGAAAATATCAATGACGTTATCGTCTTGAATTTTACATGCAGGCGGCTCAAGCAAAATACCATGTAGTTTCATGTTATTTGCTGATGAAATATTGCTTGATACCAACATTATCAAACTAATAATGAGGGTATTATTTAGTGTTGATTGAAACATAAGCGCGCCTCTCACTGATACTCGATGAGTAGGGTAGCAATGGCTTCAAAATAGCCACCCGTTAAGGTTTGAGTCATATCTCTTACAGGTACTACCGAAAATTGTGGTGCATTCGGGTAAGTGAAATTGACGGTTTGACCAACTGGGAGTTTGCTGTCATTACGCATAATAGCGATGCCTAACCCTTCAATATTTGTTGATAATGAGTTGTTGTCGAACTTGGCTCTATTGCCTTGTACTGACATTTTCATGGCTTTACTGGGCATTTTTTCGCATTTAATGTTGTAATTGACAGGCATTTTGTATGCTGTTCCATCAATACGTGTTGACATGACTTCACCGAAATTAATATCAATCATATTGCCGTCATTGATGACACAAGGAGGCGGTGCAAGTACGATGCCTCTAATGTTCACATACACAATCCCCGGAGTCGCACGCGCATTGCTTGAGGGTAATATGCGTGACTCAGGTAAGTTGGCATTGGCTGTTGAGGCCCATATTATTGCGACTAAACATAATTTTTTTGTATGTGGCCATTTTTTCAAATCAGTCATAATTCACCCTAAAATCCATTACGGCTCTGAATTGGCCTTCACTTAATTTCTCGGGGGTTCTCACGGGGGTAACGTAATAAGTTAGTATTCCTTGTGGATATTCGAGAAATTGTGGTTTGCCTCGAGCACCTAAGCGAATGTCATTCCTTTGTTTATCTGTGACTTTTAGCGCTAACCCTGTCACACCTTTAACCGCTAACATTTGTGGATAATAATTATCGGCTTGCGCCACGAATGACACTGTTGCAACGGGTTGCATCGCATCCCATGTCGGGGTGTCCGTTCTTTGGTCATAAATCACACTCTGTGTCCGAATACAGTTACGAAACAGTAGGGTGAAGGGTACCGGTTCCGCTTGATCTCCCGGTTTTCGTAGCCGATATGCAGGAACATCACCAAGCGAAACTTCCTGCCATTTCGACGCCATATCGAGCGTACAGGGCGCTTCAGTGAGCTGCCCATTAACACGAATTTGTCCGTGTAGCCCCTCGACTTCCCAGCTATCTATCGCGAGTACTATTGACGGCAGTATTGTGCAGAGCACAACTGTGCAATATAGATGTGTCCTTTTCATACCAGCCTCCGCTTAATTGTCTGAGGCTGAGGCCACGGTACAATTGACCCCATTGCAGCTAAATGTCAGCTTAGGCCTACCACCATAGTCATTGATATAAGTCAGCACAGGCGCAGTGCCCAATGAACTTGTGTTGCCTTTGAGTAGTTGGCTACTTCGAGGATCAATCATCACAGGCTCAAAATTAGCGATCGTGTTGCCGTTGAGATCTTTTGCCGCATCCACAATCGTGATGTAGTAAGGGGTAGGATTATTCAGTTCATAACCATCACCTTTACGGGTGATAGTGAGTTTTTCTTGCCATGGCGAATCCAAATCTGTTCGCGAGGCATAAAGTGCTTTTGGTCGATAAAACAATTTGATGCGTGTTTGAAGCGCGATTTGCAAAACGTTTGGTTGTGAGCTTTTTGGCGGAATTTCACGCAAATTAAAATAGAACACGCTTTCCCTATCTTGCGGTAATTTGCTGATGTCAGGCAGTGATTGAATTTTGACTTGGCTTTTTTCACCAGCTTCAATGCGTTGCACTGGGGGTAATACAGTCAGTGGGGATTCCACTTTTTCACCTTGCACGTTTTCTATCCAGCCTTGGGCTAGATAGGGGAGGTCAACGTTCTGGTTTGTGACGTTTAAACTAATGGTTTTTTCTGTGCCATTAAAGATGACGCGAGTTCTATCAAGGGCAATGGCAGCATTAGCGCCACTGCTCGCAAGTGTAGATAAACTGATTATTGTGGTAATCAAGGCACTTTTTTTTATGTTCATAAATATCAACTCTTTTTCCATAAACTTTATAGTGAAGCATCATCAGTGGTGTAAGTAATATCTGGTCGCGATAATAACCAGCGTTGCTTTGGCTCTATTGCCTGTTTAGGGGCAAGATTGTCAGTTGCCGTTTGCGTCGTCACTGGAGGCACATTCACTGTGGTTGGTTGAGCCCCGCAAGGGAGTAATAATGAATTAAATTCTGTTGTTTCAATTTGTGCCGGAATTTGTATCTGGCATTGCGTTTCACCATTCCAAGTGACATTAAGTATTTCATTTGGATTTACGCCAGAAAGATAAACAGAGCCGTTATCATTAACGATCCCAACTTCATATTTTTTACTGTTGAGGACTGATGCGCCAAACGGTGGGTAGCTTCCATCTGCAAGTGCAAGTCTTACCATGGTTTTCAGACCCGAAAGCACATCGAATTTACGATAAGCAATCGCCCCTTCGGTAACAGTTAATTGTTTAACAGACTTGGTGGCTTCGACATTATCGGGAAGCTTATTCAGATCAACGCTGGTACTGGTGCGATAGTAATCGTTGATATCTGAAATAACGGCTTTACCATATCGATTGGTTTTCACGTTGGCGCCAAAACCTTTGATAGGGACATCAGCAACACCTTCGGTATCAACCATGATCCGGCTTGCGCCAGGCATATTGATGCGATGAAGAGCTGCACCATATGGGGTTATGGTTGCTCCACCTTGTAAAGAAAGTGCGGCTGAGGCGTAGTCTCCGGCAACATAACTTGCATTAGTGGTTACCGTGGCGGAATCACCATAATGGAGGAAATAGCCGTTTCCTGTCGCTCTGCCTCGAGAGCTCAGTCCGGTCCCTAAGCGATAACTATTTTTATCATCTAATCGGTCATAATAACTTACCGTATGTGAGTTACCGGTCCGGTTGATAATGCTGTTATAACTGATAGTTGCGGCATCACCCCATGGCATGGAAAAGTTTAAGTAAACGCCATCATCATTCTTTTTGCCTTCATATTGATTGCGAAAAGCAGATAAACTGGCATTGATATTTTTAAATTTCCCCAAATCAAAGTATTTAGATAACGACAAGTTATAGCGCTTGGTATTAGGTCTATTCCAATAGGTTTCATGGCTATAATTTAAATAAGCACTCAGCCCAATATCAGTGAACTGCTTGTTCAACATGATGGTATAAAGTTCTTTTGTATTTTCTTGAACAGAGCTGCGATAACGGCGATCAAGATATTGGTTCATGCTCATGAAATCACGTTCAGAAAAGCGATATCCCGCAAAAGTGATTTGGCTGTCATATTGCTCAAAGCGTTTGGAATAACTTAAGCGATAGGAACCACCTGTATAGGTTTTACTATCTAAAGGCAGCTTGGCTCGCGATTCAGTGACATCAAATGAGATTGCACCAAACATCATTAAGTCACGACCGACCCCCACCGAAAGCGCATTGTAATCACCAGCACCGAGCGCACCGCCATATAGTGACCAACCATTAGATATCCCCCACGAAAACTCACCTAATGCGAATCCTGGGCCTTCAGTATGGTGGCGTATATTACTTGGACGCCCTCCTGCAAGTTTGAACTGTACGCGGCCTGGGCGGGTCAAATAAGGGATTGTTGCGGTATCAATTTGAAATTCTTGAGTGGAGCCATCTTGTTCTTCGACTCTGACGTCAAGTTTACCGTTAACCGCATCATTTAAATCTTGAATGCGAAAAGGCCCAGGAGCCACTTGCGTTTCATACAACACACGACCTTGTTGGCTAACTGTGACTTTGGCATTTGTTTTTGCTACACCACTGACCTCGGGTGCATAACCTCGCAAATTGGGTGGTAGCATGTTGTCATCTGACATCAAGCTCGCACCAAGATAACGAAAAGACTCAAAAATACCTGAACGCAGATATTCCTCACCCAAAGTGAGTTTGGCGCTTAATGATGTAATGGCACGATAAGCGTAATATTGACTCCAATCCCAGTGACGTTCAGTGGATTGGCCTGATGTATCATTATAATTAGCTTGCCAATTTGCACGAAAACGCCATACACCAAGATTCATCCCCGCAACCCCATTACCACTAATTTGACGGCTAGATTTGCTATTTTTAGGGTCAGTGAGCTGTGTATTTAAGTTGTAATCAAATAGTGCGCCAGCGACACCGTTATCCCAACGAGCAGGGGGATCCCAGTTATCTGAAGTGAACTCAAGATAGGCTTGTGGAATAGTGATAACAATGGTTTCAGATGCTAGAGATCCACTTGCCGTCATTCCGGGCAGTGAGTCGACTTTTAGGCACTGGCCATCGTTCCACCATTGTAGTTTTTTTTGCCATTCATCTTGCAATGCAAGTTGTGACATGACCTCTGGTGATAAACAAGGAACGGTTTCCTGAGGATTACTTGCGGATGTGATATAGGCAATATCATAAACCGAAGGAAGCGTATTAGTATTAAGACTGATGTAAAAAGGATAAGTACCGGGCATAATATAGCCCGCATGAGTAAATTCACTTAAATCAATATTACTACGATCGTGAACATCTAGAATATCTGTATTGAATTCAATATTGGTATTCGCAAAGGTATATTGATTTTGCGTAATGGCAATAATAACCATTAATGCCAAAGGATTAAAAATATAACGCGCTGAGTCAGTGAAGACTTTATTTTTCTTATTTAATAGCAGAGTCATAATAGTCCCTTCGCAATAACTCAGTAATAATCCATTTTAAATTGGATTGTTGTTTTATAATTTCCTGCTTTTAGACGTTGGTTATTACTGACTAAGCGCATACCATAATTAAGTGTCATCGTGCCAGGCTCTATTGCACGAGCAGGTAAAGGTTTTCCGGGAAGTGCATGATTCCCGAAAGCATCAATAATTTTTAATGAAACACCTCTGGCTTTACCGAATAATTGAAAATTGTCACCGTCTAGTGAACCATCAAAAGTTATTTCAAAAGATTGCCAATCAGGTTTTCCGGGTGTTAATGGTGTCAGGGTGCAGTTAATCAAACGGATAGAGAAAGGGCGAATTGGCCCTTCTCTATCATGTATCATTTGACTAACGGGGATCGTCATTAATTCAATAGTCTGATCACGACTTCCGGCATCAATAGCGCAAGGGCTATCAATAATAGAGCCTTCTACTGAGACATATCCGTTTCCCTGCTCTGCATGAGATGCCATTGCAGGTATAACCATTATTCCTGAAAACACCATGACAAAAATGCCAAAGTGATTCATAAATACTCCGTGTTAAAACAATATAATTAAATGATGTAAATTTAATTAGGCCATACATCCGTGTTTAGGCCTTTTTATTATTGGTAAGCTAAAGCGAATGTTGCGATAGCTTTAAATGCACCAGGGGTTGCTGCTGTTTTGCTATCACCTTGCAGATAAGCTGCAAAGTTTAAGTCATTATTACCGTCACGCAGTGTTTGTGCATCAGAGGCTGTGCCTAATTTAATTTGCTTACCACCTGCGTTAGTAATAACAATAGCGGCATTTTGTGCTTTACCATCAATGGCTAAAGAACCGTCAGCGATTGTGCTGCTTGCGCCAGTAAAGGTTGTTGTTACTGTTTTTAATGTTTCAGTCGTACAGTTTTCTAATGCGATTTTAAAATCACGGGAGTTACTACGACCACCATCTTTTAATTCGGCAGTAGAAATTTGTCCCATAGGAACTGTTTGCTCAGAGGTTTCAGGTGTGATTGAACATGGTGCATCAATGATAGAACCTTCAAATGTGACAGTTCCGTGTCCTTGGTCGGCGGCATTAGCTGCGCCTGCAGTAATAGAGAGTCCTAGACCTAAAATTAAAGCAAGTTTATTAAGATTCATTTTGTACATTTCCATTAAATAAATAAGACATTAAATATTTAAATAAAACAGCACGCTTACCACTGTTTTATTATTAGTGCTTTCCTTTGTTTCATCTTAATTTGGTACAATATTGACGTTCTTTAAAAATATCTTTAATGAACAAAAAACCGAACAATATGCATCAAATTGACCAGTTTGGTTTTTCATTGAGTGAATGTTAATCTGATGGTTTTTATATCTTTTTTGAAGCATGTAAATAGTATTTTATTTTGTTTTTTATTTGTCTGGAGTGTGTTACTAGGTAGTAATACTTTTTATTCTATAAATCATTTTTTACACTGAAAATGATTATTGAATAATTACTTAATTATCAATTGGTTATTGTTAAACGCAGATTTAGAGTAGCGATATTTGACTTAAACTTGTAATCGAACAATAATACGAACAGTTTGATGCAAAGTGTTAATTTAAATAGTAAAAAAACACCTGCATATTGTATTTTA